>JABSQW010000077.1 GCA_013215605.1 Myxococcales bacterium
CTGCACGAAGCCATCGAGGAGTTCCCGAGCGATGGCGCGGACACGCGGCTCCATCTCTTCCACGCGCCGGTGTGTGAAGGCCCGCGACACCAGGCCCCGCAGGCGTTCGTGGCGCGGCGAATCCAGGAAGTTCAGCATGGGAAGGAGAGTCTGGGCCTCCTCGATGCCCTCCACGTTGAAGCGGCTCGGATCACTGACCGCATCCCAGGTGTCCTGGAAGCGCGAGATCGCCCAGAAGTTCCGCTCCGGGTTGTGGTAGACGGGGAAGTCGTCTCGCAGGCGCCGGTAGATCGCGTGAGCCTGGTCGTGGAACTCCGGAACGAATGGGTCGTAGACGAAGTCGTCGCTCATCGCTTGCACCTCATTGAGCCGGGGCCGGCGCCCCTTCCCTCCAGCATAGAATGTGTGTGACCGGGTAGCAGCCATTGTGCACACGCGGCGCGCTCGGCTTCGGCAGAGCTCGGTCGGGATTCGAACTCGACCTCACCCACGTAGTAACATCCACGGCGCGTACCACCTGGAGTGGAAGTGTTGGGAGACCGTCGCGGGCGCTCACTCCCGCAGAGCTCGGGCGCAACACTTCCGCCTCTATTTTGGCACCTGCCGGTCAAGGGAGTCGCGGCATGACCGAACGAGTACAGAGCGTGCTGGGTTCCATCTCCGTGGATACTCTCGGCCTGACGCTGATGCACGAGCACTTGAAGATCGGCTACCCGGGCTGGGAGGTCGACACCACTCTGGACTTCGATCGGGAAGCCGAGCTGTCCGAAGCCGTCGCGCGTCTGTCGCGTCTGCGAGAGCTGGGAGTATCGACCTTCGTCGATCCCTGCCCGATGGAGCTGGCCCGCGATCCCGACTTCATGGCCGACGTATCGCGCGAGTCCGGCGTCCACATCATCTGCAGCACGGGCCTGTACATCGAACAGGGTCTCGAGCTGGCGGGCTTTCCCGCGTACTTCCGGGCGCTGGGCGTGGAGCAGATCCAGCGCATCTACACCACCGAGCTGCGCGAGGGGATCGGCGATCGCCGGGTCAAGCCGGGGGTGATCAAGTGCGCGACCGGACCCCACTCGATCGGAAAACACGAAGAGAAGGCGCTGCGCGCGGGGGCACGCACGGCCCTCGAGCTCGACGTGCGCATCACCACCCACACCACGATGGGATCGATGGGCAACGAGCAGCTCGACATCCTGCTCGCGGAGGGCATGCCCGCCCACCAGATCGTCATCGGCCACTGCGACTGGAATCCCGACACCGCCTACCACCGGAGCCTGCTGGAGCGCGGCTGCTACATCGGCTTCGACGGGGTGGGGATCGATGGGCTGCAGCCGGACGAGGTTCGGATCGCGAATCTCGTCGAGCTGATCGGGGCCGGCTTCGAGCGCCAGCTCGTCCTTTCCCACGACCACATCGGCTGCTGGCACTTCCGGCCCGAGGACGCACCACCGACGGTGACGCATCTGCAGTCCCAGCCGAAGCGCCGCTTCACCTACTTGCTCGAGGAGTTCGTTCCCAATCTCCTGAAGGCGGGGGCCACCGAGGGATCGATCGACACGATGCTGGTCGAGAATCCGCGCCGCTACTTTGCCGGCGGATCGCTCTAGCCAGGAGAGAGGGAGGTTCTTTCCGGAGTCCGAAATTCGATAGAATTCGGGCCGACGCTCTGGGACTCCGTCTCACCCCGTCCGGCTCAGCTTGGAGCGAGCATGTCCTCCTACGATCTGATCATCCGCAACGGAACCATCGTCGATGGTACGAGGCTCCCCTCCTTCCGGGCCGACGTCGCGATCAAGGCGGGAAGGATCGCCAAGATCAGCGGGCGCATCCGGGACCGAGCCGCCCAGGAGATCGACGCCACGGATTGCATCGTCGCGCCCGGTTTCGTCGACCTCCACTGCCACTATGACGCGCAGATCAACTGGGATCCGTACTGCACGCTCTCGGGCTGGCACGGCGTCACCTCCCTCACCATCGGGCAATGCGGCTTCGGCTTCGCACCGACGCGGCCCGAGGACCGCGAAGCGAACATGGAGATGATGTGCCGCATCGAAGCCATCCCCATGGACTCCATGCGCGCGGGCATGCGCTGGGATTGGGTCACCTTCCCGGAGTATCTGGACAGCCTGGATCGCCAGGAGCTCGGCCTGAATGTGGCTTCGCTGGTTCCCTACTCCCCGTTGCGCGCCTACGTGATCGGCGTCGAGGAGTCGCGCGAGCGCACCCAGCTCACCGAAGCCGAGATGAACGAGATCAAGCGGCTGTTCCGCGAGGGCATGGAGGCGGGTGCCTTCGGCTTTTCCGCGGACAAGAGCCTGGAAGATCGTCCCGAGGACGGGAGCTTCCTCCCGACACACGTGGCGGCAGACGAAGAGTTCTTTGCCCTGGCCGAGATCCTGCGCGAGTTCGGCGTGGGACACATCGGCTGGACGCGAGACATCCCCGACCGGATGGGGGAGAACAAGGACCGGGAGATGCTGATCAAGCTCGCTGAGATCAGCGGACGACCGTTGCAGTGGGGCTTGGTAATGCAGATCCCCGGCGCCCCGGAGATGCACCGGGAGCAGCTCGACTGGCTCGAACAGATGCACCGCCGCGGGCTTCCGATGTACGCCCAGTCGATGGCAGTCACGGTGTCCCAGACCTTCACGATGGAGGACTACAACGGCTTCGACACCATGCTCGCCTGGCTCGACGCCACCGTGGGAAGTGTGGAAGAGCGCTTGCGACGTCTCGGGGATCCCGAGCGACGTCCTCAGCTGCGGCGAGAGATGGAGAAGACGAACCGCGGCACGGCCGAGGCCTGGCGCAGCGTCAAGATCATCGAGGTCGCAGAGGAAAGGAACTACCCCCTCGAAGGCAAGTCCGTCGGCGAAATCGCCGAACGGGAGGGACGGCACCCGGTGGACGTATTCCTGGACCTCTCGATCGACGAGGGTCTACGCACTCGATTCGCGTGGCTCAACCAGCACGTGCCCCACCCCGAGATCATCGGTCATCGCTGCACCCACATCTCCCTGTCCGACGGCGGCGCCCACACCCGTTACCAGACTTCGAGCGCCTGGCCGACCCATTTCCTCACGGAGTGGGTGCGCGACCAGCAGGTCATGAGCCTCGAGGACGCCCACTACAAGATGAGCGCGCTGCCCGCATGGATCGCCGGTTTCCGCGACCGCGGCGTGCTGCGGGAGGGCCTGGCGGCGGACATCGTGGTCTACGAACTCGATCGACTGGGACTCACGGAGCCGACCTTCGACACGGATTTTCCGGGCGGCGAGCGACGCCTGATCCAGAAGGCCGACGGCTACCGCTACACGATCGTCAACGGATCGGTGACCTTCGAAGATGGCAACGCGACTGGCTCGATGCCCGGCCGGGTCCTGCGCAGCTACGAGATGGTCAGCTGATGTACCAGGGGCACCGCTACATCGACAGCGATGCTCACATCCTGGAGCCCTCGAATCTCTGGGAGCGCTACCTCGATCCGAAGTACAAGGAGTTCATGCCCAGGCACGAGGTGGGCTACGAAGGCGACGGGCCGAGCTTCTTTCTCGAGATCGACGTGTGTGGCAACCGCATGCCCAACTTCGGTCCGGCCCGCGAGATGGGCGCGTCCTTACCGGGGCTCAAGGAGGCCTACGCAGATTTCATGGAGCGCGGCTTCGAGCCGGATGCCTATCGGCTCCTGCTGGACCGCACCGGGATCGATCACATGGTCGTGTACCCCACGGTCGGCCTCTACGTGACCGGGGTCAAGGGACTCAGCGCCGAGGTCGCGGCTGCCTATCGGCGCGCCTACAACGACTGGCTCTACGATTTCTGTTCGACGGCGGGACCGGGTGTCATCGGCGCGGGCGCCGTCGATCTGCGCGATCCGGAAGAGGCAGCCCGGGAAGCCCGGCGCTGTATCCGCGAGCTCGGTTTCAAGGCGATCACGATCAACCCCGAGCCGGTCAACGACATTCCCCTTCACGACCCCTTCTACGATCCCCTCTGGAGCCAGTGCCAGGCGCTCGGCGTGCCGATCGGGGTGCACGTCGGAGCCGGCACGGCCAACCGCCAGATCGGGCTCGAGTACTTCCCAGACTGGTGGATTGGCCGCCCGATCGCCGCCTTCAGCATGGGCTGCATGTTGGCGTGTCTCTCCTTCGTGGCCGGGGGGGTGCTGGAGCGCCACCCCGAGCTGCGGGTCGTCTTCCTGGAATCGGGAGCGGGCTGGGTGCCCTTCTGGCTCGACCGCATGGCCGCGGGCATCGCGGGCCACGCGCGCAAGGTCGGCCTGCCGGGTCTTTCGATGCACCCCAAGGAGTACTTCAACCGGCAGTGTTTCATCTCGGCGGATCCCGACGATCCCGGCATCGAAGAGGTCGAGCGCCAGCTCGGCGCGGAGTCCATCGTCACCGCGACGGACTTCGGTCACGTCGAGGGAATGGGATACATCCACGCCCTCGACGACATCCTCGCCCTGCCCCGGATCTCCGACGAGACCAAGCGCCAGATCATGTGGGACAACCCGGCGCGCCTCTACGGCATCTCCGACTAACCCGGCACCGCGCGGGGTGAATCGAGGATGTCGTCTGTGTGGAGGACGTCCCGCAGTTCGACCTTCCCGATGGATGGCCGACGGAACGCCGGCAGCCCGTTACGAGAGACCGTAGAGCTCGGCAGCGTTGTCCCACATCATCTTTCGCAGGCTCGCCTCCGCGACTCCTTGTAGGGCGAGCGTGTCGTCGATGGCGTGGACGTAGCCCTTGCCCTCCGGATGGCCGAAGTCGGTGTTGGTCACCAGACACTCGTCTCCCATGGTCTCGATGAACTGCGGAATCCACGGGTCGTCGGGGTCGGCAGCGACACAGCACTGGCGCTGAAAATACTCTCTGGGGCTCAGATCGAGCGGGACCACGCCCCGCGTGCTGCCGAGGATGCCGGCCTCCATCCGTTCCAGCCAGAACGGCACCCAGCCACAACCGGTCTCGAGGTGCACGATGCGCAATCTCGGGTGGCGCTCGAGGACACCTCCGAGGATCAGTGAGACGCTCGCCGACATGTTGCCGAGGATGAAGGCCGACGCACCGATCCCCATGTGCCAGGGCCCGAAGTAGTAGCGCGCAACGTTGTGGGGCGAGATCGGCGCCAGATGGATGGCAACGGGAACCCCGAGCTCCTCGATCGTGCTCCAGAGATCGTCATAGCGTGGGTCTTGGATGGGCGGAACGTCGGGCAGCGGCTCGGGATTGATCTGGACACCGTGAAAGCCGAGCTCCCGGACGCAGCGCTGTGCTTCGGCGGCCGCGATGGCCGGGTCGCGCAGATCGATGGCGGCGATGCCAACCAGGCGCGGATCCGAGCCGCGGCAGAAGTCGGCGAGCCAGTTGTTGTAGGCGCGACAATGGGCCGCCGCCTGCTGCGGCTTGATCCCCACCGCGCAGTTCATGGTCAAGCCGGCCGTCGGGTAGAGCACCATGTAGTCGATACCGCTGCGCTCGAGGACCAGCTTGTAGACTTCGGGCGAGAAACCCATCTGCCGGTATTCGTCGTACACCTCCGCGCAGCCGGGCAACTGGAAGGCGCCGGGAATCGGGTAGCCGGTGTCGAAGGCGGGCATGCTCTCACCGGCGACGTGGGTCTCCTGGTGGTAGGCGACGCCATCGATCTCTTCCGGAAGACCATGCTCCGCAGCGGAGATCCAGTGCGCCACCGTGCGCGGAGCCTCTTCGCGGAACTCGGGCTCGAGATAGCGCTCCCAGATATCCTCCGGCTCGAGGATGTGCGAATCGCTGTCGATGTAGCGGTAGCCCTTGTACATGGTCTCTTTCTTCAGCTCGCCAGCTCGCGCTGGCATTCTCGATCCGCTCCCATTCTATACTACAAGTCTGTGCGGGCCCGTCGGTGCCCGCGGGAGAGCCGGTGCCCGTCGACAGCTTCCTGCACGTTTCGATCTGTATCTCGGACCCGTCGCAGTCGGTTCCCTTCTACCGAGACGTCCTTGGCTTCGAGGTCGAAGCCGAGCAGCACTACAGCGGTCCGGGTCCCAGCGCCGTGATGGACGTTGGCGACTGCGAGCTGACGGTCTGGCTCCTCCGCAACGGCGACCAGCGGCTGGAGCTGATCCACTTCGAGAAGCCCGAAAGCCCGCCCTTGGCTGCCCCGCCCCAAGTGAACTTCCTCGGTCTGTCCCACTTCACGGTCGGCATGAAGGACCCGGCCGGCACCCTGGAGGAGCTCAAGGCACGGGGGGTCGTCGTGCGCGAGCACACCCGGGGCAACTTCATCGAGGGCAACGACGGCTTCCAGTTCCTGTTCGAGGATCCCGACGGTCTCCTGATCGAGGCCTACACGATTCCCGCGGACGGGAAGCTGCCGTATTGAGAAACCGAAAGAGGGCGTCACCGGGAGGTGCGGCCCAGAGGGAGGCAAGACGTGGGAGCACCCGAGAACAGGGCCTTGATCCGTGAGTATCTGGACCGGATCGGTCGCGGTGACCCGAGCTTCTCGGATCTATTCGCTGACGACATCGTCTGGTGGGTCCCGCCGGGCTCAGAGAACGGAGGTACCTACGAGGGGAAGGCGGCAGTGCTCGAACTCATCGGTGGGGGCCTCGGCCAGTACTCCTCGAGTGACCCCATGAAGTTCATCATCGAGGAGATCGTCGCGGACGAAGACTGGGCCAGCGTCCAGCTCATCCTCGAGGCGAAGACCGCGAAGGGTGACGACTACCGCAACTTCTACCACATCGCATTCCGGATCCGAGACGGTCGCATCGCGCTCGCCAAGGAATATCTCGACACGAAGCATTCCGCTGACATCTTCGGGCACTAGAGCCAGGCCACACTCTCGGGGATCCCCAACATCCGGTACGAGGCCGTCAGCACCGCGATCGTTCCGGAAGGGCGCGCCGCTTTTGCCCAGATCCACTTCGACTGGGACCAGGAGGGCGGCGGCCGGGTCCATGTCGGCAAGAGAGCACGCGCCGCAGCGTCGCTCCCTGATATGCTGGGCCACGACCGGTCGTCGCCTCGGTCCTGCCAGGAGGAGAGCATGGCGCTCGCTGCCGAGGATCATCTCGCAATCCTCAACCTGATCGCCCGCTACAACCACGCCATCGACCTCGGCAACCCCGAGATGTGGGCCGACTGCTTCACCGAGGACGGGGAGTTCGACGCCCGGCCGGTAACGCACTGCCACGGCCGCGCGGAACTCCTCGAGTTCTGCCAGCACGCGCAGGGGAGGGTCCGCCACTGGACCAGCAACCTGCTGGTCGAAGGGGAGGGCGACACGGCGACAGCGAGCCTCTACCTGATGGCGCTGACGCCGGGCGCCGTAGCCGAGCCCGGCGTCACCGGCGTCTACCACGATCAGCTCGTCAAGCAGGACGGAGACTGGAAGATCAAGCGCCGCTTCCTCGCGTTCGAAGAGCCGCCGAAGGATCTCGATCTCTAAGCTGTATTGGGCTGCATCCCGTCAGCGGGTGGCTTCGGATGTCTCAACGGCCTGACGTTCCGTGGAACGTCATTCCCATGACAACGAAGCACGGTAATTGCTGCATTGATTGGTAGCGAATGCGCAACGCCGTTAAGCCAACTGAATTCTTCATCCCGACCAGAGAGATAAGTCGATGTGCCGAGGATCTCGCCGCTTCGCTGAGATCGAGGCACAGCGCTGCCTGTGACGCGCCCGGACCTTCCCACGCCAATCCGGGGTCAGGCGCCTAACGCCGACGGTCGAACATCAGCCGATACAGCTTCTCGATCGCCTTCTTGGGAAAATTGGAGACTCCCACACGATCTCCCAGCGCGCGGATCCCGTAAGCGCCGCTGGCGAGAGTGAGGACGGCGCCCAATGCATACCCGGCCACGACAGAATACTCCGAGACGACGAACACACCCGTGCAGAGCGCGGCATAGATCGCGGCCAGGGAGACGTTCGTACGACTCCAGTGAAACCCACCGGTTACCCGAATCGCGAAGAGCTCCATGACCAGGTACCAGATCTGAGAGACCACAAAACCGATTCCCACCGCGGCCAAGCCGAGATCTTCGATGCCGGCCCACACGATCAACACATACAGGGCATTCCAGCTGGCTTCGCACGCGACGATCCACCTTCTCGCAGCCAGGGCGAACAGGTAGACGGTGAGTGGAAATGCGGCGACCTTGACCAGGAGGCCGATCACGAACCAACGCAATAGCGGAGTGGCAGGAACGAAATCGGACGAGTAGAGCAGGTTGATGATCAACGGCGCGAAGGCGAGAAGTCCGAGGAACAGGGGCCCGGCGACAAAGAAGAACACTTCCGCCTGCTCGTTCACCAGCCGTTCGGCCTCATCGGGCTCCGCGATCTTTTCCGAGACCCGCGGGGTGAAGTCGGCATCCATCGAGGTCAGGAGAATTCCCACCGCCATCACGGATAGCCCGTACGCGGCCTGAAAGAAGCCGTTGGCCACCTCCCCCAGTTCACGGATGACCAGACTGCGAACGGCCAGGACGCCTACATTGACCATGAAGCTCGTGCTCATGGCCACGATGCCGAGACGCGACAGTCTCCAGGACTGCACCAGGGTTCCCGACAAGGTTGGGCCGCGTCTGGGCCTGGGCTGCCTGAAAGTGAAATAGATCGCGACCAGAAACGGGACCGCGGCAGTGCAGGTCACCACGAGAGCGATTCCCGACTCTCCCAACCACCAGATCAGGACGATCGCCAGCAGGGCACCGGACACGGCACCGATCACCGTGACATAGGCGAGCGCTGCGATATCGCGGTAACCGCTCAACAGTCCGGTCTGCGCACCGGACAGCACGGTGACGCCGACGCCAATCGAGAGGATCGCAATGGATGCGGTGTGAGACAGGTCTCCGAACGACCAGTCCGACAGATATCCGGCGAATGCGTACACCGATACCGCGCCGATCAGACCCAGCAGAAACATCACGTAGCGCAGCGCCGCGCGAAGATCCGCCAAAGCCTGATCGTTCCCGGCGCTGATCTGGCTCGCGATCTCCCGCACCGCGCTGTAGCGGAACCCCATTCCCGCAACAGCCCCGGCGGTGCTCATGATGGTGTTGTACATGCCCAACAACCCTATTCCCGCGGGCCCGAGCATGAGCGCCAGCACCTTGACGCGTGCGATGGACGTCACCATGTTGACAATGGATGCCGCGCCGATGACGGCTGATGTACCGAGAATCCGCCTGTAGGAATTTCCGTCCGACATGGGGCGCAGACCAACATAGCGCTCGGCACCGCGGCGCTTGGTCGGCCAAATCGACTCGACGGGGGAATCCCCCCGGCCTCAGCGTCCTGGGGCGCTCGCCCAGGCGTGTCCTCGGGAGTGAGCGGGTCGGCTGGGTCCCGCCTTCCCGGCCGGGTTCTGCGTGGGCCAGGGTGCGCAGACGGCGCTTCGGGACTTCCGGAGGATCGTCACGCAGGCGCGGACGCCGATGCGCTCGCACACGTGGCGGGCATCGAGCGAACCGACGCGCTCAAGCTGCTTTTGCGCGCGACTGAGCCACCGTGTCGAGGATCGACGCGAAGACGCGAGCCTGGGCGTGGCGCTCGTAGCGCGCGACAGCGGCCTCGTCGGGTGCGTAGCCGACGCGGCCCCCCCGTTGCCATTCGGCGAAGGCCTGGGTGAAGAAACCCGCGATGTCGTCGAGCGTTGTGCGGATCACACCGGTACGGGTCTCCTCGAGGAGCGCGTCGAGTTGTCCGTTGTCTCCGGGCACGCAGAGGATGGGGCGCCGCGCTCCGAAGTACTCGAAGACCTTGCCCGGGTAGAGGCCATGGAAGAGGCAGGACCTCTGATCGGAGTCCGCCGCGGAGAAGAGCAACAGCAGATCGGAACGCTGCAGAAGGCGCAGCGCCTCGTCGCGAGCGATGCGCTCACCGGCGTCGAGTGTCGCCCCGAGGTCCAGGTTGGCTGCGGCGCTTCGCACGCGATCGAGCGAGTAGCCCCGATAGACGAGGCGGACGCTCTCGCGTTCGTCGGGCGCCAGGGTGCTGACGAACGCGGCCCAGGCCTCCAACGCGAGCTCGATCGGCTGCTCCCGGACCAGGTTGCCGGTGTAGGAGACCGTGAAGGTCTCATCGGACCCATCCGGCTCATCGGGCTTATCGGGGTCATCGGGCGGAAACTCCGCGGGATCGAAACCGTTCGGGATGCAGGTGGTGGGCACGGCGAAGAGATCGTGGTCGAGCTCGGCCCAGTACGGGGTCACGTTCACGACGTGTTCCGCCGTGGCGACCAGGCGGCGGGCGAACGGTCGGTAGACGTTGTGGAGTACGCCCTCGAAGGGCCGCAGGATGGGATCGCGGAAGTCTGCGACCCAGGGCACGCCGTGGGATTCGTGGAACCAGCGCGCCAGGAAGAGTCCCGCATCCGGACCGTGCTCCCCCACGCAAACGTCGATCGCGCACTCGCGCGCGATTACCTCGGCTGCCCAACGCGCACACGGCTGCCACGGCTGCGACTGATCGCCGAGCGGGTACTTGGCTAAGGTGAGCATGCGGCGCGGGGCGGAGAGCACGCCAGTGTCCGCGCGCTGGTGCAGGCGGGTCCAGGCTGCGTCGATNGCTCCATCGCTCGTGAGCGACGGCGTGGGCACGATCAGCGAGGTCTCCGGATCCGCCTCGGCCAGGCGTTGCGCCACCTCGGTCTCGACAGCTTCGCGATCGCCTCGCCCTGCGACGCGGCGCCGTTTCCCATCGCAGCATACGACGATCGCGCGCCAGCCGAACTCCGGCAGGTGCGCGGCGAACTGCGCGGGCCGCTGCGCGCCAATCGTCCCCTCGGCATGATGGTANGGCGCGCACTCGTGCGCGAACAAAAGCACCGTCTTGAGCTCCATCGGTCCCTCTCATCCAGCCCGAGCGACGAAGACTCGAGCAGGTCGGATGGGGGGTTCAATCGGTCTCTTTTGTGCAAGAAGACCCACATCCCCTCCCAGGGAGAACCATTCTCCCACCAAATCCCAATATTGTGTATTTCTCTTTTCATCGAGAGCCGCGTGGATTGCAACCACAGCTTTCGACGCAAGGGAACGGAATCTGGATGCGTTATGAACGCCTCTAGGAACGACGAACCGTAACGAGCAGCGCAAATTTTTCGCGCTCCGTCTCTCAGAGCGCAAATTTTGCGCGCCCGCGCTTGGGTCATCCGACCGAGCGCTGCGGCGCCGTTGCGCATCGCAGCACACGAAGAGCGCGCGCCGGCCGAACTCGGGGAAGTCCGGGCGGTCTTCGTCCTCCTGGGAGATCGACGATGGTGAGAGTTCCGCTGCAATCCGAGGCGTAGGCGAGGCCCGCAAGCAGTCCCCACCGCACGGTCGGTGAACGCTACTCGGGAAGCGTGAGCGACGCGAAGCGTCTTTCGGATCCTGTGAGGTCAAACGGCGAGCCCCGCTGGTCGGCCCAACGGTTGACGATCTCCAGTTCTTCGGATCGATGGACGTCATCGAGCAGGACGACGCAGCCGGGTCGCAAGAGGCGGCGCACCCTTCGAGCGTGGCGTGGAGTTGAGGCCAGCCACGCCAGAGGACAAACCAGCGGGAAGATCGAGAATGCTTCGGAAGACGCAAGGAACGCGACGCTACGGCTCGCCTCCGCGATCAGCCTCTGCGCGCTCGTGCCCCACGCGCGGTGAGAACCTCGAGACCTTCGACGAACGGCGCGCGCCCGTCGGGGTCGTGACCGGAGGCAACCTCTTCGGGCTGCCACAGCGGATCCCAGCAACAATTCTTCTCGAGGAGCCCGCGCGCTTCCGCGGCCGCCGACTCCGGTAGATCTGCGAATCGCTTGCGGAGTTGTTCGAGGCACCAGACGCGATAGCGAGACGTGGGGACTCGGCGATAGGGGGCTCCCTGGATGGACACGTCGAAGCGGTCGTCGCCGCGTTGCCAGGCGATCGCGTTGGCGGACAGATACTCGAGGTGCGTCTCCCCGATCTCCGTGAGCAGCGGCTCGAGGTCGCTGGGCACGCCGGTAACCAGCCCACCACTGCTCAGCTTGCTGGCCTTTGCATTCCACATGCGTGCGACCCACTCCCATACCGCAGGTGCTCGGTCCTGCATGATTGCGGCCGGCGTGGGGTCGTGAGAGAAGTGGCGAAGCATGGGTCCCATGAGGCCGACGTCTGCGAGTGTTGGGTGCTCCCCCACCACGAAGGAACGCCGCGCGAAGATTGCAGAAAGCATGTCGAGGGCGCGTAAATAGCTTCCCTCGACATGCGGGCGCGTCGCCTGGTCCACTCCGTCGCCCGTGACGAAGATTCGAAGCTGGCGCTGCCGGATCAAGAATCTCTTGAGGACGGCTGGCACGGGAATGTCCGGCGTGAGTTCGCGGACGATCTTGCGCGAGAGCGCGTGCTTGTCGACGTCGTAGCTCCAGCGGTAGTGCATTGCCGGGCGCCAGAGCCATTCGTCTGCGTAGTCTTCGATGAGCCGACACACGAATGCCTGCAGGGGATCTTCGGGTAGCACCGGCGCGTCAGGATGCTCCTCCTCGAACCAGTTGATGATCGGGGTGGTATCCGTGATGAAGCGGCCATTGGGAAGCTCGACGACGGGAATCTGCGCGGCACCGGCGTGCTTGCGAACCTGATCGGGACGGCCCGGTACGAGATCGTAAGGAATCTCCTTGTACCGCAGATAGACTTCGAGCTTTCCCGTGAAGTAGGAGATGCTCGCGCCGTGGATCCGTACGCGCCCATCAGTCACTGCTTCGTCGCGGTCCTTCACCATGGCCTGGTGTGAGCACTCGGGGCGCCGTGGGACTCGCCCATTACCCCAGGAGACTCCGCCGCTTTGCGGCGATTTCGAGCCTGATGACCTTCAAGAGGAAACGCGGCAGTCCCAACGGGTACTCGCGGAATTTGCGCAGTATCAACCGCGCCATATGCGGCGCAGCACTGAAGCTCGCCTCGCGCTGGCCGTGCCCCATGTGGAGCCCGAGAGCGGGGACGTCGATTACGTCGAGATCCAGTTGCAACGCAAGCTTCTCGGTCTTGGGTGAAAAGCAGACCGCGTCGTCGCAGGCCTGGTAGCGAAGGCCAACTTCGATCTCGGCCGTATCCATGTCCAGGGGACGCGTCTCGCTCGCGAGTTCTCCGACCGGGTAGAAGGGCACGACGATGTCGACGGTGCCGCTCCAGACCGGGAGTTCCATCCCCATACTCTCCAGTCGCAAGGTTTCCGTCGGTGGAAAGACTGGATCCTCGACCACGAGTCCGGGCGGGCCAGAGACAGTGACGGTCGTCGGGATCATTCCCTCCGGCACCGGTTCGCCGTAGATGTGGACCCCCTCTGCCAGTTCGCAGCGCACCACGAGTTGCCGGCGAATTCCCTGGCGGAGCGTGCCCTTCCCACCGTGGATGGAGGCCGAAATCCGAACCTCAGCGTCTCCCCCGCTCACGCTCGGTACATCTTCCGAGAGTACGAGTCGCCCGAGGGCCGCGTCGATCAGCATCTCCGGACTGTCGCGCTTCTTGTAGGTATCGTGAAAGAACTTCGCGACGACGATTCCTTCTTCGTCGGTCACGTAGACCCCCGGATAGGGAATGCCCTCGATGAATGCATCCCCGCGCCCGACCTGGTCGTTCAAGATGCCGTAGCGGCGGATCACCTCGGAGTCGATGTCGGAGAGCAGCCGAAAGGGAATGTTCTGCTTCTCGCTGAACTCCAGGAGAACCTTCTGGTCATCGTACGAGATCGTGTAGAGCTCGATTCCCGCGGCTTGGAATTTCTCGTATGCGTCGCGCAGCTCACCGAGCTGCGTCCAACAAGGGGGTCACCAGACCGCCGATCGAAAGAAGACCACGACCGACTTCGCCCGGCCGCGGCTCTCGTGATAATCGACGAGCCGCCCATGGGCATCCGGGAGTTTGAAGTCTGGAAGCCGCTCTCCGACCTCCGGGCCGGTCGAGTGTCCATCCGGGAGGCCCACCCGTCCGGGATGCCCGAGCGGGGCCGGTGCATCGAAGCCATGGCGATCGCGTTCTACCGTCATGCTCGCTCCAGTGGTTTCGTAGAAATTAATCGATTGGCACCGAGAGTATCCACTACCCGATCCGTCGATCCGAAGCGCCTCGAGGCCCGTCAAAGCCTCCCCGAGACGACCCGGTGGCCTCGACCGCGGAACGAAAAATATCTGGCCGGACGCGCACAATAACTGATACGAAAGACGGAGCAGGTCAGATCCGAATGTCGAATGCCACAATTTCGGAAAACCCCGGTGAGCTGAGCCAGTTGGTCGACGCGAAGGTCGCCGAGCGCACCAACCTGCGCGAGGGCCTCCGCACGATGCACCGGGTGCGCCTGACCGGGTACATCGCCTTTGCGTCCGTCATCTTCCTCACGGGGCCCGTGCTGAAGATCGACCCCATCGAGTTCACGATCCAGGGCCTTGGCATCCTGAGCCTCGGCTTCGTCTCGGCGTGGCTGATCCTGCGCGCGATTCGCCGCGGTCCACCGAAAGAGTGGATGGCGTACGTGGCGGTCCCCATCGACGTGGGAATCGTCTTGTGCGTAGCACTCGTACTGGGTGGCAGCGGAACCACCGCGCCCCTGGCCTTCTTTCTCGTGGTGGTCATGCACGGGCTGCTGCTCCACACGCGCGCGCTGCTTGCGATCGTGGTGTGCGCGTCGGCCGCGTACCTCGTGCTCGACTTCGTGTCGCCGGAGCAGCTGCCCATCGACGAGGTGATCATCTTCCTGACCAACCTGAACCTCGCGGCGCTGGCCACCTCCGGCGTCATCGGTATCGGACGGCGCTTGACCAATGGGATGCTGGAGGCTCAGCGCAGCCAGCACGAGATCCTGGAGACTTTCGGCCGCCACGTCTCGCCCCAGGTGGCGCAGCGGCTGCTGGAGCGCGGCACCGGTTCCGATACCGAGTTGCGCGACGTGAGCGTACTCTTCCTGGATATCCGCGGATTCACCACCCGGAGCGAGAGCCACTCACCCGAAGAGGTGGTCGAGTTGCTCAACGACCTCTTCTCCTTCATGGTCGACGAGATCGACCGCCACCAGGGCATCGTGAACAAGTTCCTGGGCGACGGTTTCATGGCGATCTTCGGCGCGCCCTTCTCAGGCGGCCAGGACGCAGCCAACGCCCTCGCCGCGGCCATGGGAATTTGCGACCAGCTCGAGGCGCGGGTCGCGAGTCAGGAGTTGCCCCCGCTCGGCATCGGCATCGGCATCCACGCCGGCCACGCGATTGCCGGCAACATCGGGTCCTCGCGCCGGAAGGAGTACACCCTGATCGGCGACGTGGTGAACGTGGCCTCGCGCGTCGAATCGCTCAACAAGGAATTCGACACCACGCTGCTGGTGACCGACGCGGTCTGGTCCCACCTCGAAGAGCCGCGCCCCGAGGCGGTCGTCCACCGGGACGTGGAGATCCGCGGTCGCACCGAGCGGATGACCCTCTATCAGCTCCGCTGAGCGCTCCAGGATACGGCCGCCATCTCGTCGGGAACGGCATCCCCGTGTTCGGGTCGACCGCCTCAGTACTGGAACGCGAGGCGGAACTGGACGCCGTGGTCCTGGATCGGGTGTGAGGTGTAGACGGCCGCCGGGTCATAGCCGCTGCGGGCTATCGGTCGTATCTGCGCCAGTTTCGGACGTTCGAGTGATCTCGAACGCCGTGGCGGCGACGATCGTGACGCTGCTTCCAGTGCTCGAGGATTCGCCGCCAGCGCCAGTGCCTCCGTTTCCAGTTGGCTTCTCTGTCCCGCCAAGGTCTCCCCACGCAGTGAGGATCCGGGCCACGCGGGTCGCCGCGGCCGACACCGAGCACCGATTCGCCGCCGTCGAAATCGGTGCCGCGCCGGCGATCGTTGTTGCGGCCATCCTGGCAGCGAGGGTCTTCCTTGACGCTCATCGCGTCGCGGCAGCCGGGGTCATCGGGAAAATCGGTGAACCCATCACCGTCGTCGTCGAATTCGTTCGAGCAGGCGGGGCGTGTGTCTCGCAACAAGCGTCGGATGAAACCGTCCTGCTTGGTCGTGACGTAGAGCTCTCCGTCCTCGTCGACACCGAAGCGCAGATCCGTTCGGTAAACGTTGGGCGGTCCGGTGGCCGACCGGACGAGAGACAGCAGGGTCACGGGCGCGCCGTCCCTCCGTAGACCCAGCTCGTAGATCTGCGCCGTGGTGTCGGGTTCGTCGTCATCCGCCATCACCAGGGCGTCCGCATCTGCGTAGAAGATTCGACCTGTGGGAATGTCGCCGAAAACGAAGCGTCCCCGCAGCGCGGGGATCGCCTTTCCGCGGTATACGAAACCACCTGCGATGGCACGCCCCTCCTCGTGATCGTACTGGGCGACGGGGTAGCGGTAGGGCAGCGGATCCTGAGGGGGGAGAGGGAAGACGACGCGAGGGTTCGTCTCGACGTCGATCGCGAAGCTGCCTTCGCGCTTCGGCCAGCCGTGATTGTCGCCGGCCATCACCAGGTCGACTTCCTCGACCTGGGATTCGCCGATGTCGCTCACGAAAAGCGTTCCGTCGCGATCCCAGGAGAGGCGATGCGCGTTGCGGAATCCGAACGCGAAGATCTCGCCGAGGGCGCCCGGCACGCCGGTAAAGGGGTTGCTGGCGGGAATTCCGTAGTCGTAGAGGACACCGCCGCGCACGAACGGATCCCCCAGCGGATCGATCCGCAGTACAGCCCCATAGACGCTGTCGAGGCGTTGCAGCTGGTCGGGTTCTCCTGCGTGGACACTGCCATAATCCCCCGAGCCGATGTAGAGAAGGCCGTAGTCCGGATCGTCGCAGTCGGTCGTCGGGTCGAATGCGATCTCGCCGATGTTGTGGTTGGTGGAAATCGCGGCCACGCGAATGAGCTCGCGCCGGGTTCCGACGAATTCGTTGGCTTCCGGATCCACGGCCCACCATTCACTCAACACCGAGTGTTGATTGATCGGCGACGGAAGCGCCGGCCCGAGATTGGGCGATACGGCGCCCACCGCCTCCGTGTGGACGGTATAGAACAGTCCGTTGCTCTCGAAGTCGGGATGCAGGGCAAAGCTCGCGAAACCGGTTCCAATATTGGGCGAGGTCTTGAGCGGAAGCTCGGCGCTCAGATCGAGGTAGAGGTGCAGTGTGGTGTCGTCGAGGACGTACAGGGGGCCACGGAGATCGTTGACGAATATGCGGTCGCTCTCGTCGGGTGCTTCGCGCAGGACGTTCACCCGCGCGCGAGGAGGCGCGGGCGAAGTCGCGGGGAGCTGCATTGCGTCTTCGATCTCGACCCGCAGGCCCGCGTCGAGGATCGGTCCAGTGAGTGAACCCGCTACGGCGGCACCAGGACTGAAGAACAAGGTCGTGATGAGCACGAGGCTTCGAATGAGCATTGACCTTTCCTGTACCGAATTCTACACCATTACGCGTTGCCCCTGATCCGTATGCACACGGCAGATCCCTGTGGGATACATCTTCCTGATGAGTAGGAGCCACGAGATTCGGACTCCGATGAACGCATCACCGGCGGAGCGGTCGAGTATCTCCAGGAGTTCTTGGCGGCCGCGCTCGACACGATCGCAGCCCTCCGCCAGTCGCTCGACCGGGCGGACTTCGACGAGATCTCCCGGCAGGTCCACAACCTGAAGGGAAGCTCGCTCTTCCTCGGGATCGACGCGCTCACCGGGATGGCACGCTTGCTCGAGCTGGCAGCCCAGCGGAAAGCCCCCCCGTGGCATCGACGCCAAGCTCGCCCAGCTCGCGGTCCAGATCGCCCTGATCGTCGCGCGCCTGCAGACGCCGACCCCCTCGCCCTCGAACGACAACCTCCGGGAACCTCGATGAAGCGGCGACTCGCTTCGCGGGGTGCGCGACGGCTGCTGCCGGGGCCTGGACGAGCGGCCGGCATTTCCGACCGCCAGAGCAGATGGATGTAAACTGGAAACATGTCCGGAAGCGGCCATAGAATCCTGGTGGTCGATGACGACCCCCTCATTCGCAAGCTGGTCTCGCGAATACTGACCAAGGGAGGCTTCACGGTCCTCCTGGCCGGCGACGTGCAAGAAGCCCAGGCCCAGCTCGCGAAAGAGCCCGCCGACCTGATCCTGCTCGACTGGGTCATGCCGGCGACGAGCGGGATCGAGTTCCTGAGCTCGTTGAAGGAGGACCCGCGCGCCAGGACGATTCCGGTGGTGATGATTACCTCCAAGAGCGAGCCGGCGGAGATGCTCGAGGGCTTCGAGTCGGGGGTGGATGACTATGTCAAGAAGCCCTTCTCCTCGGCCGAGCTGCTGGCGCGGATCCGCGCGGTGCTGCGCCGGGCTTCGCCGGTGGACGAGACGGGCGTGATCGAGGTGGGGGACATGCGCCTCGACGTGCAGCAAAAGGCGCTGTTCGTGCGCGGCGAGCAGGTCGCCCTGCCTCCCATCGAGTACGACCTCCTGCATTTCTTCCTGCGCAGCCCCGGGCGAGTGCACGGGCGCGACGATCTGCTACAGGCCGTCTGGGGAGCGGGGATGCACGTGGGTCCGCGCACGGTCGATGTCCACATCGCGGCCCTGCGCCAGGCCCTGCGGCCGTGGAGCTACGACCAGCTGCTCGAGACGCGCCACGGTACCGGGTATCTCTTTCACCTTCCCGAGACGGACCCCGAGAAGAGCGCCTAGTCGGGGCAGCGTCGCACAGCCGGCGATAACAGCAGGAAGGAAGTACGAGAGACGGGGTGAATCGGGATTCGCCGACAGGACGTATTCAGAGCCGTGCTGAGTCCTCTCAAACTGTCTGAACATCTCGGAAGGGGACACCACGATGCGTCTGGGGTGTGGGAGCAGCCCCTTCCCAGTGGAAAGTACGCGTATGCAGAGAAGGAGCTACGACTACGGGTCGAACTCGCGCTGGCGATTGCATCGCATCGAGTTCAGTTCAGCGGAGTTTTGGCATGCCCCTTCCAGGACCGGTGTCGATGTCTAGTTCACGAAGGATCGAACACGCCCGACCCGAGCCAGGCCAATGAGTCCCAATCCGAGCAGGAGAGCGCTCTGGGGCTCGGGAACGATGCTGACGATGTTGACGGTCGCGCCGCCGTACTGGACATCCATCGGACTCATTGGATCCGCCGGTCCGTAGTACGGACCTGGGATCATTGCGCTCGACGATGTCGAGACGATCGCCACCGCGCCCGGTCCGACCGCGTTGAATGTCAATTGGCCCACGGTGTGCAGACCCGTCTCCCCGCCCATCGGCGAAAAGAGAAGCCAGCCGAACCCGATCTCGAGGGGTAAGACGTTTTCTCCGGGAGTCGGACCCGTCATTCCGAAGTTTGCCGAGAAGCCCGGGTCGAAATCGAAGGATTGGAACGTGACCAGCGGGTCGAACATGACTTCAACGCCCCCACCGATGGTCACGTCGTCGAAGTCCATGTAAAGGTCGATCGTAAAATCCGAGCCGACCTGCACGGATTGATCGTTTGGGGTGAGGCTGATCATGTTCATGGCATCAGCGGGGGTCGAACCCAGGAGGACGACTACCGCGGCCATCAATCTGGCGAGATCGAACGTGGAGCTCGTGTATTTATTGAGCATTCTTTTTTCCTGCGTAAGCGTTAACAGCTGCTGCTTTGAATGTTGAGTTTCAAGGACACTTCGGCGTGTCCGCTATGGCACCACCGCTCCCGTCCTCGACGACCATCTGGTCGTACGATTCCGAAACTGGCACGTTGCCCATCGCGGTGTTGCTGCCACCGGCAGCGGGGAGCCGGTAATGGACGTGCAGCCAGGGGCGCCCAAGGCGTCCCCCTGCACCCGACGCCGCCCGTGGGAACGGGCGGTTTCGGGTGCCACGCAATCGGTCAGGGAAAGAATTCCTGACATTTTGTCGTTCAGCGGGCCACTCATCCTAGGCCGAGTTCCTTCCCTGCGTGCCCGCGTGCCCGCATGACTGCGTGCCGGTTTGGCTTGCTTGGCTGCCGTAAGGGAAGGAGTTCGGTGAACGCCCCCTTCCCAGGTGTTGGCGTAATGGGAAACATCTATCACCCGGGCGATGCTTTTTCCACACACCCGCCTACATTTGAAGGCAACATGAATGCGTGAACTGCCCCCATCTTTCCGAAGCCTCCGTTACAGCGGGGTAGCGAAGAGGGCACCCAACGTGGCGTTCACGCTCCTCGCTCATCCCATGGACGGGCATTGGCTCAGGGAAGCGCACCACCGAGCCCGGAAGGACGGTGGGCTTGCGTTGACGAGCAGGGCAAGCTCAACAAAACCCTTACCCGCTCTGACGTTAGGGTTCTGGCCTGCCGACCGGGCCGCTTTCCGTCCTTGGGCTTTCCCGAGTTCGAAGAACACCGAGGGCGCCAGCCCTCCCAGCGACCCATAAGGTCACTCGTCGTTGTACTCGGGAAGCCAGCTTTCGGACGCTTCTCTTGCCTCGCGGACTGATTCGAATAGCCAGCGATTCAAGCAACCTTCTTTGAGCAGTGAAGTAAATTCCGGGAGTTGCACAGGCGGTGCGTACTTAGGATGCTTATCGCCCACTCTCTACTCACGGCTCACACTCATTTAGCGGTACTGGACGAACGCGAACATGGGAAGGCCCGGCGCGCGGCCCCCGCACCGCGCACCCCGAAGCCTCCCCGCGTCACAGGAAGCAGCCGCAGGTCTTCGGAAGGGGGGGCTACGTGCCGGGGTTCGCGACGAAGGTGACGTCGCTCTCCTCGGAGATCTCCGTGATCTGCATCAACTGGATCACGGTGCCCCCGGGGTGGCCCTCGGTGTCGAGGTAGGCCTCCCAGACCTCCATGGGGCGACGCCGGCTCGGGTCGGGGTCGGTAACCGGTGCGTCGTTCACGATGAACTTGTACTCGAAGATGGGCTTGATCCCCCGCTCTGCGAGCTTCGCGAGGGAACTCTCCATGTCGTCCACGGGAAAGGCTAGGTGCTGTACGCCATCGCCTCGCGCGCGGAAGAACTCGGTGTGGGGAGTCTCGCCCTCGACGACCTCCACCAACTCGACCATGAGATCACCGCTGAAGCCAAAGGCCGCCTTCATCACGGCGTCCACGGGCTTCCCGCGGAAGTTGACGCCCTCGAGGCTGTAGGTGTCGATCGTGAAGGGACCGAGGCCGAAGATCGACGAGTAGAACTCAACCGCCTTTTCGATGTTCTCGACGACGAGGCCGATGTGGTTGAGCGTTCCCAGCTTCAGCAGCGGAGCCGGTGCATCCTTCATGCGATTCTCCTCCATGCTTCTTCCGCAGCGCGGCCCGCGGGGAAGAAGCGATCGGGGCCTGCCCCGGGCGCTGGATATTGCGGCGATCAACTCGACCGGTCAAGTTCCCGGAAGCAGGCGCGGGGCGAGCCTTTGCTTCGCGGGAAAGGTCGGGATGGAAAAGCTCGTATATCTCGTAAGCCGGCCGGACCAGCAGGAGGTCGAGGGTTTTCGCAAGAAACTCCTCGGCGAGACGGCTGCATCCCTCTTGCAGGGCGGGGCCCGGGCGCTCACCGTCAACGTCGCGGACATCGGCGAACTTCCCGAGGGCATCCACAGGTCGGATCCGGAGGCCCTGCTCGGAGCGAGCGTCTCGCTCTGGCTCGACAGTCTCGACGGTCGGGCTCCGATCGAGGAGTGCCTCGCCTCGTTGGGCGGACGGATCGCGGGCTATCTCGTCACCGAATCGGTGCCCCGCGACTATGCGCAACGCGACTGGCCCGACGGGGCGCGCAGTCCGGGCGTCACCCTCGTCGCGGCCTTTCCCAAGCGAAGCGATATCGACGAGGCGACCTTCTTCGCGGAGTGGCAGGAACAGCACACCCGGCTTTCCCTCTCGCTACACCCCCTGACCCGCTACCTGAGGAATGCGGTCGCTCGCCCGCTCACCGCCGGCGCACCTCCCTACCGAGCGCTGGTCGAAGAGCGCGTGGCCGATCTCCAGGATCTGCTCGACCCCTTGCGCTTCTACGGCTCCGTGGAGGACCAGGAGCGTGCCGTAGAGCACGTGCAGCGTTTCACGGATCTCGACGAGATGCACACCGCCCTGATGAGCGAATACATTCTGCGGAGCTTGCCGGGCCGCGACGGGAGTTGAATTTCCGGCGAGTAAGAGATGGGGACAGCATGTCCCCCGCTGGCGCCAGGCTGGTCTCAGGGCGTCCGTCGGCGGCGTCTCGGGGCCTCTTTGCCCTGCTGAACGCGACTGGTGGGCTCGGCGGTCTCAGCAGCTACGCGCTCGGGTTCTGGGGCGCCGCGCTCCAGTGCCGCGACCGGCCCAGCCCACTCCGACCAGGCCTCCCGCAAGCAGTAGCAGCGTGCTCGGCTCCGGCACCACTGTGTAGATCGAGTCGAGGCGG
>JABSQW010000078.1 GCA_013215605.1 Myxococcales bacterium
CACCGCGAAGCAGCGTCTCCCCGTATTTGCCACCGGCGTTTTCGATGATTGCACCTCCCCGACCGTACGCGAGTGCGGAAGGGCTCTAAACATTCATTGGTCTTTTCATGCCAAGAACGAAAGACGAGCGGGCCTATTCTGACCGTGTCGCCAGAACAATGTCAAAAAAATGTTGCACGTTCGGATCAGCAGTGGGCCCGGTCTGTCCGGATAGCCACCTTCTAGCATTGACTGCGGGTGCGTGCTCGGGCCGATACCCAGCAAGTTGTGTCTGTTAACCCCAGCCTGGGTATTCGGCAACGACGGTGGGTTGCGCCAGTCCGTGCTGTATGACGACGAGCCTGGTTTCAGCGCGTATTTCCGATATCGCGTGCCCGTGCTGCTGGGGCCTGTGCTCCGTTGAGTCGTCGAGTTCGCCATCGACAAGTACGCGGATACCGATACTGGCGCGCAGTCCGCCACGACTGCGAGATTGGCAAGAAGATTGGCTCGATTACCACCGGAGGCTGCAGGCGATGGTATCCGGCTTCAGGATGCTGTTGCGCTCAAAAGCGTCAGCGAGCGCGATCTCCATTTCTTTCACGTCTTGGGCGAACTGCTGGAAGCACCGCGCGCCGCCGTCGTCGACCGCGAGGTAGCTGAAGTCGTTGTCGATGGTAACGGACGCCAGCGTAACACTCAGGCCTACACTGCTCCGCACGAGGGTCTCGTGCTCGTTCTCGATCAAGCCGGCGACGTCGGCGTCGGCTGTGCCTTTGCGCAGGCGAGACGTGAATCGGAAGGGGTTCCGGTCGAAGGTTTCCCCGTTAAATACGAGCTTGTGCACGACGCTTGTGTAGATCAGCGTGCTGGCCACCTCGATGTAAGCGTCTCGGAGCGCTCCCCCAGCGCGACCGTACATAGACAGCAGATCCTGCATCCACTGTCGCGTTGCGTCGTCGATCGCTTCCTCATTGGCGAAGTAGCAGGACACGTAGTCGGCCACAAAGCGGTACACCGGCCCCCACCAGCGCTTGGCGATGTGCAGGATGGGTTGGGCCTCGAAGCTCGCCTCGTCGCCGTGCCCCAGCGCCTCCATCATGGTCGGGAAGTGGAAGAACCTGAACAGGTCGAACTCGCCCTTCCCGTACTCGAGGTAGCGTCGCATGCCGTCTCGATCCACGTTCATGAAGGTCGGGAAGGTGTAGTCCAACAGGGTCAGGATCGCCTGATCGTTTCCTCGCAGGGTCTCGAACTCGACGAAGCCGAGCAGCCTGCGGAGGGGGTGCGTCGGCGCGATCCGCTTCATTGCGAAGGTCGTATACTGATCGGCCATCTCGGTGTGGCAGTACAGCAGGTGGTACTTCAACGTGATGATGGTGAACATCGCGGCGACGCAGGCTCGCAGGGCCAGTGCACCCGCCGCAGTGCTCGTCTGTTCGCGCGTGTATCGCGCCTCACCGTGAGCGATGCTCGTGAGGCGGACCCTGCCCGCCGTGATGGAGAGGTGGACGACGCAGTCCAGTAGGTCGTGTCCGGGGCGGATGAAGGGGGCCAGTTCGCGAGTGTCGACCACCAACTCGTCGCCCTCTCTGTGGGCGATCAGCGCACCGTACGATTCAGCGACGATCCACTCCAGCGCCTCCGGCGTGCTGCAGTCGTGAGGGAGGCGAACCGCTTCCTCCGAGAAGTACTCGGCTAGCGTCTCGTCGACTTCCGATTCGCTCTTCCAGTGCCTCACGTTGCTCGAGATGTACTTTCGGAACTTGTACATCAACAGCTCGGAGAGATCGCCGACGCCGTAGGCGATCTCCCCGAACTCTCTCTCGTGGTACGTGCCACGGATACCGAAGACGCGGCGAAGGACCTGGGCGCCTGGGGGGTTCTCGGGGTGCGTCGCGGGAAGAGGGACGGCGTCCTTCTTCGTGGCGTCCAGTGCAACTTGCTTCTTGTAGAAGTTCGATACGACGACGCGTTGAGATAGATAGAAAAGAGACGAGAACATGAAAACCGCTCGTGAATGATGTTGTGAGATTCGTCGAGAATCGGAGGAGCCGGTAGACGGAGATAGCATACTAGGTAGACCGCGAACAAGTATCGTAGGCGTTTGGCGTCTGCGGGCAGCGACGGAAGTTCCCGAGAGCTCGCAGGTTGGGGCCTCCCGGCCGCGTCGAACACCCTCGAGTTGGCGAATCAACAATGGTCAACGAGAGGAGGCACCGATGCATCGGACCATCGCGACGGCTGTACGTCCGCGGGTTGCACGCTGGCGGTGATCTCGTAGAAGGGCCGCAGGCTTCGAGGTTTCCTGGTCGAGACAGTGCGGATGATTCCAGGGCACAAGGATCTGGTCTTCGAAGAGGGACTTCAGAGCGCATGGCTGTACGAGACACTGAGTCCTCACGTGGACGAGACGTTACCTCCCTCTATTGCCACACCATATTGATGCGTTTGTCTGTTCTCGACATTTCAAGAAAGAGGTTGTGACGATGGTGGATGGAGTCGATGCGTGGCCGGGCGGATAGGAAGTATCAGTCGCCTGGTCCGGTCAGCGACGGGTGGCGCACGTGGTAGTTGATGTTGAAGAGCCTGTGTTGGAGAATCAAGCTCACAACGTGATTTCTTCGGGAAGAATCCAATGATGGAAGAATTTTGGGCCTGGCCTCAGCCTGTCTACCTATTGAGCGGAGTCTTTCTCGGCGGAGCTCTGATCTCACGATCAATGTTCTGGCTGCGGGTGCTGATGTGCTTCAGCGCGCTGATGGGAATCGTCTACTACAGCATCCTGAATCAGTTGCCGCCAACCGTTGGTCAGACCTCCCTGCTGCTGGTCAACCTGGTGCAGATCTTTCTGCTGATTCTGGAAAAAAAGCCGGTGCTGCTGGAGCCAGAGGTTCGGGAGATCTACAAGCAGAGTTTCTCGATGATGAGCACGTGAGAATTTCGTCGCCTGATCAAGAAGGGGGAGCCGGGAACGGAGGGGGATAAGTTGTTCTGCAAAGAGGGGGGGAATCTGGATCGACTCTACCTCCTGGTGCGGGGAAAGGTTTCGGTCTCCAAAGGGGGGCAGGAGGTCGTCCAGCTTGGCTCAGGAGATTTTATCGGAGAGAAGAGCTTTCTCAGCGGGCAGCCCTGTCTGGCGGATGTTCAGGCTATCTGCGAGGCCAGCTGGCTGTCCTGGAGCTCTGCCCATCTGGAGAATCTGAAGCGGGGCCAGCAGGACCTGTACATCAAGATGCAGTCGGTGCTCGGAGTGGATGTGATACGCAAGCTGCAGAAGCAGACCGAGAGCAACCGGACGGTGGCGGTTACACCAGACACCTGATTGGGTCTGCATCGGTCACGAACTTCCCCCTGCGGGTTAGGCTCTGTACGAGTCTGAGGCGATCCGCCGGTGGGACAGCGCGGCGGGACCTCTGACAGACCCTGGCCATCGCGGAGTCAACGAGATCATTTATCCTGCAATTCGATACATGAGGTCCTATCTACGTGGATTCAATTGACCAGAGACACGCACCATCGTACAGGATTGCGCTCTTCCATCTGCTTCGGAACCCATTACCCGAGTATGTCGATCCCACTTGTTACCTCAAAGCGAGCGGTGAAACGCTGGCGTTTCTGATCGCTGTCTGTTGGTGTACTTCGATATTGGTGACTCCGGATCTGATTGCTGCGAATCCACTCAATACTCGACTCGGGTACTACACACTTTGCATCGGATTGGATTCATTTCCAGCAAACCGTATTGGACTTGTGCTCTTCGTTCCATCCGCGTACTTCGGAATGCGCTTCGTGTGGACCGACACGATGCTGGCTGTATTGGAAAGAGAACAACGTACGAATGCTCAATATTGGTCCACCGTCGCCACCAACGGCTGTTACGCGATTTCCCTGAGTCTGTTTGCCCTGGTATTTGTCGAGAGTCCTTTCCACAATCACTACCTTCACACAGCATTCTTCATCCAACTCATCATCTTTCGCCTACTCGTTGTCGGGGCGAACTTCTACGAAGCGCCGGTACGAACCAAGGCCAGCAACGCATTCTTCGTCGTATACGCAATTGTTTCGTTGGTACTCCCCGTACTCTATATGGTCGACTTCCTCTGGTACGACGAGGTTGGGGCAGTCGTCATTCCCTGGCAGATCGTTGCTGCTTTTGACTATGGATGGTTCGCTTGCCTTGCGCTGACCACCAAGTTCCTACCCCAGGCAAACTGTATTCGGGCCACCTGGAGTCTGGAGTCAGATTAGGGCTCGAGTGGCGTCCGAGGGCGAGCGCCCGCACCAGCGCTCGCCTTGCCTCGAGGTTGATCCTCGCTCCCATCGTTACCTCCCTCGACTGCCACCCTCGGTAGCAGTCCTGATGGGTCAACGGGCCTCAGTGTTGCGAGACACACAGAAAGCAAGGCTCGGCTTCGCCCGCGGCACAGCGCAGCTTCTGCTCGCAAACGCCGAGCGGCCCGGTGGCCAACTGGCACTGGGCGCCCGCCTCGCTGCACTGGCCGGGCAGGGACTCCGACAGCCCGGAGAGGTCGCAGGCCGAGGCCAGCGTGGCCGCGAGCAGAGTCGCGGTCCCGAGCGCCAGTCGTCGAAGGGCCCTCGCCACCGGGGCTCCCCGCACCAGCCGACAGAGGCCTGGGAATCTCGCGATCAACGAGAAGGGAACGCCACTCGCCTGCTGGCACATTCGACATTGCCTCGTCCTGGAGTTCGCTCGCCTCGGCACTCGTGCCTGGCCGGACCGTGGCGCTGCTCGCAGGGACTTGCGGCGCCGGCAGTCTAGCAGGCTGCGGGAAACCCATTCCCTCGCCACACGGCGTCTTCGGGCCGCGCTCCGCGTTGCGCAACCTCGCTGTCGAGGTACTACAGCTTCGGTTGCGCGCCTTGACCGCGACCCTCCGAGCTTCGCGCGGAAGCAGAAAGAGAAGACAGGGTCGCAACCCTGCAGCCGAGTCCCAGGGAAGTCGCCAGGATCCCCCAGTTCCAGATTCGACCCAAGCTGTCATAACCTCCATGGGTCGGACGCGCGGAGCATGACATCTCGTCGTTCGTCGAGTCACGGCGATTCCCGGCAGGCTCTCCATCGGGAGGAATCAGGCATGTTGAAACGCATTGCAGTGGGCGCTCTGGAAGTCGAGTACGACGAGGTGGAGGGCGACGGGCGCCCCTTCGTACTCGTGCACGGATTCACCGGCTCGCGCGACGACTTCGCCGACGTGCTCGAACCGCTCGGCGTCCTCGGCCGGACATTGATCCCGGACGGGCGGGGCCACGGGGGCTCCGGCAACCCGGGCACCGGGTACTCGTTCGATCAACTCACCGCCGATCTCGAGGGGTTCCTCGACGCGACGGGCGTCGAGCGCTGCGATCTGCTCGGCCATTCGCTGGGCGGCATGGTGGCGCTTCGCTTTGCGCTGGCGCACCCGGAGCGGTTGGCCTCGTTGGTCTTGATGGACACCGCAGCACGGGTTCGATCGACGGCATCGCGTTTTACCGTGCGGATAGCCGGCAACATCGTCCGCCGTGTGCCGCCGAGCTGGCTCTACCACCTGGTGCGGGCGAATCGCAAGCGGCTTCCCGAGCCCATGCGGCGTGCCGAGCAGGAGATGGGTCCCGATCGGTATTGGCGCAGGCTGCGCGCCAAGCTCGAAGCGCTGGATCCGGTCGTATTCACGCAGCTCATGGGCGCGGTCACCTTTCAACAGTCCGTCACCGAACGCCTCGGCGAGATTCGCTGCCCGACGCTGGTGCTGGTGGGTGCGCAGGACGAGGGGTTCCTCGACACGAGCCGCGAGCTGTCGGACGGAATTCCCGACGCCAAGCTCGTGGTCATCCGCGATGCGCACCACAGCCCCCAGATCGAAGCTCGCCAAGCCTGGCTCGATGCGATCTGCGCCCATCTGGAGCGGGTGCGCAGCTGACCGCTGCCGCCCGACGAGTGGAACGTCCCGCGGATGCGCAAGGCCCGGGATGCGCTCGCGGTTGCGCCCGATCCGGTCGAGCGCGACTTCGAGGACGTGGCCAAAGTCCACGGAGACGATGGCAATCTCGAGTCCTTCACCTGGTTCTTCGACCAGGGGATCGTGTCCCTCGACGAGTCCAAGCGACCCATCGAGTTCTTCGAGACGCACATCATCCGGGAA
Source organism: Myxococcales bacterium (assembly GCA_013215605.1). GTDB lineage: Bacteria > Myxococcota_A > UBA9160 > UBA9160 > SMWR01 > JABSQW01. The sequence continues at coordinate 6,123 of JABSQW010000078.1, forward strand.
TTCGGGGACTGACGAAGCGTCGAGTCACTCGAACTTTCTCCGCGCGCGCAGCACGCCACGATACTCGCTGCTCGGAGATCACGCGTCTCTCCAGCGAATCGCCCGGGTGCGCGTGATCTGCGAGCGGCGCGTATAGTGGCTTGAAACCGCCAGGAATGTGCTCCGTGTCCCACCCGATCCTCTCCGCCGACGGTCACATCGATTTCCCGCTGCTACCCGAGACGCTCTGGAGCGACAACGCCCCCGCGGCGCTACGCGACCGCATGCCGCACATCGTCGAGACATCTCGCGGGCGAACGTGGAAGTCGGCGCAGGGAGTGTCGCTCGGACTGGTGGGCGGGATGGGTTCGGCGGGCCGGCCCTACCTGCCCGGCGAGATCCATCGCTCCGATCGGATGGCCGAACAGGGCCTCTACGAAGACCAGCAGCAGGGGATCATGCGCCCCGCGGTGCCCGAGCTTCGTGTGAAGGATCAGGAACTCGACGGCGTCTCCGGAGAGGTCCTCTACGGGATCCTCGGCACCTCGAGCCGCCTCGAAGACCCGGAGGTCGCAGCCGTCATCTGCCACATCTACAACGAGTGGCTCGCGGAGTTCTGCGGCAAGGCGCCGGGACGCTTCGCGGGCATCGGCTGCCTGTCGTCGTCGAATCCCGAAGAGGCCGTCCGGGAAATCGAGCGCTGCGCCAAGCTCGGCCTCAAGGGCGCCGAACTCGGCCTCTCCCACGACATGCTCCCGCTCTGGCACGACGACTGGGAGCCCGTGTATCGCGCCTGCGCGGAGACCGGCGTGCCCCTGCACATCCACACCATCGGGCCCGCCGCGGACACCCGTTGGATCCAGGATCCCGCGACCTACCGGCGCTGGCTGGCCGCCCACATCGGCGCCTTCCAGGTCCCGATGCTGGCCGTGCTGGCGTCCCTGCTCTACGGTGGCGCGCCGGAACGCTACCCGGAGCTGCGAGTCGTGATCGGCGAATCGGGCATCGGCTGGCTCCCCTACGCGCTCGAGCGCTTCGACTTCGAGTGGCAGGACCAGTTCCAGGACCTGCTCCCGAGACCCCCGAGCGAGTACTGGCGCCGCCAGTTCTTCGCGACCTTCCAGGTGGATCGGGTCGGCCTCGAGAATCTCGCCGCGATCGGCGAGAACACCGTCATGTGGGGCTCGGACTTCCCGCACCCCGACGGCACCTGGCCGGACTCTCAGGAGATCCTCGAGCCCCAACTCGCGAGCCTCTCGGACGAGAACCGCCGCAAGATCCTGTGCGACAACGCGGCCGGCCTGTACGGCTTCGAGGTCTAGACGCCGCTCCTGCGGAGAGTCGAGTCGCTTACTTCCTCCGCAGCCCCGGGAATCGGGCGCGAAGTCCAATGCTGTCGACCCCGAGGCGTGCGTTGTTTGCGGCTCCCAAGCCCAACAGAATCCAGACCCCCATCCAAAGCAATGCGGGGATGGAGGACCCCCAGCGGACGAGTGGAAAGAACCCGATCAGCAGACAGCTCAGAGCTCCTCCAGCCCAATTGGCTGTATGAAACCATGCCGGGAGCGCTCTTCTGCTCATTCCATCGTTTCTTTGCGTCGTCTCTCGGCTTCGGTAGCGGAGCGGAAACGCCGCGCTGATTCCTCTCGGCGGTGACGCGACGCTACGCGGTCGGGGGCGCGCTGCGCAGCACGCGGCCCGGCAATTCGTCGAGGTCGCTCGTGACGGGTTTCCCATCGGTGCGGATCGGCACTCCGCTGACGACCACGTGGTCGACGCCCTCGGGCATGTCGGCGACGAGTCGATCGCCGTCCGCGGGCATGTCGACCACGCGTCGGACCGGGCCGGGAGACAGGCGCTCCCAGTCGATGACGACGATGTCGGCGGGAGCGCCCGGTCGCAGGTAGCCGCACTCGAGCCCCATCACGTCGGCGATCTCGCCCGTGACCTTGCGAATGCCGCGCTCGATCGGCATGAGTTCGCGATCCCGGACCCAGCTCGAGAGGAAGTCCGTGGGCATGACCGCGTCACAAATCTGACCCACGTGGGCACCGGCATCCGAGAGACCGAGGATGCAGCCCTCGCCGCCCAGCAGNTGCCGGATGCCTTCCTCGTCGTCATTCGCGAAGGTGATGTCGAAGCGCGTCGCGAGCCCGTCCGCTAGCGCCACGTCGCTCACCACGTCGAAGGGCGTACAGCCGCGCTCGCGACCGATGTCGGCGACCGAGCGTCCGACGAGCTCGGGGTGGGCATCGGACTCGGCGACGTAGAGGGTCTCCCAGCCCGGCGTGATCCACTCGTGGCTTTCGAACTGATCGTAGACCTTCGCCCGCCACACGGGATCCTCGTAGAGACGGGCCCGCTCCTCCTGCGGCGTGGCGACAAACTCCGCGAACGCGGGCATCTGGTAGAACGGCGACGGCTCCTGCATCACGATCTGCTGGACGATGGGTCGACAGGTGACCTGCACCCACACGTCCGAACCCTCGCGCCGCGACTGCTCGTGGTAGGCGAGCTTGCTCTCGTAGGGTGCCCGGGAGGTCCATTCCGGCGGGTAGGTCAGGATCGACGACCAGTTGATGCGCCGGCCGAGCTCACGCTGGAAAGTGTAGACCCACTGGTAGTCCTCGCCTGCCGCCAGGTGAATGGTGCCCTGGCCGATCTGCCCAATGACGCGCATCAGCGCCTCGGTCTCGGCCTGGGTGGCGACAATCGAGGGCACGGGCCGCCCGCCATCACCGATGTGGAAGCCCGCCCGGTCCGTGGAGAAGCCGAGGGCGCCGCCGCGAACCGACTCCGCCACGACCTCGCACATGCGGTGGATCTCGACCTCCGTGGCCTCGCGCTCGTAGGCCTCGTCGCCGAGCACGTAGATCCGCACCGGCGTGTGGCCGACGTAGCCGCCGAAGTTGATCGCCGTCCCCCGCTTCTCGATCACGTCGAGGTACTCGCCGTAGGTCTCGAAATCCCAGTCGACGCCGGCCTCGAGCGTGGCGAGGCGCATGTCTTCCACCTTGTCGAGGGTGCGCAGCAGGGAGCCGCGGCCCTCGCCGCGCGCGGGCGCGATGCTATAGCCGCAGTTTCCTGCCACGACGCTGGTGACGCCCTGCCAGCTCGACGGTGTGAGGTCCCGGTCCCACAGGACCTGGGGGTCGTAGTGGGTGTGCATGTCCACGAACCCGGGCGCGACGATGCGCCCGGATGCGTCGATCTCGCGCGGAGCGGTCACCTTTTCGGCGATCTCGACGATCCGCCCCCCGGCGATACCGAGATCGGCGCGAACGCCCGGACTGCCGCTCCCGTCGACCACCGTTCCCCCGCGGATCGCAAGCTCCGTCTTCATGCTCGCCTCCCTCACGGCGGAGGGTCATTCCGCCGATCGCTCCCAAGATCTTACCGCGGCCGGGGGGCGCTCCGACACGCAGATCGAGTGCTGGAAGAACGCGGCGCGACCAGCGTGCGCCTGTGCGCCGATCAGCGCAGCGGCCGGAAGAACTCGCGCACCTCGTTCACCAGCCCTTCCGGGTTCTCCATCGCCGGGAAATGACCACCGCGCTCCATGTCTGTCCAACGTCGCAGGTCGAAATAGGGCTCCGCCAGCTCGCGCGGCGGGCGGTTGGCTTCGTTGAAGACCGCGACGCCGGTGGGCACCTCGATGCGCGGGTACACCGGCGGAACCGGCGCGCTGCCGAACGTCTCGTAGTAGAGGCGCAGGGAAGAACCGATGGTCTCGGTCACCCAGTAGATCGTGACGAGTGTGAGCAACTCGTCCTTCGTGTAGCTGCGCTCGAGGTCGCCGCCACAGTCGCTCCAGGTTCGCCATTTCTCGAGGATCCAGGCGGCGAGTCCGGCGGGGGAGTCGTTGAGCCCGAAGGAGAGGCTCTGGGGCTTCGTACTCTGCTGGTGAACGTAACCCCACTCGCGCGCGCGATAGGCCTTCAAGCTCTCCCACCACTCGCGTTGCTCGTCAGTCAGCGTCGCCTCGTCGACGGGGGGCACGACCATGTTGTAGTGGACCCCGATCATCCGCGACGCGTGTCGTGTCGCGAGCCCCGTCGTAACCGCGGCACCCCAGTCTCCCCCCTGAGAGCCGAAGCGTGAATAGCCGAGCTCCTCCACCATCAGCTTCGCCCAGAGGTCGGCGATGAAGTTGGTGTCGACGCCGCGGCGTTTCGGACGGTCCGAGAAGCCGTAGCCCGGAAGCGAGGGGACGACGACATCGAAGGCGTCGACGGGGTCGCCGCCGAAGCGCACGGGGTCGCTGAGCGGCCCGATCACTTTGTGCATCTCGTAGAACGAACTGGGCCAGCCGTGGGTCAGCACCAGCGGCAGCGCGACCGGCTCGACGCTCTTCACGTGGATGTAGTGGATGTGGAGGCCGTCGATGTTCGCGCGGTACTGCGGAAAGCCATTCAGGAAACGCTCGTGCTTGCGCCAGTCGTACGTCTCGGCCCAGTACTCCGCCAGCTCTCGCGTGAAACTCAGTGACGTGCCGTAATCCCAGCCGGCCCCCTCGACTTCATCGGGGAAGCGCGTGTCCCGCAGGCGCCGACGCAGGTCGATCAGAGTCTCTTCCGGTACGTCGATCTGAAACGGCGTCGCCATTTCGATCCTCCTCTCGGTGGCGTCACGGGTATATCATCGAAGCCGTAGCGTGGGAAAGCGCACGCGGGAGGTTCCATGGCGAACGGAAGATCGGGAGAGCTTCGCGTCATCGACGCAGACGGCCATTACATGGAGCCGCGTGACCTGCGCCCGTACGTCGAGCGCAAGTACCGCGACCGGGCGCCGCACCTCGTCGTCGAGAGCGACGGCTCGGAGCACTGGGAGGGGAGCGACTGGATCTCGCAGGGTGTGCCCCACATGGGTCAAGTGGTCTTCGTGCGCGAGGGCCCCCACAACCCGGACCTGCTGGGCGTGAGCGACGCGCCCGAGAGCCAGGAGTCCCGCGCGAAGAAGTCCCTCTACGGCGAGCTCTCCGCCGCAGCCCTCGAGCCCGAGGCGCGCCTCCAGCTGATGGACAGTGAGGGCATCGACGCCGCGGTGCTGTATCCCACGGCCGGACTCACGTGGATCCCGGAGGCCGACCTCCACCACGCAATCAACCGGGGTCTCAACGACTGGCTCGCCGAGTGGTGTTCGCCGGCGCGGCACCGGCTGCTGGGCGCGACGAACATCGTCGCCATCCACGATGTCGATGCCGCCTGCGCGGAGGCGATCCGCTGCCACGAGGAGCACGGCTTCCAAGCCGTCTTCCTGCGGTCCTGCCTGCCCGACAGCCAGGTGAAGTGGTGGGACGATACCTACGACCGCTTCTGGCGGACTTGCGAGGAGCGCGAGATCGCGATCGGGCTGCACCCGTTCCCCGGTGACTCGATGTTCGGCTCGGCCTCGGTCTTCGACATCATGGGCCCAGAACAGCTGAAGCTCTTCATGCGCACGCCGTACAACTCGGTGGTGGACTCGATGCAGACCCTCATGGGCATCATCGCCGGCGGGGTGAACGAGCGTTTCCCCGACCTCCACTTCGGAATCCTGGAGAGCAGCGGAGGCTGGGTCGTACCGTTCCTCGAACGACTCGACACGCGCTTTGAATACATGTCGCACGCCGTGCCGAACCTGACCATGAAGCCTTCGGACTACTTCCGGCGGAACTGGTGGATCGCCTTCGACCCGGAGGAGGCCATGCTCGTTGAAAGCGCCCGTTGGCTGGGCGCCGACCGGATCATCTGGGGCTCCGACTATCCCCATCCCGACGCGTTCTTTCCGGGTTTCGTGAAGATGCTCGACGAGAACATCGCGCCGCTCTCTCCGGACGAGCAGATCCGGATCCGGGGCCGGAACAGTGCCGATTTCTACCGCTTAGCACCGGTGTGACCATCCGGAACGCCGCTTGGCGCGGCCAGCGGCGCTGGCACTGCCCGGACATTGCGAGTGGTCGATCGCACGCTGCTCAGCCGAGGGCTTCCAACCACTCGCGAAAGCCGAGGCGTTCGACCGCGGCGGCGCTGCGCCGGGTGATCGTGCGAACCGTCGCATCGCGTTCGGTGAGAGAGCCGAGCCCGAGCGGCACGACGCCGACCATCAATGTCTGAAACGAGAAAGCGCGGTACTGCTCGAAAGCGTCCCTTCTGGACAGCGATACACCGCGCTGTGCCAGCTCGTCGCAATAGCCGCCGATCAGCTCCGTTTCGTTCGCTTCCAGGACATCAGTTTCCAGCGAATTGATCAGGAAGTACTGCACGTCTCGCATGCCCTTGCTCCAGTGGGTTGCCTGAAAGTCGATCAGGCCCACCCGAAGGCCCCCTTCGGTGGGGTACTCGAAGCAATTGCCCAGATGACTGTCGCCGTGCACGAGGGTGAGTGGGCCGGCATACCAGGCATCGAGAAGCGCGTCCCATTTCTCGATCGCGCGTCGAACCGTCTCACCGATGCGCTGGGGGAGGATGTCGGGTGCGGCGCGCATCGCGGGATCGATGGCCGAAGCGTTGAGGGCTCGGGTCATCTCCCGTGATCCAGGTGCGAGGAAGGTGTTGAATTCGGCGGGCAAGAGCTTCTCCCGCTTGGTCTGCGACCAGTCCCAGAACGCCGCGTGCATCTCCGCGAAACTTCGCAGAACGCGTGCGGCTCGCTCGGGAGTCGTACCGTCAGCCATGTCGCGATTGATGAAGAGCTCGACGCCGGGTATCTCGTGAAGGTTCTCGAGCAGGAGAACGAAACGTGAGCCGCGTTGCACCGAGGCATAGACGCGTGGTACGCGGATCGGGATGTGTCGAGCGACGCGCTCACAGAACGTGCACTCGAGGTGCCAGAATCCGAGAGTGTTGGCGAATGATCGCGTCGTGAGTTCATCGCAGGGGAGCTTCACGTAGGCGGTCCTGGGAAGGTCGTCGTGGGCATCGGCGTCCTCGAACTCCAACTCGACGAGGAAGTTCTTGCAGTTACTGCTCTCGAATTCGACTCCCGGCAGCCGGACCGCGCGGACGCGTGGAAGGGGCATTTCTCCGGGAGGTCGATGGCGTCGCACGAGGTCGTTGATCACCTCGGGGTGAGCGATCTGTTCTTGTGTTCGCGGGAGAGCCGAACCGAACATCTCGCTTGCGGCGTCGATCCCGATCTTCATGAAGGAGCCCGCTGTCCGTGTGGCGAGCTGAAGGCCGCCTCTCCATTGGCTTCGTCGCTGCATGGGTTGTCCCGCTCTTTGGAGTGTCGAAGCGTATCGCAAGGTCTCCGGGAGCCACGGTGTGGAATCAGCGACATGGATCGGGGCAGCTTGCGAACACGAGCCGTAATTCGCTCCTACGTCGTGCTTCTGTTCTCCAGCGGGATTCGGCATACTCTTCCGGGATGGCCAGCGTATCCGAAGCGGTTTCGCGCGCGGCGCCGCGCCGCGGCGAGGCACTGTTCTCGTGGTCGATATTTCCGATCGCGATGTTCGGCTCCGTCGCTCTTTCGATCGCGGCCTTCGAATCAGGCGGCCCCGAGTCGCTCGCGTTGTCGCTCGGCCTCGGATTCGGCTACCTCGTGGTCGTGGTCGGCGAGCGTCTCTACCCCTTCGTGCCCGACTGGAACCGCAATCACGGAGACATCGCCACCGACGCGGCGTGGGGTGGCACGGGCCTCACCACCGGCGCTCTCTTCGGTGTGGTGACCGCGGCCATCGGGGCCTTCATCGGGAGTCTCCTCTCGGCCTGGTTCGGCTCTTCGCTCTGGCCCACAGCGTGGCCACTCGCCGCCCAACTCGTTCTCGCCGTCGTGGTGATCGAATTTGGCCACTACTGGATACACCGGCTCGAGCACGAGTGGGATTGGCTCTGGCGGATCCACGCCACCCACCACAGCGCACCACGGCTCTACTGGCTGAATGCCCTGCGGTTCCACTTCCTCGACACCGCGCTGCTCAATCTCGGCTTCATCGTCCCCCTCGTCGCGCTGGGCGC
>JABSQW010000079.1 GCA_013215605.1 Myxococcales bacterium
TCGTCAGCTACCGCTCGCCCCTCGAGCTTCACGCCCTCGGAGGCTCGGCGGCGTACGAAGTGGCGCTCTTCGCCGTCGCGGCGGGCTTTGCGCTGCTGCTCCTCGTGGGTCGCTTCACGCGGGTTGCGACCGTGGGATGCTTCGTGCTCACGGCCTCTCTCCACTTTCGCAATCCCTTCATCCTGCTCGGCTTCGACCACATCCTGCGCGTCGCGCTGTTCTGGTCGATGTTCCTGCCGCTCGGCGACACCTGGTCGCTCGACGCTCGCCGCGCTCGCCGCGCTCCCCGAAGCCGCACTCATGCCTCGGTCGCTTCCGCGGCGCTGCTCCTGCAGGTGGCGCTCATCTATTTCATGGCGGGTCTCGCGAAGACCGGAGACGTCTGGCTGGAATCGTTCACGGCCATCGAGTGGGTGCTCCACGACACGAGCTGGGCCTTCGATCACGCCCAGGGATTCCTCGCGTTTCCAGCGCTGCTGCGCGGCCTGACGGTCGCGACGCTGGTGTTGGAGATCGGAGCTCCGGTCCTGCTGCTGTCGCCGCTGTTCTCGGGTCCTGTTCGGACGTTCGGCGTGTGTGCGCTGTTGGGGCTTCAGCTCGGCATCGGGTCGCTGATGGACCTGTACCTGTTTCCGCTGGTGAACCTCGTCCTCCTCGTCGGCCTGCTTCCCAGCTTTGGCTGGGAGCGGCTCACGGCGCTTCGGGCCGAGCTCCCCACCCCGCGACCCAGCGCACCGCCGGGGGTGCGGCATCGCCTGCGCGACGCCTTCGTGGTCGCGAGCCTGTTGCTCGTGGTCCTTCTGAACGCGTCGTACGTGATCCCGAGCGTCGCGGTCCCCGGGCCGCTCCACTGGGCGATCCACGCGATTGGACTCCACCAACGCTGGGAGCTCTACGGCCCCGAGCCCCGGCGCGCCGACAAGCAACCGACATTCGCGGCGCTTCTACAGAACGGCGAGCGCGTCGGGCTCGACACCGAATCGGAATCCGAGAGCTGGCGCGTCGTGCGCGACATCGAGGGCCACTACCGCTACCGCCTGTTCACGGTCTTTTCTCTCGACCGGGATTTCGAGGTGCACGAGATCCTGCGACCCGTCTACGCGCAGTGGATCTGCGACCGTTGGAACCGCGCTGCCACGGCCGAACGCCAGATGAACGAAGTCCGTCTGGTGGCGGTCACGAGACGCCTGCGCCTGCGGCGCGAGCCCACCGAGCCGAAGATCCACGCCTATCACCAGCATCTCTGTCGCGGCTAGAGGGGATCAGGCGAGGCCGAAGAGCCGACGCGCATTTCCCCCGAGAATCAGCGACTTGGCGTCGTCTCCGAGATCCGACTCGAGGATCTGGGGAAGCAGGTGGCTGATCCGGCGACCGACCGGGACCGAGTAGAGGTCGGTGCCGAAGACGACGCGCTCGGGGCCGAAGCGCTGCGCGAACTGCTCGATGAAGTCGAAGTTGTAGCTGAGGCTCGTGTCGAACAGCAGTGCGGGTGCGAGCTCGGCGACCAGTGAGCACTGCCGCGTCGACTCGTAGGATCCGAACGCGTCGAGGACGAGCATTTCGAGATCGGAGAAGTCGCGGGCGAGACTCGTGAGCTTCCAGAGGGCCTCTTCCGTCGATTCGTCCATGGCGTGGATTACCGGGACGAGCCCGAGCTCGCCCATGCGTTCCACGTACTGTCGAATCCACTGGCTGTCGAGAGAGACGCCCTGGAAGCGGGTGTGGAAGCTCACGCCGACGAGGCCGAGTTCGTTCTTCATTCGCGCGAGCTCGTCGAAGCTCTTCGGGCCGTCGCGCGGTTCGACGATGCCGACGGCCGCGGGAAAACGGGCGGGCAGGCGATCGCGGTACGCGGCCACGCCGTCGTTCATGACGCGGGTGTCCGCGTGCCCGTTGGGTCGCAGGTATCCGTGACCCGGGATGATGATCGCCTGGCGGACGCCGCCCGCGTCCATGATGGAGAGGCGCGCCGTCATTTCGTCGCCGAAGTCTTCGGAGCCGCGATCCGGGGGGAGAGCAGATCGACCCGCCTTCGCCGCGGTGGAGTCGCCCTCGCTCGAGACGTGACCGCCGAGGGCCGCGAAAGCGTCTCCCACGTGGTGGTGGACGTCGAGGATGTCGAAGGCGTGTTCCATGCCGATTCCTCCAGATCAAAGTCCCGTGAAGCGGCCGCCGTCGACCACCCAGGTCTGGGCTGTGACGTAGCGACCCGCGTCGCCCAGCAGCGCCACTGCGGCGGCGCCGATGTCGGTTTCGGGATCACCGATCCGGCCGAGCGGGATCATGGCCGCCAGGCGCTCTTCGAGTTCGGGGTTCTCCTCGAAGGCGCGGTCGAGGGCGGGGGTCAGCGCCAGCGGTGAGATCGCGTTCACGTTGATGCCGTGGGGTCCCCACTCCTGGGCGAGGCTCTTCGCAAAGGTCCGCTGCGCGGCCTTGACCATCCCGTAGAAGGGCAGCGTGGCCGAGCCTTCGATGCCGGCCGGCGACGTCATCACCACGAAGCGGCCGCGGCTCGCGCGCAGCGGCTCGAAGGCGGCGGCAGCGGCGTAGTACGAGCCGCGGATCGACACGGCTGCGTGTTCGTCCCACAGGTCGGCGTCGGCGTCCTCGACCCGGTGCACCTCGGGAGATCGGTTGCTGGTGGCGTTGTGGACGAAGAAGTCGAGGTGGCCCAGGCGGCCGATCGCCTCTGCGACGCAGCCCTCGACGTCGGCCCGCTGCGTCACGTCGCAGACGCAGAGCAGCGCCGTGTCGCCTCCCGCCGCGATCTCCTCTACGACGGCCCGGCCGTTCTCCGCGCGGCGCGGCGCGATCACCACGCTGGCCCCGGCGCGCGCGCACGCGACCGCCATGCCCCGTCCCACCCCGGCGCCGGCGCCCGTGATGATGCCGACCCGACCGTCGAGGGGGCGCTTCACGATGTTGCGTCCCTTCGCGTCCTGGAGCGTCTGCTCTTCATCCGGCGAGCCACGAGCCGCCGTCGATGCGCAGCGTCTGGCCCGTGACGAAACGCCCAGCGGGTTGCGCGAGTAGTGCTACCACCGGCGCGACGTCGGCGCGGGCTTCGCCGGTGTGGCCGAGCGGGATGTCTGCGAGGATGTGGGAGTCGGCGCTCTCGTCGCGGTGCTCCGCGCGGAGCACGGTGTCGAGGGCGGGAGCCACGATGTTGACCGTGATGCCGAGCGTGCCCCACTGGCGAGCGGCGCTCTTCACCAGCGAGCGCTGCGCCTCGCACGCGGTCGAGAACGCGACGCGGTGGGCGGCGCCCATCAGGGCGAGCGTCGGGGTGACGAGCACGATGCGACCGCCGTCGCCGCGAAGCGTGTCGTGGGCGGCCTGGAGACAGAAGAGCGCGCGGCGGATCTCCAACTCGCACGCCGCGTCGAATCCCGAGTCGTCGAGCTCGTGGAGGGCACAGGGGGCGAGGGCGGCGGCGCCGACGCTCGCGTGGACGACGAGGTCCGGCCTGCCGATGGCGTCCGTCGCCGCGCTGAAGGCAGCGACCGCCGACGCGCGAGAGTCGAGCGCCGAGGTGATGCCGGCGCTGCGAGCCCCGAGCGATTCGAGTTCGGCCGCGGTGTCGGACTCGGCAGCCGATTCGCCGATGACCGCGACGTTCAGCCCCGCGTCCGCGAGTCCGAGTGCGATTTCGCGTCCGAAGCCCGAGCCGCCGCCCGTGACGATCGCCGTGCAATCGGCGCCGTGGCTCACGAAGCCGCCAACGCCGTACGCAGGGTCGGCAGGGTTTCTTCGCCGACGCGGCGGATCTGTTCGCCGGTCTCATTGGGCGACAGACCGCTCACATGGACCCGGAGGTTCACGGCGTCACAGCCACTCGCCCGAACGAGGTCGGCGAGACGCTGTGCCACGTCCGCTCCCCGCTCCCCGCTGACGAGCTCGTCGCCCCCCCAGTGCTTCTGAGCGCTTTGCTCGGCGTAGCCCCGGTAGAAGCGCATCTGTTCGTCGAACGCGTCTTGCGGCGGTGGGCCCACCCACGTGCGCCGGATCAGACACGCGGTTCCGTCGCCGCCTTCGCCGCGGTAGACCGTCACGAGCTCGCGCACTCGTTCGGGGGTCTGCAAGGAGTCGAACAGCACGCCCGCGCCCACTCGGGCCGCGCGTCGGACCGCTCCCGGCGACTGCGCGGCACTCAGCACCGGCACCGCTGAGTTCGTGCACTCTGCGATGGCGGCGTCCTCGGAGAGCGGCTTCTCGGCGCGCCCGCGGAGGGCGTCGACCACGCGGGGCAGGGCGTCGCGGAAACGGGCGAGCTTGTCGTCGTAGTCGAGGTCGGCCATCTCGAAATCCTGCGGCAGTCCCCCGATGGCGAAGCCGCCGCCGACGCGTCCCGGAAAGCGGCACGCCAGCCACGCCAGATCCTCCGCCACGTGCGACCAGTGTTTGAGCGGCAGCAACAGGGGGCACGGCGCCGCCCAGAGGCTGCGGGTTGCCTCGAGGATCCAGCCAGCGAGCTGCAGCGGGTTCGGCATGTAGCCGGGAAAGCCGCCGTGATGTTCGCTCGTCATCACGCCGTCGAAGCCGGCGTTCTCGGCGACCGCCGCCTGCGCGAGCATTCCGGCGATCCGTTCGGGACCGGGGAGCGCGTGTGGGTACATGCGCAGCGAGATCGATCCCGCGGCGAGGGGAGCGGTGGTCATGGGACGAGAATAGCGACAGCGATCGAAAAGAGTGAGGACTCGGCGAAGGTCGAGTCCTCCGTCGTTCGACCGCTGGCGCAGCCTTTCAGATCGCTTCGAGTGCGTCCTCGTAATCGCGAGCGAGGTCGCGCCAGTTCTCGATCCCCACCGACACCCGCACGAGGTTGTCCTTCACACCCGCATCGAGGAGCTCGGCGGGGGACATCTCGGAGTGGGTCGTCGTGGCGGGGTGGCAGGCGAGCGATTCCATCCCTCCGAGACTGACGGCGTTCTTCGTGAGGCGCAGACGCCGCAGGAACTCGAACGCGGCTCCCTTGCCGCCCTCGAGTTCGAGGCTGAAGATCGCGCCGGGCGACTGGCACTGGGAGCGGAAGATGCGCTTCTGTTCGCCATCGACGAAGAGCGGCGGATAGTGGATGTGGCTGACCTTCTCGTGCTTTGCGAGTCGGTCGACGATGCGCTTCGCGTTCTTGCTCTGCTGCGTCATGCGCAGTGACACCGTCGCGAGGCGGCTGTCGAGCAGCCAACATTCGTCGGCCTGGAGGATGTTGCCGAGAATCGCGCGGGTGCCCTTGAGCGACTTCAGGATCTCGGGTTTCTGGGCGATGATGACGCCCCCCAGCATGTCGCTGAATCCGGCCAGGTACTTCGTGGCGGAATAGACCGTGACGTCCGCTCCCTGTTGGAGCGGGTGCTGGAACACCGGGCCGAGGAAGGTGTTGTCCACCGCCACCACCGGCGGCGCGCTGCGCTGCGTGGCGGCCTCGGCGGCGGCGCGGATGTCGGTCATGCGCAGGGTGGGATTCGCCGGCGTCTCGATGAAGACGATGCGGAGGTCGGGTGTCGTCTCGATTGCGCGCGAGAGCGCGGCGGTGTCGCCTGCGGGTACCGGAACGGGTTTGATCCCGTAGGGCGCGAGGAGCTCGTGGAGCAGGTGGTGGGTCCCACCGTAGACGGGCACGGTGTAGATCACCGCCGAGCCGGGCCGGCAGAGCGTCAGGACCAGCGTGGAGATGGCCGCCATCCCCGTGTTGAAGACGACGGCGCCCACGCCACCGGGTTCGAGGGGTGTGATCTGGTCCTCGAGGATCTCCGCGTTGGGGTGCGAGAGACGCGCGTAGATGAGCTCGACGTCCTCGTCGATGTCCGGCTCGAGCTTGCCGAGCGCCACGGCGAACGCGCGCTCGGCGGACTCCGGGCTCGAGAACACGTACGTCGAAGAGCGGAACACGGCCGGACGAGCCGAGCCCACGGACAGCCGCGGATCGAAGCCGCGGTTCAGCACCTCGGTGGCGGGACTCGAGGTCGTGCTCTTCGATGCGGGTCTGCGAGCCATCGGCGCCTCCTTGGGAGACATCCGGCAGATTTCGTCACCGGTGAAGACCCGGGACGCCACCGCGTATCGCCCCCCAACTTTCCATCGGATGAACCTTTGCGGTACTGAATCTGCCGGCACGGGCCCAGGCAGCGATCCGATCCCGCGAATCCGCCTCGCCGGCAGATTCCCCGGGGACGAACGAGCACCCCGAAGGCCGCTCCACGACTAGGATGCCCCGCTTCCAGTCCTGACGCACGACCGAACTCGAGGGACGTTGCGACCCCAGTCGAGGAGGAGTGGCCCCAGGTTGGGCTGCGGGGCGCTTCGCGCCTAGCGGAGAAATTCTGGCAACAGCACGCGGCCGGTCCTCTCGATGCTGGCCATGACCGCTTCGTGGCGAAGGCCGCCCATCTGCATCAGGCACATCAGGCGGTCGATCCCGAGGTCTGCGTAACGCTGGATCTTGCGGCGGCACAGGTCGACGTCGCCGATCACGACCGACTCGATGGGCTCCAACACGTCGTAGACCTCCTCGGGGTCGAGCTTCTCGCCGACCTGCTGTCGGTTGAGCAGAGCGATCACCGGGACCGGGTCGTCGAGATCGAGGTCGCTGAGGTCTTCGGGAGCCTCGAGGGCAGTCGCGCTGGATGGGTCATTGTCCTGGAGATCGCCGCGAATCGCGCTGATCCAGAGGTCGCGGGGCACCTGGAAGACCTTGGGAGCGGCGTTCACGAACCAGAGCGCCGCCTCGCCCGCGCCGCTCTCGATGGCCTGCTGCTTCGTCTCCGCGCAGTGCATGAAGGTGAAGACCGCGCGTTGCGCGTTGACGAAAAGACCGGCGGGGGAGCAGTTTGCGAGCCCCTTCTCGTAGCAGCCCAGCAGCTCGCCGAGGCTGTCGAGGGGGATGAGCAGGGTCGTTGCGAGGACACCGACTCCGAGGTTGCCGGCCATCTCGAAAGACTCGGGGCTCGTGCACGTCTGCCAAAGCGGCGGATGGGGTTTCTGCAGCGGCTTCGGGACGACGTCGCGCTCGGGAATCGAGATGTGCTCGCTCTCCCACTTGAAGCTCGTCTCCGTCCACATGCGGGGCACCATCTGGAGCGCCTCGCGGAGCTGATCGCGCGACGAGTCCGGGTCGACGCCAAAGGCGTCCCACTCCGTACCGCCGGAGCGCGCGAGGCCCAGCTCGAGGCGACCGCCCGAGGCGAGGTCGACGAAGGCCGCGCGCTCGGCCACGCGCAGCGGGTGATTGATGCGAAAGGGAGCCAGCACACCGGCGTGCCCGAGGTGGATGCGCTCGGTGTGCTGCGACAGCACCGCGAGAACCATTTCGGGTGACGAGCTGTAGCTGAACTCGGTGGCGCCGTGGTGCTCGACCGTCCACCAACAGCCGTAGCCGAGCCGATCCGCAAGCCTGGCCTGCTCGATGGCTTCGAGGAGGAGTGCCCGTTCGTGGTTCTCGCGCCAGGGCTTCGCGCACTGCAGCTCGGAGAAGATGTCGAAGATCATGCGCGCGAGGACCCGGGACTTCGCATCAGGTATCGCTCCTCCAGTGGGATCCGCCGGTTGAATTCAACGGGCTCCAGCGTCCATGCTGGACTCTACTCTGGCTGCGCGAGCGAAGTCGAGGAGACACGATGGCAGAGTCGAACGACCGGGACCCGATGGGCAGCGCCGATGCGTCCGACGACGGCTGGGCGGTGCAGTCGCTCTTTCACTTCATCGTCAACGCCAGCAATTTCGAGCGCTCGCTCGCGTTCTATCGGGCTCTCGGCTTCAAGCTGCTGCGCGACAACCGGGACGTGATCTGGCCGTCGATGGTGGCCGAGAACTTTGGCATGCCCGTCGCCCAGGGTCGCGGAGCGCTGCTTGCCATCGGCGAGGGGGAGACCCACACGCGGATCGACCTCATCGAGTGGCTCGAGCCGAAGTGGGAGGATCCGGCGCGCTCGCTGCCGCCCGAGCGGTACGTTCCGCGCGTGATGGCCCTGCGCACGCGAAATGTTCGCGCCGCGTATCGCGAGCTCAAAGCGAAGGGAATCGAGTTCATCGGTGAGCCGCGAGAACGCGACCCCTCGATCGGGCTCGAATCGGTGGTCTGCTGTCGCGACCCCGACGGTCTCGTCGTCGAGCTCATCGAGTACATGCCCGGCGTACTGGGGAGCCGGATCGAGTCGTTGGCCCGCCGGGAATAGAATCCTCGACCCCTGCGGCGCGGGACGCTCCCCGTGGAATCGAGGTGGGTCCCGACGTTGCCAGGAAGCAGCAAGCTCCCCAACTTTCGCCGGGGTTAGAGCTGGAGGCCACGGGAGGCGGTGGCGGCCTCGAGCTGGCTGGCGTCGAGCTGGCGGACGCCGAGCTGCACGGCGGCGTCCTCGAGGATGCGGCGTTCGAGGGCTGCTCTTGCGTCGTCGTCGACGGGGAGCATGCGCACGCGGGCGAGCAGCTCGCGGAGGTGGTCGAGGTAGGCGGCCGCGGTGGTTCCGGGGGTTCGTTCGATCTCGGCGCTCAGCGCCCGGGCGTCGAGTCGGCCGCGCTTGTTGGCGGCGAAATCGTGTGCTGCGGTGCGCATCGCCTCGCGCTGCGGTTCGGACGCGGTGCCGAAGAACACCTGGTGGGCGCGCGCTGCCTCGATCCCGAGGGGTCCTCCGAACTCGGACGGGTCGGCGCACACCGCCGCCCCGGTGTCGCAGCGCAGGAACGCCAGCATCTCGGCGGCGCCGACGGGGGAGAGCGGCGCGGGGAGCTCGTCCGAGAAGCGCGGCGCTATGAGATCGATGATCGACGCCTGCTCGCGGGGAATCTCTGGAGCCGGGTTGGGGCCGCCGGACACAGCGCCGAGGTCGAGGGCGAGGTCGCCCGCGCGCAGGTTCTCGGGGCCGACGCCGGAGCCGTCGCCGTTCAGCAGGCCCTTCACGAGATTTCCGGGGCCGGGACCGACGTAGTCGCCCCTCGGCGTGAGAACGCGCGCCACGTCGCCGAAGCCGTCCCACTCCGGAACCACGTTCATTCGCACGCGATTGGCGGAGATGTCGACGCCCAGATCGCCGATGGTCGTGCGTCCGTTCGGCAGGAGGACCGAACCGGCCTCGCGACCCAGAACCGTGTAGCGCTCCGCGTCGATCGAGATCTCGACGGCGGCGAGGTCACCGGCGACGAGGTTCGCCGCGTGGATCTCGAGGCTGCCCGGTACGCTGATCTTCTCGCGGCGGCCGGCAAACAGGCGACCGGAGGTCTCGAGGGAGAGACGCTCCCTGGTACCGAAGATGCTGGCGCGGTCGGGGACGTCGGGCCGCCCGTCGGGATTGAGCGTGATGCCGCCGTCGCCGGCCACCACGCGCTCCGTGTCGAAGGCGATTTCGGGCGCCACGACTTCGAACGTCCCGAGGCTGGCGTCTGCGCCGACGTCCGCGCGGAACGTCGCGCGTGTGGCCGCCGCGACCGTCGCATGACCCGGTCCGTCGAGTGTGGATGCGAACGTCACTGCGCCCTGCGTCGATTCGAAGCGCGTGCTGCGACCCGAAGCCACCCCGACAGCGCCGCCGAAGAGCTGCTCGCCGGTGGTGACGAAGCGCGTGCTGTTCACGAGGGCGGAACCTTCGGTGGTGAGGGAGGCGAGAGCGTTGCTGCCGCCGACCCGGTCGGACCCCGCGCCGTCGCCGAAGCGGGTGGTTCCGCCGGCCACGACCGACAGCGCACGTGCCGGACCGCCTGCGGCGCTGTCGATCTCGGCCTGGAACTCGACGTCTCCTGCGCTGCGCAGACTCGCGTCGCTCTCCAGCGCAACGGCGCTTGCGAAGACCTGGTCGCCTGCGCTGTCGATCTCCTGGCCTTCGCCCAGAGCCAGCACGATCTCTCCACCCGCTGCAACGAAGACGGCACCTTCGGCGGCCGCGGAGGCGACGCCGGACTCGAGACGCAGGTCGCCGGAGGAGTTGCGGATCTGGATCAAACCGTTCTCGACGCTGAGACCGACGCCCGGGACGTCGCTCACCCGGAACGCGCTTTCGGTGTCGTCGGGCGAGTTGGGGTGGGGATTCACAACGGCGGCGATGCGGAGATCTCCCGACGTCTCGTTCGCGAGGAAGATGCCTCCATCCGTCGTGGCCGCGCCGACGCTGGCGCCGCCACTCGTGGTGATCGCGTTGCCGTTCTCGCCCACGCCGATGTCGGCGAGGAGCAGCAGGTGGCCGCCGGCGCTCATGTCGAGGCTGGCGGCGTCCGCCCCGGCGATGCTGTCGCGAATCTTTCCGGTTCCGCCGTCGTTGCGCGCCTGCAGGGTCAGATTCGCGGCCTCCGTCGCCGTGAGGACCGGCCCCGCCGAGCCCGCCGCCGCACCGAGCACCATCGCGCCCTGGCTCTGTAGGAGCGTATCTCCGGCGATGCGCGCGCCTTCGGCCACGGCGAGGTCCCCCGTCTCGCCCGCTTCGAGCGCGTAGGAAAGGGCAGCGCCGCTACCCGTGGTGTCGATCTCGCTCAGCGTGTGGACGTCGCCGTCGCCCGTGGCCCGGATGCGATCGAGGCTCGCGTTGTCGATGTCGACGTCGTCGCCCGCGGATTGCTGGATCACGGAGAGCGTTTCGTAGGCGGTGCCGGTGACGTCCACCGCGACGCCTCCCGCGGCATCGACGGTCAGTCTGCCTGTCGTCGCGCCGGCCCGGTCGACGACGATCTCCTCGCCCGGTCCACCGATGCGGTCGCCGCGCAGGACGAGATTGCCGCTCGCGAGGACCTTTACACCCGACGCGAGTGCCTCCGGGTTCACGCGCACGTCACCCGTCGCCGTCTCGGGGCCATAGCCCGCACTCAGCGCCAGGGTGATGCCATCGTGCGCGGTAATCGCGGCGCCCGCGGCATTTCCGAGGAGCAGGTCGCCGCGGCTGCGGATGCGGGTCGTCCCACCGCGCGCCTCGCTGCCCGTCTCGACCACGAGCGTCGCCTCGGTCTTCGCCATGACGAAGGCGTAGGTCGCCCCGCTCTCGGTGGTGTCCGAGTCGAACAGGGCGGTCGAAGCGGCGACATCGACCCCGTCGACGTTGACGCTGGTGGCCACGCCCGTCGCACGGATCGAGTCGTCCGTCGCGTCGTGGTGTTGCAGCACCTGCACGTCGAAGGTGTCTCGATCCACGCTCACCTCGAACGCGTCGAAGCCGGCCTGAATGACCTCGACGTCGATGAGATCGGCCGCGCGAACCGCGAGCGTGCTGTCGATGTTGCCGTCGCCGTCGGCTTCCCCGTCGGCGTCGATCTGGAACGCGCTCGAGCGGCCGATCGTCTCGCCCTGCAGCGTGACGTCGAGGTCCGTCACGATGTCTGCACCTGCAGCCGCGTTGTTGATCAGGTCGCTCGAGGCGTTGATCGACACGCTGCCGACGTCCTGCTCGCCGGTGCCGAGGGCCACGAGTTGGCCGTTCAGGGTCACGGCGTTGCTCTCGGAGCCCGCGCTGTCTGCGTTGGAGTCGCTGTCGACGACGATGTTGCCCGCCCGGGCTCGCGCGCCCGTTGCGAGGGCGACCCCGCCGCTCGTGTCGATTTCGCCGACAGCAATGGCGCCCCGGGCGGTGGCCACGGCCACGGAGATGGCGTCTCCGCCCGGACCGGTCGCGCCGTCGCCGCCGCGCGCGTCGATCTCCTCGCTGACCGTGATCTGTCCGCTGCCGAGGATGTCGATGGTGACCCGCTCGCCCGCGCCGCCGGCGCTGCCGTTTCCACCGCGGCTGCGCACGAAGCCCACGATGTCGACGTCGCCGCTGGCGAGGAACTCCGGTGGAGTCGATTCGTCCATGTCCGTGTCGGAGGCCGCACGCGCGGCGCCGATATCGAAGGCGCCGCCGGCACCACCAGCCGCGCTGTCGTCGCTGCTGCTTCCTCCCGAAGTGTCGAGCGAACGCAAAACGTCGATGTCGCCGTCCGCCGTGAGGAGGACGACCCGGTTTCCGCTGCCACCGGCGCCGCTCATCGCGTCGCCTCCCCGGGCGTCGATGGCGAGGTCCCCGTCGTGCTCGGCGCCGATCGAAATCGCGCCGGTGACGCCCTCGCTGCCCTCGAAGCTACTGAACGCCACACCGATCGAAACGGCGACGATGCCGGCCTCGCCGCCGCGAGTTCCTTCTTCCGTGGTGTTTCCGCCGGCCACCACGATGTCGCGTTTGACGACGAAGTCGCCGGATGCTCCCTCGACGGGTTCGGCGCCAGTGGCGATCTCGGCGAAGACGTTTCCCGCATCGCCAGCCTCGACGCTCGTATCGATCCGCACGTGGCTGATCGATCCCATCACAGTGCTCTCGGAGAGATTGCCGCCGTTCGTCTCGAGCGTACCGAGGCGGATGTTCGCCACCTCGCCACTGCCGGGGACGACGCCCGGATCCCCGGTGTCCTCGTTCGCCGGGACCGCTCCGCCGTTGCCGGTGTGGAAGTTGAGGTCGCTTCCCTGGCTGCGCACCACCAGGTTCTCTCTCGCGCCGTTCTCCGTGAGGTCGATGCCGGCGGTGATCATCGACGACGTGCTCGCGTCGGCGTTGCGTGTGCGCAGGGTCAGGTCGACGTCCTGGACGAAGAGCACGTCGATCCCCTCGCCGTCGATTTGGTGGTCGAACTCGCCCGTCGTGTCGATGCCGTGGGCCGCCTCGAACTCGAGGTTCACGTCCGCGGTCTCGATCTCGGACTCGCTGATGTCGAGTACGCGGTCGAGCGACTCGATGTCGCCGGACAGGATGCGAACGCCGTCGTCGGCGTCGGGTGGGACCTCGACGGCATTGCCGCCGTGGATCCTGATGTCGCGCGAGCCGCGGACGAGGACGCCAGCTTCGCCGTCCGCCGCGGACAGATCCAGCGTGGCGCGGTTTTCGATCGCGTCCGCAACGACCTCGATCCGACCGCCCCGGCCCCCCTGCTCGCCGCCCGTGGCACTCGCCGTGCCGTCGAAGCCCGCGGCCTCGGTCGCGCGCACCGCGATCTCACCAGCGCTGCCGAAGACTTTGGAATCGGCGCGGAGAACGGCAGTCTCGCCCACGTACACGCGTCGCGACATCGGCGTCGTCCCACCGCCGCCGACCTCGGCGCCCGCGAGGATCGTCCCACCGGTGCGACCTCCAGACACATCGACCGTCGCGAAACCGACTTTGACGATCTCGCCGAGGATTGCGACGGCACCGCCATCGCCGGTGTCCGCCATCGCGTCCGCGCGAAACTCGGCGTCGTCGTCGAGGTCGACGCGGCTCGCTACCGGCGCCGACGTTCCGCTGTTCCGCTCGCCGCCCACCTGGACCGTTCCGCCGCGCCGGTCGCCCGAGGCATCGACGCTCGCGCCGCTCACGTCGATGCGGTCGCCCAGGATCTCGATCTCGCCGCCGATCTCTGAGAAGTCGGTGTTGGAAGCGTCGAGCGTACCGCTCACCTCGACTTTGCCAGCGCTGCCGCCCTCGAGTCGGATGTGGTCGCCGGTCGTGGTGCCGAGGCCGGTGTGATTGATCGCGAGCGAGTAGAAGTCGCCCGTGGTGAGTAGAACTTCGCCCCGGCCGGCGTCGAGGGTTCCTCCGTTGGTCACTCCGAAACTTTCCGAGTCGCCGCCCGGGGCTCCGAAGACCACGTCGACGCGGCCACCCATGCGCGTGAGGGTGACCTCGTTGCCCGCGACCAGGGTAATGATGCCGTTGGGGGCGTTGATGATTCCGTGGTTGACCACGCTGCGACCGATGAACTGAACGAGGTCGGCGGCCTGGATGCGGCCGCTGCCGCCACCGGCAACGGTCACGGCGCCCGTCAGATCGGTGAAGTGATCCGCGATCTCGCCGTCCGTACCCGGTGTGAAGTCCTCTTCGCTCAGCGAGCCGCCCGCTGCGACCAGACCGCCGACGTCGACGATCGCGTCGCCGCCGAAGAACACGCCCGCCGGATTGGCGATGTAGATGAGGCCGATGCCGGTCATCATGCCGTCGACGAGGGACGCATCGCCGGTGGGGTCGATGTGGAGGATCCGCGAGTCGGCATCGGGCTGGTCGTGGTGGACGGATTCGCCCGCATCGATGCCGAAGCCGCCACTCCAGTTGATCACCATCTCATTGCCGGGGTCGGTCGTCTCCTGCTGGTGGATCGTCAGCGCAGCGGTGCCCTCGCCCTCGATGGACCCCATGCCGTGGTCGATGCTGCCGCCCGCCGGGTTGGCGAGAGCCACCGGAACCCCGAGCGGAAGGCTGAGGATCTGGACGACGAGCGTGAAGACGAGGACTCGCCGCCATCCGGCGGGAGCGGTTCGTCCGGTCGATGTCGACGGTCCGTCGGCGAAGCGTCGTTTCATTCGCAGTTGCATCTCAGTACCGCGCCGATACGAGGAAGTGGAGTTCCGAGGCGCCCACCTGCGTGCGTCCCCGCGCGTTGTCGAGCGCCCAGCCCACGTCGAAGCGGGCGCTCAGGTTGTTTCTCAGGGTGAGTTCGAAACCGAGACCGGCGCCGATGAGCGTGCGGTCGGGCTCGGTGAGCGTCGTGTCCGAGGGCACGCTCGCGACATGCCCGTAGTCGAGGAAGGCTTTCACGATGAAGTCCCAGTCCGGCATTCCGTAGATGTGGGGCGGGACCAGGCGGAAGTCGCCGATCCACGGGAGTCGTAGCCGCGAGTTGCTCGGCAGCACGAGACGTGGCACGTGGAGCCGGTACTCGGCGCTCGCGATGTGCGCCGTATCTCCGGTGCCGATCGCCTGGGGGTAGCCGCGCACGCTGTGGAGACCGCCGACGGTCTGCTCGTGCTGGGGGGGCAGGCGATTGCCGATCGACCACTGTCCGTTGTATCTCAGCACCACTTCGTGGGCGAGCGTCGAACTCAGCGGGGTGCGGGGGTCGCGCCAGGCGGCGGGGAAGATCAGCGGTTCGAGGTAGGAGGAGGCGATCGCCGTCCAGCGAAACACCTCGAAGTCGCGATCGATGTCGAAGCGGCCGAAGTCGCGCAGGTCGTCGGCGGATCCCGTGCCCGCGAAGTCGGCCACGTTGAACTCGAAGCGACCGCCGATTCGAACGAAGGAGGTCGCCGCCGGTCGCTCGATCGAGAAGCCGACCTTGGGGAGGAAGAAGTTCGTCCGCCCCCGCTGGTTCGTGACTTCGTTGTCCACCTCGACGTTTTGCCAGCGAGATCCGGCGACGAGGTCGACGAACAGATCGCGGTGCTGAAAGACCGTGGCAACGAGATCGAGGCCCGAGTCCCACTGGTTGCCCGAGACGTTCGCGTCCGGAAAGCCGAGGTCCGTGGCGTTGTACTGACTGTACGAGCCGTAGAGCCGGACGCGCGGACCTCCGCGCTTCCAGATCGGCATCTCGTAGGACCCGTACACCGCGTGCACGAAGTCGAAGTCGCCCGTGATGTAGTCGACGTTGAAGATGTCGTCGCGACCCGTTACCTGGTGGTGCGCAAAGCCGAAGCGCTCGCGGAGCCTCGTCGTGGCGCCGGTGCCCGTGTTGGAAATGTTCGCGTACGCGTTCCACGGCCGGTTCTCCGCAACGCGCAGTGTGACGTTCGACGTGCCGGGAGCGAGGCCCGGTGCGAGCTTCGCGTCGACGCGGCGACCGGGGTGACGGCTGAGCCGCCGCGCGTAGTCCTCGAGCTCGTCGATGTACAAGAGGCTGCGCTCGCCGACGGGCTGGATGGGCGACTGTTCGAGGATCCAGTGGTGGCGCTCGTGATCGGTGCGTGCGTCGCGGTCGAGGCCGCCGAGCAGCGCGCCGTCCGCGAAGCTGTGGAGCTCCGCGACGCGCGCGACGAAGATGCGCAGGCGCAGCCGCTGCTCGTCCTGCGGTCGCAGGTCCCGACCGGTGCCCTCTTCGATGTCCGGCAGCGTGATCACGACGCCCGCGATGCCGTGTCCGGCGAACGCCTCGATGATCGACCGGTTCACGTGCAGCAACGCGTCGGCGTAGAAGCGCGCGCGCCGCGCGTTTCCGCTGCTGCGCGCGGCGAGACGCTTCAGGGGTATCGGCATCGGGTCGTCGATCGAACGGGGAGCGCGGTAGCCGTCGTTAGCGAAGACGAGACGGATCGGGAGGTTCGCGATCTCTTCGATCGGAGGCAGGCCGGGATGCTCGAGTCCATATTCGGCGACGAGTTCGCTCGCCCAGTAGCTCATGCTCGCGAACTGTCGCGGCTTCTCGGCAGCGTCGTTGCGAACGGGATTGCCGCGGGGACTGACCGCGGATGGCTGCGCGAGCGCCGGAAGGGACGCGGCGCCGATGAACAGCGCGCACGCGAGGACGGCGAACCGCCGCGCAGATCGATGGAGGATGAACACGGGAGGTCCTATTTTCCCACGAACCACGGAGCCGCGGGGAACAGAATTCCCTGATTTTTCACGGGATTCCCCCGTTCCCGGGAGCGCCGACGACCCCGTGATCCAGGCTCGAGAGATGCGCGTCCGCGGGCCTGCGAAGCGCGTTCGCTGCGTTCGTTTTACCCCGTGCTTGCCGCCTCAAGCTGGATCCAGTGCGCGTCCGAAGCGCTGGACATTCATCGCTCCGAACGACCAGGCTGGGGTGTTCGTCGATAAAGGAGGCCGCGTGCCCGACTACGTTCCGGTGAAAGAGGCGAGGGCGCTCTCCGGACTGCGACTCGTGCTGACCCCGGGCGGACCGGGACCCTGGAGCGAGGCCGCCAAGGGCTTCTTCCAGGTGAAGGGCCTTTCCTACGTGCCCGTCCTCCAGGACCCCGACAACGCGGCGCTGCGCGAGTGGACGGGCCAGACCCTGGCCCCCGTGGCCGCCTACGACGCCGAGCCGCCGGCCGTGGCGCTGTCGGACATCCTGTGGCTCGCCGAGCGGCTCGCGCCCGATCCGCCCCTGGTTCCGGAGCCCTCGGCCGAACGCGCGACGCACTTCGGTCTGCTGCGCGAGATTACGGGGCAGCAGGGCTTCGGCTGGTCGCGTCGCCTCGTGATGCTCGGGGAGAACCTGAAGCGTCAGCCCGACGGCCCGGGCCGCGACTGGACGCTCGCGTTTGCGGAGAAGTTTCGATTCACGGAAGCAGCGGTCGCGCACGCGCGGCGTCGCGTCCTCGAGATCCTCGGCCATCTCTCCGACCGGCTTCGCGATCAAGCCGCGCGGGGCAGCCGCTACTTCGTCGGGGACGCTCTCACGGGGGCCGACATCGCGTGGGCGGCCTTCGCCGCGATGCTCGCGCCGTTGCCCCACGAGATCTGTCCGATGTCGCGGGGTCTGCGGCGCATGTATACGGCGACCGAGCCCGACGTACTGGCAGCACTCGACCCGATCCTTCTCGAGCACCGCGACGCGATGTACCGCGACCACCTCGCGACACCGCTGGATTTCTGAGCCGGCCTTTCCGCAGCGAGGCGCGGCGAGCTCAGAAGCGGAACGTCCAGCCGAGCTTCGCCACCGGTTCCGTGCGACCGACGCGAAAGTCGCCGTCGCTGGTGTCGAAGCCCTGGTTGATCACGAAGAAGAACTCGCGCCCCTCCTCGATGATCCAGCGCACCCGGCTCTGGATCGAGATCGCGTCGGAGATGTTGTCGTACTGGACGAAGGTATTCCACGAGATATCGGGATTGAAGCTGATGTTGACGCGCAGCCGAGTGAGCCGAGTCTCGAAGGCGACCTCGCGAACCGGCGACAGCATTCCGCCGGGCAGGCTTTCTTCGGCGTCCAGGCGTATGCGGTTCTCGTCGTACTCGAGCTCGATGAGCCAGTGGGCATTGGGGCGCCATTCGAGGCGGGGAAAGAACTGCAGCCGCGTCCCATTGAAGAAGCTCCCGTAGCGAATCTCGAACTTGAGCCTTACGGGGCGGTTGCGACTCGTCTCGGCCTTTACGGCGCCGTCGTCGAAATGGTACTCACCGACGGGGATGAAGATGCCTTCCTGAATCTCGAAAGGAGCATCGAGCTTCTCGAATGCGTGGACGTAGCGGAACTCGAGGACGTCGTCGATGTCGGAAGAAAGGATGATCGGCCGCCAGGCCGATACCGACGTCTGCACGTCGTCGTCGGTGTTCGTGACCAGGCGCTGGGCGAATCGCGTGTCGATGGTGCGAAGCCGACCCGTTCGGCGCACTCGATAGCGCCACGATCCGTCGTACTGGCGGATCCCGAAGCGGTTTGCGAACCCGAGTGCGGGGTTGAAATTGTCCTGGATCTCCTTGAACGAGAGCTTCCAGTGCACGATGTCGTTCGGATACGCGATCTTCACCCCGTAGGCGCCCTCGTCGCTTTCGTAACGCCCGGTGAAGCTGTGCTGGAACCACGCGTTGCCGGTGACGACCTTGTCTGGAACGAGCGTACTGCTGCGGTAGTTGAAGTCGCCCCCGACGAGCGAGTTTGCGAAGTCGGTCAGCGGGTCGCCGCGCGTCACGATGAAGCCCAGGGTCGAGGCTTCGAGCACATTTCGCTTGATGCGAGCCACCGCGAGGTTGCGCGAGCGGACGTCGCCGTGGCTGTCGGCCTGGATGTCCAGAAGGCCGATGTTGTACGGGCCGATACGACCGGTGATCTTGCCGCCGATGGGCAGCGCCACGGCCTCGGCGTTCTCGTCGATGCCGATCTTGCGCGAGAAGAACGGAATGCCGTTCTCTCTCTCCAGGCCGCCAAAGCTGAAGATGCCGGAGTCCTGCAGGAAGAAGTCCCGCTTCTCGGGGAAGAACAGGCTGAAGCGGCTGAGGTTGACCTTCTGGTCGTCGGCCTCGGTCTCGGCGAAGTCGGTGTTCGCCGTGAGCGAGGCCGTGAGCGACGGCAGCAGCTTGTAGAAGACGTCGATACTCGGATCGACCTCCGTCTTGTGCTCGTCGACCAGGGGATTGTCGATGCGGCGCAGGGTGAGGGCCGGGACGGCGTCGAGTCCGATGCCCTGCTGCGCGTCGGCGAGTCCGTGCAGATTGCCGGCGTGGCGCATGTCCGTGAGGATCCAGTCGATCGCGGGATCCGCCCAGCGGACCTCCTCGTTGAGGTACCGGACACGTCGTGAGACGTTGAAACCCCAGGTGTCCTGACCCTGTTCGAACGACAGGCTCTTGAACGGGATACGAAACTCCGCGCTCCAGCCGTCGGCGTCGATCGTCGCGTCGGCGAACCAGATGCCGTTCCAGTTGTTTTCGAACTCGAGGCCCTCGAAGATGCCATCGCGCCGGCCGCCGAGCGGGTTGATCTGGAAGAAGAACCCGTTCCTTTGGTCGTGGAAGGTGTCGAGGACGAAGGTGATGTTGTCGTCGTAGAAGAAGAGGTCGTCCCGTTCGAGCCGCTGGGCGACGATCGTCTTCGGATCCGGCTGCTCGGCGCGGATCCCGACGTACAGGTGATCCGCGTCCATGAGGAGGCGGATTTCGGTGCGATACGTCGGCGCGCCACCCTCGACGGGTTGGACCTGCGTGAAGTCGTCGAAGGGTTGCGCGAGCGCCCAGACCGGGTCGTCGAGGCGACCGTCGATGACGGGAGCCTCTTCGACGTGTACCGCGCGTGTCTCGTAGTCGCGAAAGGTTCGCGCATCGGCCCGCGGAGCCAGGACGCTGGCGACCACGGTGAGCAGCAGGGTGATCGCGACGCGCCGCATCTTCCGTCTGCCCTCCTGAGGAATCGTCGGCCGGTAGACGCCCGCAGGGTGCATCGCCGCTCGGTTCCGATCACCCGCTCGGGCGGATCGCCGTGTCACGCGTGGCGGCGTTGTATCACAACCGATCGGAGACTGCAGTTTCCCTCGGGTTTGGCCGTGGTGCACCGGGCCCCCGGCGGCTTCGCGGGTACGAGCGGAAGTCTCGAGGCGTCACGTCACGCACGGCCGGCTCCCGTATGCTGTCGTCATGGCGGCCGAACCGGCGAATCGAAGCGAGGCGGGCTGGCTCCGGTTCGCCCCGCTGTTGACGCTGTTCGCCGTCGTGATCGCGTACCTGCCGTCGGTTGATTACGAGATCCTCGAACGCGACCGACCGCGGGTGCTCGGCGCACTCGAGCCCGGCGTCGCCGCGGGCTTCGACCGGTTCGTCACTGCCGAGTACGACGCGGGCTCGCTTCCCCGCTACCGGCCGCTCGCTTCCGCGACCTACGACCTGCAGGTCGGGCTCCACGGTCCCTCGTCTGCGGCGCTTCGTGCCGTGAACGTCGCGTTGGTCGCCGGACTCGTCGCCGCGGTCTTCAGCCTGCTGCGCTGGCCAGCCTTCGGCATCGATCCGCTCGCCGCACTTGCGGGCGCCGCGGTCGTCGGATTTCACCCCGTCACGGCCTCCTGCGTGTACGACGTCACCGGTCGGGACACGCTGCTCGCGGTCGGCTGCGCGGTGCTCGGGCTCTCGTGCTTCCTGCGCGGCGGCCGCGCCTGGCGCCCACTGGCGACTCTCTTCTACGCGGCAGGCCTCGCTTCGAACGAGGCGGTGCTGCTGCTCCCTGCGGTCTACGTGGCGGCCGACCGACTCGGGGCGACGGCGGCGGGGCCGGTCCCGGCAGCGCGACGCCTGGCGCAGGCCGCGCCGGAGCTCGCCGTGGCCGCCGTCTACCTCGGCGTGCGGGGAATGCTCTTCGAAGCGGCGGAATTTCCGGGATTGGCGCTGTTCGCGGAGCCCCTCGGACCGCTGCTGTCGCTGCTGTTTGCCGCCCAGTCGATCTTCCTCCCCGGGATAGCGGCGGTCGTCGAGCCACCCGCGGAAGTCTGGCTGTCGGTGCCGCGGCTCCTGCTCGTGGCTGCGGCGGGGTCGTTGGTCGTACTCGCGGCCTCCCGCTGCTGGAGCGCAATCCGGCGCGCGACAGCGCTCTTCTCCGTGTGGTTTCTCGCGCTGTGGATTCCGAACGCGAACGTGTTCGAACAAACCGTCCCCTTTACGGAGACGGTCCTGTTGCCCGCGTTGATTGCGACGATCGCCGGCTTGGCGGCACTCTTGTCGGCGCTCGCGAAGAACGCGGCGGCGTTTCACGTCGGCTCGGCACTGAGCATCGCGGGGGTCGCTGTCCTCGGGGTGATCGCGATGCAGCGCGGCCCGGTGTACGCAGACGACGTCACTTTCACGGGCACTCAGGCGCTGCATGTTCCGCACGATGCGGAGCTGCAGTTCGAGTTCGGAAACGCGCTCGTGGAGCACGGTCAGACCAACGCTGCCATCGACGTCTACCGGCGCGCGAGCGCCCTCGACCCCGAGCATCTCGCGGCGCTCAACAACCTGGCGTGGCTGCTCGCGACGAAGCCCGAAGCGCGCAAGTACGAGCTCCGGGAGGCGGTGCGCCACGCCGAAACCCTGCGCTCGCTCACGGGTTCGAACGACCCCGGGGTGCTCGATACCCTGGCGGTCGCCTACGCGGCGATCGGACGATTTGAGGACGCGGTCGAGACGATCTCGGTGGCGATCGTCCTCGCCCAGCGGGTCGGCCCCGAGGCGCTCCTTCCCGATCTTCAGCGCCGGCTCGCCCTCTACGGACGCGAACAGGCGTATCGGGGGGATTGAACTTCGCAGAGGCGCTCCCCCACCCCGTGGGAAACGAGTCGCTCCCGGATCAGAATCTGCCTGCCGAACCGAGATCTGTGGCGTAAAGTCGTGGAGGGGGCAGGGCGGCAAATGTCTGGAGGGCTTGTGTCGAGGGCCGGAGCTTCGAGCCGAAGTCGTGCGCTGCGCGTCGCCGGGTCGATCGCTCTGGCGATCGGGCTCGCGAGCTGTCTCGCTCCGGTGCACCGCCCGAGAATACGGATCCTCGGCGCCGTCGAGACGGTCCGGGTCGCGGAGGCCGGGCTGTTCTTCAACGCGACGATCGAGCCCAAGCGAAGATCGACCGCGATCCACGCGACGGACCTCCAGATCGAAGAGGCCGCCAACGAGCCGCGGCGGAACATCGGGAAGCGAATCCGCTTCTTCATCCAGAACGAGCTGGGCGAGCGGCAGGTCATCAACACGAGAATCAGCGGTCTCTCGCGCTTCGACACCTCTGGCTCCGAGACGGACGGGGTCCGGTATCTCGTTCCGCTCACACTCGAGGTGTCGGATATTGAGCGGCTCGTGGAAGTGGAGCTGGCGAACAAGGGTGCGGATCCCCACAAGCTCCAGATCGGCCGCGACTGGGTGGGCGAGGATCTGCGGGTCGACCCCAAGCAACGCGGCGCCGACTGAGCGCCCGCAAACGATCCGATTCCGCGATGGACCCCGTGATCGCCGTATCCGCCGTGGGCAGCCTGCTGATCGTCCGGGATCGGCTGATCGGCAATTTCGTTGCGGAGACCCCCCAGTTTCTACCGCCCAACGGGTCGCAACTTACGACCCAGATGAATCAGGCAGCCTGACGTGAGCGCGAGGAGGTCACGGATTCCGGGAGTCGGCCGCGAAGCGGCGCTACCATCGTTCTGCGCCACGCGCGCAGTCCAGCGATCGCTGTGGGTTGGCGGTCGCCCTGAGCTTAGAACCGCGAATCACCCCAGGCAGAAGGTGAGACGCTCGAATCGAAACGTAAGAGAGTTCTCTCGGAAGGCAGCCTGGCCATTGCCCGCGAACTCGACGCGCCATACATTGCGCAGACGGTCTGGAAAAGGGGGTTTCCGTGTCCAAGTCTACGATCAAGAAAGTCAAGAAGTCGCTTCCCGATCGCCTTGCCGAAGTGCGGGGCGATCGCTCGCAACGACAGTTCGCAATGGACCTCGGGGTGTTCCAGCAGAACATCAACCGCTACGAGCGGGGTAGCACGCCTCACCCCGACTTCCTCATCACTCTCGCGCTCACCGAGGGCATCTCCGTCGACTGGTTGTTGTTGGGCAAGGGGAAGAAGAAGCTCAGCGGCGCCGTCGGCGCGCGGTCAAAGCGCGGTCGTTGATCCCGAGGGTGGACGCCCTCGGCCGGGCCGTCGTCAGTTCGCGAAATGCTCGAGCTCGATGCGAAGCACGCCGCCTCGCGAAGCGACCGACACGACTCGCGCGTTCTCGGCGTCCGTACCGAACTGCAAGCTCACGGAGCGCGCCTCGGCTGGCCCACCCTCCGACGGCTCCGCGGATCGGTCGCTCGCGTCGACGCGTGTCAAGGGCGCGCCGAGCAGGCGCCACCACGGCTCTTCCTCGCCGGCGTCGACGCACCCGCTCGGTGAGTCGTCCGGGTTCTCCAGGAGTACGATGGCGAGTCCGTTCCCGGCACCCGGATCGTTGGCATCCGGATTTGCGGAGAGAAGGATGCGGGCGACGTCGAAGGTGAGGACGACCGCCGTCGGCGAGGCTCCCGTCGCAACGAGGTGCTCCGCGCGGAGCAGCACGCCCCGCGCGTCGACGACACGCTTCAGGATCTCGGTTCCCGTGGGTTTCGCTTCCAGGGCGGTCACCTCCTGGGGGGTATGCGTCGCGTTCAGTCGAGGATGATCGAAGCAAGCTCGTCGAGACTCTCGGTGACACCGCCAAACGTGTGCCGCAGGGTGAGCAGGCGTTTGTAGTAGAGGTGGATGTCGTACTCCCACGTGTAGCCGACGCCGCCGAAGATCTGAATGGCGTCCTCGGCGATGCGCGGAAACGCCTGGCACGCGAAGGCCTTCGCGAGGATGGACGTGCGCCGTCGGTCGTCGGGATCGGCGTCCGCCGCCCAGAGCGCATAGTAGGCGGCGGCGCGGCCGAGCTCGAGTTCGGTCAGCATGTCGGTCAGGAGGTGCTGCACGGCCTGAAAGGAGCCGATGGTGGTGCCGAACTGCTCGCGTTGCCGCGCATACTCGAGCGCGAGTTCGAACGCCCGAGTGGCCGCGCCGACGCCGTCGGCCACCGTGCCGACGTGGATGAAGTCGAGCGCCGTGGCGATGCCATCGGTGGCGCCGCCGGCATCGACGCGCCGTGCCTCTGCGGCGTCGAGCCGCAACGTGCCGTGGTGTCGCGTGCCGTCGATCGACGGCAGGGGCAGGGTCTCGACGCCCGCGGCGTTGCACTCGACGCCGAAGATTCCGGTGCCGTCGTCGGTTGCCGCGGTGACGAAGCAAACATCGGCCGCGGCGAGGTCCGGTACGAAGCTCTTCTCGCCTGACAGCAGGCACCGTTCGCCCGCGTCGACGGAACGCAGCGTGGGGGTTCGCCACTCGTAGCGCTGGCCGGCTTCGAACAGGGCCACCGTCGCCACGAGGGAGCCGTCGGCGAGCGCGGGAAACCAGCGCTCACGAGCGTCATCCGTGCCGGCCGCGCGCAGGAGGGCCACTGCGGACAACGCCGACGACAGGTAGGGACCGGGATGCAGGTGGCGGCCCATCTCCTCGAGGACAACGCCCATCTCGAGCATGCCGCCACCGCCGCCGCCAAACGCCTCGGGGATGAGCAGGCCGGGGAGACCGAGCTGGACCGTGCCCTTCCAGAGCTCGTCCGTGGTGCCGCGCGGGTCGTCGAGCAGGCTGCGCACCGTCTCGATGGGGGCGCGCTCTTCGAGGAAGCGGCGAACCGTCTCGCGCAGCTGTTCCTGCTCTTCGCTGAATTCGAAGTCCATCAGCGATTCCTCGGCAGTCCGAGCACGCGCTGGGCGACGACGTTCTTGTTCACCTGGGTGGTCCCGCCGGCGATGGTCATCGAGCGGGCGCTGAGGCGCCTTCTACCGCGGGCTCCGAGCAGTGCTTCGGGGCCGAAAAGCTCGCCCTCGAGCTCCGCCACGTGCTGTTCGACGCGACTCCACACGAGCTTCACGAGACTGCCCTCAGGGCCGGCGCGGCCGTGGACGCTCGCGGAAATCGCGCGATCGGAGAGCAGCTTCAGAGTCTCCCCCTCGAGGTAGAGCTGCGCGAGGCGTTCGCGGGTGCGCGGGTCGGACGTGGCCGGTCCGCCGGGAAGCTCTGGCGACGCGGCCTCTTCGCACAGCGAACGGATCTTCTTCCGCACCTGCAGGTGCAGCGACGCGACGCCACCGCGCTCGTTGTTGAGCGTCGTCATCGCGACCTTCCAGCCCTCGTTTTCGGGACCCAGCCGACTCTCGACGGGAACGCGAACGGAATCGAAGAAGAGCTCCGAGAAGCCCTTCTCACCCGTGATGGTCACGAGGGGCCGGACGGTGATGCCGGGCTGTTTCATGTCGACGAGCAGACACGTGATTCCGCGGTGCTTGGGTGCGTCGGGATCGGTGCGAACGAGGAGCTCGCAGTAGTTCGCGATGTCGCCGAAGGTGTTCCAGACCTTCTGCCCGTCCACGACGTAGTGGTCGCCATCGAGCACGGCGCGGGTTCGCAGCGAAGCGAGGTCGGATCCGGCGCCCGGTTCCGAGAAGCCCTGGCACCAGATGTCGTCGCCACGCAGCATGCGCTGCAGGAACCGGCTCTTCTGCTCCTGCGTTCCCCAGCTCATGATGGACGGAGCAATGTTCGCGATGCCGATGGGATTGACCGTGCCCGGAGCTCCCGCGCGGTGCATCTCTTCCGAGAAGACCACCTGCTCCATCACGCCGGCGTCGCGACCGCCGTACTCGCTGGGCCAGGAGACGGCGGCGTAGCCCGCGTCGGCGAGCGTGCGGTTCCAGCGTCTAAGTACTTCGAGGCGCTCGCCCGGGTCCCCCTCGTCGAGACGTGCTGCGCGTGAGGCGTCGTCGAGGTTCGCATCCAGCCAGGTGCGAAGCTCCTGGCGAAAGGCCTCGGCCTCGGGGGGATAGGAGAAGTCCACGGCAGCCTCCGCGCCGACACCGCGACGTGGCAGGTTCTGTAGCCGTCGACCGCCCGATTTGCCAGAGGGAGAGCTACTCGGTACAGCTCGAATCGACGCCGACTTCGGACTGGACGGTGAACTGGTCGGGGATCCTTCCGCCGATGTCCTTGAAGTAGAAGTGGGCCTCTCGCTCGTTCCCGTTGTAGTTGAACACGCCGAACAGGGCTCCGGATCGGGCGTTCTGGCTCGATGAGTAGATGCTCGCCCACCAGTGGTCGTTGCGTTTCTGTGCGCGAATGTTCTTGCCGCCGAGTCCGGAGACGAAGGCAAAGCTGCGCCCTTCGTCCGCATGGGTTCCGGATTCGTCCTCGCGGATCACGAGAGTATTGGAGGTGCTCGCCACCTCGGTTTTCTCGAAATGACTCATCAGATGGGTTCGCGAGTAGAGGTGCTCGTGCGCGGTGGCGACAATGGCACCCGCCTTGCGTGATTCCTCGTAGACCCCCCAACCCGTCTCGTTCGGCTTCGAGCCCGCCTGCATCTTGTTCTGGCACTTGTGCCAGCTGCTGATGCGCCAGACGTGGTCGCTCTCGTCGAACTGGTCGCGGATGTAGTCGTCGTGGAGACCG
>JABSQW010000008.1 GCA_013215605.1 Myxococcales bacterium
GTCTCCGGAGTGACAATTTTTGACACTTCCCCGGGCCCCACGTCCACTTGCCTAATCAGGTGTTGATGGGCTCGGAGATGCTGCGGATGGCTCGAGCCGGTGGATGCCGTAGAACGGGTAAAGGGACGTGGACCCATGGCAGAACTGAACTGGAACGCCCGAGCTGAACCTGCAATTCCTGCTGAGATCACCGACGAAGAGCTCGTCGACCTGGTCAAAAAGGGCGAAGAATCAGCCTTCACCCTCCTTTACGATCGCTACTTCAGCCGCGTCTATCGATTCGCCTACAGCCGACTGCGCAACCGCGAAGATTCGGAAGAGACGGCGCAGGAGACGTTCATCGCCGTCTTCTCGTCGATCGAGTCCTTTCGCGGCGAGGCGCCGTTCGCCGCTTGGGTGCTCGGCGTGACGCGTCGGGTCATCGCGAGCCGCTTCAAGAAGAAGCGGCACATAACGGTTCCACTCAA
Source organism: Myxococcales bacterium (assembly GCA_013215605.1). Lineage (GTDB taxonomy): Bacteria > Myxococcota_A > UBA9160 > UBA9160 > SMWR01 > JABSQW01. The sequence goes on from JABSQW010000008.1 coordinate 468, forward strand.
CGACGAAGAGCCGGCCTCCATCACCGCCGTCAGTCCCACGCTGCAGCGGGAGCCGACCCCACTCGAGATGTACGAGTGCCGTGAGCGGATAGGTCGTCTGGAGAACGCCGCGATCAACGACCTATCGTCGTCCCAGCGCCTGCTGTTCGAGCGCCACCACCTCGACCACGAGTCGATCGGTGCGCTCTCGTCGTCACTCGATCAGACCGAGGATTCGGTCAAGTCGAATCTGTACCGCGCGCGGAAGATACTGCTCGAGGGATAGCGCTCGATCGGGCTGGCCAGCCGCGAAGGCACAGTCGGGCGGCGGCGGCGAGTACACTGCGGCTGCCATGGTCATCCCTGTCTCCTTCGAGTCCGACGCGGCCGAGCCGCTGGCGCTGGTCCTCCGCGACGCCCAGGGAGCCGCGTCCCTCACCGGCGTCGCCGTCCAACGCTTCGAGTTCACGAGTCGCGGCGATCGTGTCCCGGGTCGACTGCTCCTTCCGGCGGACGCTGCCGCGGCCCACCCGCTGGTTCTCCTTCAACACGGTGCGACCGATTCCAAGGACGCCGACTACCTCGACGCCACCGCCGGTCCGTGGGTGAGAGACGGCGCGGCCGTCGCGTGCATCGACCTGCCGCTCCACGGCGAGCGTGCCAGCGCGAAGCTGGGCGAGCTCGCTCTGCGCGGCCTCTTCTCTCCGAAGACCGCGGGCGATTCGCTCGTGTCACTCGCGATCGATTTCGCGAAGCAGGCCGTGGTCGACCTGCGGCGTTGCATCGACGTCCTCGACGGCCACCCTCGCGTCGACACGGGTCGCGTGGTCTACGCCGGGTTCAGCCTGGGGGCGATGCTCGGCGCGGTCTTCTGCGCCGAAGACCCAAGGCCGCGCGCAGCCGCACTCGCGTTGGGGGGTGGCGGACTGGGCCCAGCGGAAGTCGATCCGGTCGGCTTCGTCGGCCGCATCGCCCCGCGTCCCGTGCTGTTCGTGGGCGCCCTCGAAGACGCCACGATCCCCCGCTCCGCGACCGACGCCCTGATCGCGGCCGCCAGAGGCCCCCACGAGGTCGCGTGGTTCGAAGGCGGTCACAAGGACCTGCCGGGTGCGGCGCTCAAATGCATGTGGTCATTCCTGCGCGCCCACCTCGACCTCTAATTCGGCCGCCCTCGACCGCGGGCGCAATCTCCAGGGGGTCGAGAAGCAGCGCCGGGAGGCCGCTGCGCGAGAGTGCGCCGCAGGTTTCCGTGGCCGTCGCGTAGAAGTCCTTCGGCTCGCCCGCGATCCGGGGTCGTTCGCCGGGTTTCTCGCCTTCTGCCCTAGCCCGACGCGCGAATGGCGTCGGGATCGTGACGCAGGCACAGCAGCGTACCCGCCACGACGAGGAGCGGCATCGCGACGAAGTTCAGCCCGGGAACGAGACACGTGACGAATGCACCGCTCCCGAATCCCAGCATGACGTGCAGATGCTCGAACAGCCACCGCCGCTTGCGGTCGAACGGGACGAGCCGTCGGTCGAGCGCGTAGCTCGCGTAGTCGAGGGGCAAGAAGAGCACCGTGATGACCACGATCGCGGGACCGGTCAGCAGCGGGGCCCCCGGAATCAAGAATCCGGCGACGGCGAGCGGCCCCACCAAGGAGAGAAAGAACACGAGGCGCTTGAGCTCCTGCAGGAGGGAGCGCCCGATGTCGGCGACAGTCCCGCCGAATCCACCACTCGTCGCGTCGCGCACCGTGCCGGCCGCGATCTCTTCGACGCGGTAGGCGAGCCAGTCGTGGAACGGAGCGGCGAGGAGACTCGCCAGCATGTAGGCCACCACCATCACCGCGGCGGCGACGACCAGGAACAAGAGCCACCCCACGGCGCGCAGCAGGAAGAGCCCGGGGCCAACCCAGAGCCACTCGTACCAGCGATCCGCCGACATCTCGGGGAGCCATCCCGCCGCAAGCTCGTGCATCTCGGACGCGTAGGTCACGACGCAAATGACGGCGAGGGAGAACGAGAGGAGGGACAGGGCGACCGGAATCGCTGCGGGCAACCACAGTCGCGGCTCGCGCGCGAGCATCCGCGCTCCTTCGAACAGGATGCGCACACCCTCCATGGCTCCCAACGGGCTCCCGACGTCCTGTCGATCCATGGGGCCGTGCTTCTCCCAGCCCAACGGGGGCTCGAAACGGCACCTATACTACAATTCGCTGCCGAGCCTTCGATGCAGTCTAGAAGCTGCGGAATCACGCAACGGGCATCTTTCGCGGCGACGGCGGCTCGGCTCCGTCCTGCGTCGAAACCAAGAGCCCGCCGCCGGCTCCGCAAGAGGACCGACCATGACCCTTCGCATCTTCTCCGCGAGCATCCTCTGCCTGCTGTTCTCTCTCGGCTGCCAGACCGACGAACCGGGCACGGGATCCCGCCTCGCCGGGGCCGGCCAGGGAGCGGTCGCGGCCGAGATCGACGGCCACGCCATCACCACCGGCGATCTCGACGCCTGGATCCGCGACGACCTGTTCCAGCGTGAGACACGCCGTGGCAACCCCGGCCAGCTCTACGAGCTGCGCTCGCAGGCCCTCGAGCGACTCGTACTCGAACAGATCATCGACGCCGAGGCCGCGCGACGGAACCTGACGCGCGAGGATCTGATCGCAGCAGAGATCGAGGCGCGCGGCAGCGTGACCGACGAGGAGATCCGGGCCTTCTACGACTCGAACCAGGCCCAGATGGGCGGCGCCGACTACGACGATATCGCTCCCCAGATCCTGTCGTTCCTCCAGTCGAAGAAGTCGAGCGAGGTGATCGCATCCCTGCGCGAGGCCGCCGATGTTCGCGTCTTCCTCGAGCCCGTCCGCATCGAAGTGACCGCCGACGGACCCAGCAAGGGACCGGCCGACGCGCCCGTGACGATCATCGAGTTCAGCGACTTCCAGTGCCCCTTCTGCCAGCGCGCCGGTCCGGTGATCGAGACGCTGCTCGAGAAGTACGGAGACGACCTCCGCTTCGTCTACCGCCACCTCCCGCTCGACAATCACTCACGGGCGCGTCCCGCGGCGGAGGCCGCCGTTTGCGCCGACGCCCAGGGGCGATTCTGGGCGTACCACGACGTGTTGTTTGCAAACAATCGGAAGCTCGGTAACGACGATCTGCTTGGCTACGCGACGGAGCTCGACCTCGATCTCGAGAAGTTCAAAGCCTGTCTCGAAGATCCGGAAACCGGCGCAAAGGTATCGCGCGACCTGGCTGCCGCCCGCGCTGCGGGGATCAGCGGGACGCCCGCATTCCTCATCAACGGACAGCTGATCTCGGGAGCGAAGCCCGCCGAAGAGTTCATGCGCGTGATCGACGCCGAACTCGCGGCCGCTGGCAGCTAGTTTTCGGGGTCCCGTTCCGGGCGTCGCTCGCCTGCGGCGCGCGCTGCGCGCCTGCTTTCGGCCCCGGCGGGTCGACTACGCGGGCTGGCCGCCGATCTTTGCGAGGAGTTCGTCGCGTTTGGTGGCCATCAGCTCGGGGGTGTCGGCCTCGAGGTTCAGCCGCAGCACGGGCTCGGTGTTCGATGGGCGCAGGTTGAACCACCAGGTCTTGTAGCGAACGAGCAGTCCGTCGAGTTTCGACACCTCATCCGCATCGGCGTGCTCCCGCTCGAACTTCGCGAGGAGCTCCGGGATGCCGTTCACTCGGCGGTTGATCTCCCCGCTCGCCGAGTACCGGCGCAGCGGCGCGACCAGCTCCGACAGCGGCTGATCCCTCGACGCGAGAACGTCGAGCAGAGCGACGAACGCCGCTGTGCCGTCGTCGGCCACGAGGGAGTCGGAGAACCGGAAATACATGTGCCCGGAGAGCTCGCCGGCGAAGATCGCGCCGACTTCGCGCATGCGCGCCTTCACGAAGGAGTGGCCGACTCTACACATTTCCGAGACACCGCCCGCCGCCTCGATCTCCTCGGCCGTGACGCGACTCGAGCGGAGGTCGTAGAGGATCCGCCCGCCCGGGTTCTTGGCCAGCTGGTAGGGCGCAATCAGCGCCGTAAACAGATCCGACGGGATCGGCTCGCCCTTCTCGTCGACGAACACCGCACGGTCGCCGTCGCCGTCGAACGACACGCCGAAGTCGGCACCGGTGCGGATCACCGCTTCCGAAACCTCCTCGAGATTCTCGACCTTGAGCGGGTCGGCCTCGTGATTCGGAAACGTTCCGTCGGGCTCGAAGTACAGGCGTTCGACCTCGCACGAGAGGCGCTCGAGGAGCGGCTCGAGGCCGACGCTGGCCATGCCGTTGGCACAGTCGATCGCGATCTTGAGGTTTGGGTCGCCGCCGCCCACGCCAAGGACGTGCTCGACGTAGCCGTCGACGATCTCGACGGAACGCATCGATCCGCGCTCGGCGACCGGCGCCATCTCGGCCACCTCACCGGCGATCACTTCGATCTCCTTGAGACCGCTGGCCTCGCCGATCGGAATCGCGTTCTCGCGACACACCTTGAAGCCGTTGTACTGAGCGGGATTGTGCGACGCCGTGATCATGATGCCGCCAGCGCTCTGCAGGTGGTCCACTGCGTAGTAGAGCATCGGGGTCGAAATCAGGCCGAGATCGACCACATCGAGTCCTTCGTCACAAACGCCGCGCACGATGGCGTCGAACAGCTCCGGAGAGCTCGTTCGAGCGTCACGCCCGACTGCGATCGGCCCACTCCCCAGAAAACGCGCTACGGCGCGCCCCACGCGGTGAGCGAGTTCGGAGTCGAGTTGGTCGGGAAAGATTCCACGAATGTCATAGGCTTTGAAAACGGCCATGGCTCGATTGTATCCTCCGGTACCGCCCTGCGGGTCCGGGTTGACAACTGTGTGTCGAAAGGCACCCTCTCACTGAATCATCGATACGCGACCGCCTTACCGGGTCAGTCGCATTCCGGAGTCATTCCATGTTTGGCATCGGCACGACCGAGCTTCTGATCGTGGCAGCTATCGTCATCGTCCTGTTCGGTGCACGCCGCCTCCCGGAACTCGGTGCGGGCGTCGGCAAGGCGATCAAGAACTTCAAGGAAGGCCTGTCCGGCAAGGACGAGATCGACGTGACGCCGCAGAAAGAAGAAGTTACGGACGGCGAGCCTCGACCGTAGACTGGCCCGCTGCTGCACCGGCGTCGCTCTCTACATCGCTCGGTGTCGGCGTCTCCAAGAGCGCATTCGGGCGCGTCACTCCTGCACCGCCCTGCATCTCCGTCACGTCCGGCGCGGGACCGGGGCCGACCTCGACGGGGCCTTCCCCGATCCGCTCCGCGTTGCGCAGGTCGGCCGGAAGCAGGACGAAGCGGTAACCGACGGCGAGGTCGGGCTCCGCGGTCAGCAGCGCCTGGAAGTGCCACGCCGCGCCGGGTGCGAAGGGCTCCTTCGAGCGTTGGCGCGCTGCGCGCTCGATCGCCTCCGTGAGATCGGCGGGATCGCCTTCGTAGAGCTCGTGCGCGGGGACGGGCAATCCGGCGATCGCCTGAGACTCCGCGATTGCGCTCCCTGTCGCATCGACGAGCTCGAGCGAGAGGATGCCCATTCTCTCCCGGTCGCGATCCCCGGAATTGCGCAGCGTGCCCGTCACCACGAAGACCGACCCGCTGTGCGCGTTCTCGATCCAGTGCGACTCGACGCCATCGACCACGAGGTCGCCCACCGCCTGCGAGTTTGCGAGTGCGGCGCTCGTCCCCGGCATCGGTCCGAGGCCAAATACCAGACCGAACGCGAAGAGCGCGGCGACTGCGGACCAGGCGACGCCCGTAGTGATCCGCGAAACCCAGGGCGAGCGCCCGACGAAGGGGTCTCCGTCCACCACCACGTCGAGGCCCGGAGCGAGACCCGCGCCCTCGGCCGACGCGTCTTCCTGCGCCGGTCCGAAGCGCGGAGCCGCCGCGGCGTCCTCGTCGACCGCTTCGGCACGGGGCGCTTCGCCGATCGCGTCCGGCTCGCCCGGGGCGCCGGGCTCCGCGATGGTTTCCGGGGCTGCGGGGGCCGCTGCGACGGCCGCAGCCTCGGGGACGCTGGCGGGTCGGGTCCGCTGCTTTGCCCCGGGCTTTCCGCCGTCGAAGAAATCCCACTCTTCGGGGTTGCCGAGCTCTTCCGCCGCGGGTTCTGCAGCGGCGGGCTTCGGCGCGAGCCAAGCGTCGACGGCCGGCGTCTCGACCACGCGAGTTGCGGCCTCGGACTCGGCTGCAGTGACCCGCGTCTCGGCTTCCGGCTCGTCGTTGAACGCCCAGTCCTCGCCCCAGTCTTCGAAGTCGCTGTCGGTGGATTCGCCGACCCCGGCGGGAGCCGGAGCGCTCGCCACGCAACTCTCCTCGGGGAGGTCCGCCGTCGCGGAGGGGGCCGCTGACCGGGAAAGTCCATCGCTCGACGCCGCAGCCTCGCTCGCGATCTCATCGATCGCCGCGGCCCGCTCGGCGTCGGAGGCGCTTGTCGGCGTGAAGCGGAAGGCGTGCTTGCAGACCGAGCAGCGGACCCGAATTCCCTTCGGCGACACCCTCGTGTCGTCCAGACGGAATTGCGTGTCACATTCACCACAAGTGACGATCAAGTCCAACCCCCGCTGGCTCCCAGGCGCAGAAGCGCCCTGTGCTAGGGTGCCCTGCCGAGGCAGCGACTCCCCTTGGTTTTCGGAGTCGCGCGGGCGCGCCTTGAGGATCTGTCAGCCTCGCGACCCGCTCCCCGCCGGCGGAGACCCGGTCCTTGCTCGATTCCGGCCGATCCCTTCTCGAACGGCGACTCATCATCGTCACCGGCAAGGGCGGCACGGGGAAGACCACCGTCGCGGCCACCCTCGCCGTGGCCAGCGCGCGGGCGGGCCAGCGAGTGCTCGTGGTCGAGGTCGGGCGCGATGAGCAGATTCCGCGCCTGTTCGCGAAGAACCCGAAGCCCGTCGGATATGCCGGCCGGCGCGTGGCCCCGGGCATCACGGCGATGCGTATCGACCCTTTCGAGGCGCTCTCCGAGTACCTGGGGCTGCAGATCCGCGTCCAATCCGTGGTGGACCTCGTCCTCAACAACGCGGCTTTCCGCCAGCTCATGTCCGCCACACCCGGTTGGCGGGAGCTGATCACGCTCGGGAAGATCTGGCACCTCGAACGGATGCGCGACGGGCGGGGTCGCCCGCGGTACGACCTCATCGTCGTCGACGCCCCGGCCACCGGTCACGGCGTCACATTCCTCGACGCGCCGCGCGTCGTCGTCTCGGCCGTGCGCGCGGGTCCCCTGCGTCGCCAGGCGTTCGAGGTCGAAACCCTCATCGAGGACCCGGAGCGTTGCGTGCTGCTCCCCGTCGCCCTGGCGGAAGAGCTGCCGGCGCGGGAAACCGCGGAGCTGGTCGAGCGATTGACGGGCGAGGTCGGCGTGGCGGTGGAACGCGTCATCGTCAATGCCGTCGTCGCTGAACCGTTCTCTGAGCAGCTCGCCGACCTCGACGACCGACTGTCGCGCCTCGCCGCCTCCGGAGGTTCCGTTCACCCCGAGCTCCCCGCGTCGTCCACCCTCGCGCTGTGCGCGAGCTACCTGAAGTCGCGCTCGGCGCTGAACCGCCACTACGTCGACGTGATCGGTCGCCTCACCGGGTTGCCGCTGACGCTGCTGCCCCAGCTCACCAACGGCGTTCGCACATCCGCCGATCTCGAGACCCTGTCGTCGGCGTTCTTCCGGGGCGCCGACGCATGAAGCCTGCGGACTTCGCGAGCGACACCCTGGAGACGCGCCGCATCGCGGTGTGCGTGGGATGCGGCGGCGTCGGCAAGACGACCGTTGCGACGGCACTCGCCGTCGAGGCTGCACGGCGTGGTCAACGGAGCCTCGTGTTGACGATCGACCCCGCCCGGCGTCTCGCCGACGCTCTCGGCATCGGAGCGCTCGGCAACGAACCAAAGGTGCTGCCCGACGAAGCGCTGAACGCCCTCGGCATCGACTCGGGCGGGAGCCTGTCCGCCATGATGCTCGACATGAAGCGAACTTTCGACGAACTGGTCGAGCGCTTCGCCGACAGCGCCGAGAGCCGGCGCCGCATCCTCGAGAACCCGATCTACCAGCACGTGTCCGACGCTCTTGCCGGCAGCGTCGAGTACTCGGCGATGGAGAAAGTGTTCGAGCTGCACGAACGCGGTGACTTCGACCTGATCGTCGTCGACACCCCCCCGGCGCAACACGCCCTCGATTTCCTCGAGGCACCCCAGCGACTGCTCGAGTTTCTCGACAGCTCGCTCGTTCAGATGCTGATCCACCCGGCATTCTCGGCGGGTCGCATGGGATTTCGGCTCTTCCAGAAGGGGATGCGGCGCGTCCTGCAGGTGATCGAGCGCATCACGGGCATCGGCTTCTTGGAGGACATCTCCGAGTTCCTGCTCGCGTTCGAGGGCATGGCCGAGGGCTTCCGAGAGCGGGCGCGCGGCGTGCGCGCGCTGCTTGCCGGACCCGAGTGCGGATTCGTTCTCGTGACCGGACCGGGCTGGGAGTCGATCCAACAGGCCGGCGAGTTCCTCGATCGCCTCGAGGGCTTCGACGTTCCGCTGGTGGGGGTCCTGGTCAACCGGATGCACGTGTGGCCCGACGGGGGCGTACCGCCGACCTTCCGCGACACCAACGACGCGCTGGGTGCGCTCGGCGACGCCCTCGCCGCCGACGCACCCGCCGACTTCCCCGCCGAGGATGCCGCGCGGGCAGCGCTCGAAACGGCAAAGAGATACGCTGCGTGGGTCCGCCGGGACCAGAACGCGACGCGCAGCTTGCGCGAGCGAACGGAGCGCAGCGGTCGATACTGGGGAAGCATCCCCGAACTCGCCGACGACGTTCACGATCTGCTCGGTCTGTCCCGCATCGCCGAACTGATCTTCGACGCCGCCAAGACGCGCGACCCAGGAGAAGAGAGCCGTGGGGAAGTCTGACCCCAACCGGATGCGCGATCCCTTCGAGCCGCAACCCGGGGATCCACAGATGGAAGCGTTCGACGGCAACGCGCCCGAGGGCGACGGGCTCGAGGACGACGATTTCTGGATGGACGACGAGCCTCTCGGAGACGCAACCCCGCCGAACTCGGTTCGCGACGCGCTCGATCGCGCCGCGCGCCACGGGAAAGCCGCGGCGGCCGAGACGCTGGCCGCGCTNCGCGCGCTGCTCGACGCCGCGGCACTCGCGCGCACCGGTCGTGCATCCGATACCGACGCGCTGCTCGGACCCCTGGCGTCCTGGCTCGAAGACCTCGGTGCAAAGCTCGCGACCGATGCAGGTCGCGGGTCGCCCGAGGTCCTCGCGGCACTCGCCGATGCGCTCGACCACGAGATCTCGCGATGGGAGCAACGGGCGCGCAGCGACTCCGAAGCCCGCGCCGTTCTGCGCGCGTTCCTCGGTGTGCGCGAACTCCTGTGGGAGTTCGGCGTGCGCCGCGCAGACACCGACGACGAGTCCGAATCCGATCCTCACGACGCTTCCCCCGAGCAACCGTCGCCGGACGACCGTCCAGCGCGCCGCAAGCGCAAACGAAGACGCGTACAGCGGGTTCGCGTGGAGGGCTGACCCTCTCTGCGGGCTGAGCTAGCTTGAGAGAGCGGAGTCCCCGCGCCGAGGCCCGCCCATGTCGATCCTGATCAAGCGCTATGCCAATCGAAAGCTCTACAATACCCAGACCAGCCGCTACATCACGCTGAAGGGGATCGCCGAGCTCATCGACGCAAACGAAGACGTTCGCGTGATCGACAACGAGACGGGCGAGGACATCACGTCCGTCGCCCTCTCGCAGATTCTCGTGGACAGCGAGCGCGAGGGGCGTCCAGTCTCGCGCACGCTGCTGTCGGATCTCATTCAGCGCGGCGGCGATGCGCTCTACGGCGCGCTGCGGCGCGGCGTCGGTGATGCTACCGATGGCCTCGATGAATTCCAGGACGGCGTACGCCGCCTCGTGGCGAATCGCGAGGGGACGAACGCCCGAATCAACGATTGGATCGCGTACGCCACGCCCGACTTCGACCACATCATCCAGACGGCCATCGAGCGCGTGTTCAAGGCGCTGGACCTGCCGCGTCGCACGGACATCCAGGCCCTCAACGAGAACCTCCAGCGCGTCGCCGACGCGGTGGAGGCACTCGACGGCAATCGCCCGCGAACGCACGCGGACGACGACGAGACCGACGACGCCGGTTGAGACCCTTCGGCAGCGCAGGGGCCCGCGACGCGCGACCGCGGTGTTTGCGGCATTCGTGATGCTGGGTTGCAGCGACTCCCAGGATGCGACGACGTCGTCCGGCACGCCGTCGTGCCCCGGTTGCAACCTCGTCCTGCTGACCTTCGACGCGCTACGCGCCGACCGGCTCGGCGTCTATGGCTACGACAAGGATACGAGTCCGAACCTCGACGCCCTCGCGGCTCGGTCGTCGGTCTTTGCCCGCTGCGTCGCCCAGGCGCCGTACACGCTCGCCTCGGTTCCCTCGTTCCTGACGTCGAAGTTCTCCTCCGCAGACCGGCTGCTCGACGACGGCGTCCTGCGCGCCGAGGAGCGCACGCTCACCGAGATGCTGAAGGACGCCGGTTACACGACGCTCGCGGTCATCACCCAGGTCTACGCCGGCTGTCGCTGGGGCTCCTGCGCCGGTTTCGACCGCGCCAACGAGGACTACATCGTCCCCGAGCGCCCGGAGCGCACGGCCGAACGCTCGATCGAGATGCTCCGGGACCACGCGCGCGAACCCTTCTTCCTCTGGATCCACGCGCGCCATCCCCATCAGCCCTACGACCCCAGCGAGGCCGTGTTTCGCCGCTTCTACGACGACGACGCCGACGACCTCACCTTCTACTCCGAGTCGGTTCGCCATCTGCCGTTTCGCAAGGGAATCGCTCGCCTCGTCTCCCACTACGAAGAGACGCGTGGCGAGAAGAAGAGCGTGATGGGCATCAAGGGCCGCCGCTACCACACGACGCCCACCGTCGTGGGTCAGATGCGCGCCCAGTACGACGGCAACATCTTCGAGATCGACCGTGAGATGGGCCGCTTCTTCGACGCGTTGCGCGATCTCGGACTTCTTTCGAAGACGGTGATCATCGTGGGTGCCGACCACGGCGAGGGCCTGGGCGAGCGCCGCTTGTTCGACCACAACACGGTGACCCGCGGCGTGCTCCACACGCCGATGTTCGTATTCGTTCCGGGCACCTCGGCGAAGCGCTACTCGCACCCGGTGATGAACGTCGACATCCTGCCGACAGCACTCGCCGTGCTCGATCTCCCCGAGGCGCCGGGCATCCGCGGCCGCAATCTCTTCGAGACTCGCGGTCCCGACTACGTGCAGTACTCCGAGGGCAGCCTGCGCACCGTAGTGAAGGACGACATCAAGTTGATTGGCGTCGAACCGGCGGAGTTCGATGGAACCCATCCAGATCGGCTCTTCGACCTCGAGCGCGACCCCGACGAGAACTTCGACATCGCGAGCGACAACACCGAGAACGTCCGAGAGTTGCGCGCGGCGCTCGATGCCATCGAGAGCGAAAACCTCGCCCTCGACGCGATGGCACCCGACACCGACGTCTCGGAAAAGCTCCGGCAGCTCGGCTACATCGAGTAGAAGTTGGCACCGGCTGGGAGCGTGACCCGAGACTCGACCCCCTGGCCCGGCGGAAGCAGCTCATAGAGCTCGGTGCGCCGGTCGGCCGACACCGCGACGCGTCGCGTCTGCTCGCGGCGGGTCAGCAGCTCTCGCAGTGCGCGCGGGTAGCGAATGCCCCAGTCGCGTTTCTCGAAGAGCACGTGGGTCACGCCTCGCGCGTCGAGGAGCGCGCGAAGCTCGGCGACGCTCTGCACGGGGCGGAGCCAGTCGGCGATCTGCGACGCCTGGAAGAAGCTGTCGGCGAGGTACTCGCGCGGACTGAAGAAGCCGCGGTTGGTGTTCACGAACAGCAGGACGGCATCCTTCGGCGTGACGCGTTCGATCTGCTGGAAGATCTCGGGCTTCGCCGCCGTGCGGAGTGCCTCGATCTCGGATCCGTAACGCGCGCCGAGGCGCAGCCCTCGCTCCATCGGATCGCGGTAGACGAACGCAAATGCTCCCGCCACGATCGCCACGAGCAGGAGCGCCGCTCGGCGCGCCGCAGCCTCGCCGAGGCGCACGCCGAGTGTCGCGAAGGCCGGTCCGAGCGCCACACCCGTCGCGATGCAGAGCAGTGGCAGCATCGGGATCAAGAAGCGCATCTGCTGCGACGAGAGCGCCCACGAGACGAAGTACAGCCCCGCCGCCGACAGGGCGAAACGCGCCGCGGGCTCGCGTCGCCCGAACCAGATCGCAAACGGAACCGCGGCAATCCAGAACGCACCGATCTCACCGTCGAAGTGCGCGTAGTCGATACCCCCTTCCAGAACGGCGCGCAGGGGTAGCAGCAAATAGTCCAGGGGACCGCGTCCCATCCCGATGCCGTCCTGCCAACGCGAGAACTGGATGGCCAGCGTCGGGCTCCAGTCGATGCCGCCGAACCACCCGTGCAGCAGTGGGTAGATGGGATTGCCTGTCTCCGCGTACGCGCGCGCAAGCCACGGCAGCAGAAGCACCAGCACGGGCAGCGCAAATGCCAGGGCGAACCGGCGCAGCGCCGCGCCGCCGGCGCCCGCGCGATTCGCGCGGCGAAGCGCGGGAAGCTGCAGCGCGCCCAGCACGCCGGCCCCGACGAATCCCGTGACCTTGAGGCCGGCCATCGCGCCCGCGCAGAGCCCCGCCAACAAGAGCATTGGCCCCGCGTCCTCGGCCTGCGTCGCTGCGCGCAGCGCAAACAGAAAGCCCGCCGAGAAGAAGAACGCAACCGCGAGGTCGACGTACGCGATGTGGATCTCGCTGAGCACCACCGGATTCGCAAGAAACAACAGCGCAGCGGTCGCACCCGCAAGCGGCGCCCCCTGAGAACCCGTTCGGCAACCGGCCGCGATGACGTACAGCGTGAGCAGGCCGAAGCCAAAGTGGACGAGCTTTGCGAGGACGTAGCCCTTGGCCGTCATCGCGGCCGCGAAGAAGAGCTCCGTTCCGAGCGGCCAGGTCGCGTACACGCTCAGAGGGACGGAGCGAAAGCCACCGGACTCGAGAAAGAGACGGGGCAGCGTGAGGTGGTAGACATCGGCGTCCCAGGAAACCTGCGGGCCGAGTGCGAGCAGATAGAAGGGAACGAGCACGATCGCGACGAGCGCCCACGCAACGAGCGATCCGCCCGTTCGGCCTCGACCGACGGGAACTCCGGGATCGTCCGGCACCGCGCGAAAGCGCCGGTGTGCCATGCCCGCGGCGAGTCCGCCCACGGCCGCGCACGCGGCGATCGCGTTACCGCGAAGCGCACCGACGCTGGCGAGCGTGAACAGAGCGACGAGCCACGCGACCAGTCCGAGCACGAGTCGTGCAAGCGGTCGCAGCGCGCCCGGCACCCCGCGAAAGGCCGCGCGCTCGAGCGCGTAGCCAGGCAGCCAGACGAGTCCGCCCAGCAGGATCGCAAAGACCGTGTACTCGAAGATGTGTCCCATGCGGGCCGCTAGGGCGAGTACACGCTTCTACGGGTGCACGCGGCAGAAGCCTCGACTGCTTCTCCGGCGCACACTCCTGGCGCGACCCGCCCGACTCAGGACCAGACCGACTCGCGATCGCGGAGACCGCGGTCGATCAGTACCTGGATGTCCGTTCGAACGTTCTCGTTGAGCCGCGCGATCAGGAGTTCGTCGGAGCTCGCCTCGGCGTCGAGGTAGTCGAGTGCGACGGGCTCGCCCAGTCGGATGACCCATTTCGAGGGAAGCGGCAGGGCGCCGAGGGGACCCATCAGCGGAAATGTCGGCGTGATCGGCAGAAACGGCAGACCGAAGAGACGCGCGGCCGTCGTCGACTTGAACAGGATCGGATGGACCTCTTCGCCACCGACGACACCCACCGGAACGAGCGGCACGCCCATCTCGATCGCGAGGCGCACGACACCGCCGCGACCGAACCGCTGGAGCTGATAGCGGTCGCGGAAGACCTTCGCCGCGCCCTTGACTCCTTCGGGGAACACCACGGCGAAACACTTCGATTCGAGCAACCGCTGTGCGTTTTCGCGACAGGAACGCACTCCCCCGAGGCGGGCGAGGTAGGGCTGCACGAACGGAAGCGTCACCAGCCAGTCGGCCACCGCGAAGCGCGGGCGCTCGTGCAGCGGGTGATGCCGCTCTACCGCGTGGGAGATCATCAGACCGTCGTAGGGAAGGAGACCCGAACGGTTGGCGACGAGCAGGCACGGTCCCGTGTCGGGCAGATGATCGATGCCGTGGAGTTCGACGCGGAAGTAGTGGTCGTACAAAAGGTCGAGGAGTGGCCGCGCCCGGCGCAACACCACCTCGTCCATACCGAACTCGTCGACCTCACCGGAGCGCTCGCTCATGCCGAACGTGCCCAACCGCCGACGCACCGCCGAATACAGGCTCTCCCAGTCGACCACCTCGTCGGAGCGACGGACAGCGGAGCGCGGAAAGCGCGAGCGGATCTCGACGCGCAGCCCCTCGAGCGCGTCGCGAAGCTCTTCGACCGTGGCCTCGACGTCGATCGTCTCGCCGAGGAAGGACTCTTTCGGAGGCCGGCGGTGAGACCTCGCGCGGCTCCTGGGGTCCGCCACTACCGGTACCTCCGCATGCGGCGCTCGGAGATGAACGACATCCAGGCTTCCCTCGTCGTATAGAGCGGCTCGCCGAAGACGTCGAACCCGCGGCGCCCGTCCGCCACCCACAGGTAGCGCAGATAGTCGTAGAAGCCGGCGGGCGAGTCGCCTGTCTGTCCCTGCGACGGGTAGTAGGCCATCCGGTAGAGGATTGGCGACGGCAACGCAAGGATGCGCTTGCCCGCCTGGCGGAGCAGCGTCGACAGTGGCAGCACACCGCTGCCCACCACGTTGAAGATGCCGGGGTGCGATTCGAGGACCGCCCGTTCGAAGGCCGCGAGACAGTCCTCTTCGTGGACGAACTGCATGAGCGGGTCGTAGCCCATGAGCGTGGGCACGACGGGCCGCGCGAAGTAGCGCGATACAGCGTCCTGATGCACGGGGCCCGCGATCCAGCACGTGCGCAACACCGTCACCTCCGTGTCGGGGTGGCGGACCTTCCAGTCGCCGAGAAGCGCCTCCATCTGTGCGCGATTGCAGACGTTGTGAGCGTCCGGATGCGCGCGCAGGGGATGGCTCTCGGAGAGAAAGTTCGGATTGTCGGGCCAGGGTCCGTACGCCATCGTCGTCGAGGCGACCACGAGTCGGTGAATCTTCGCGGCCGCGCACGCGTTCATCACGTGGATGCTGCCGATCGTCTCGAGCTCGTGATCGAGATCGAGGTTCGCTCTGGGCGCGCTGCGAAACGCCGCGTGCAGGAGAACGTCGACGCGCTCCTTGTGGAGGACTTCGGCGAGCCTCACGTCGGCCGTCGGATCGGTGAGATCGACAGCGTGGAAGCGCACGCGCTCGTCGAGGCGGAAGGGTCGACGGTGGTCGATGCCGACGATGCGCAGTCCAGGGGAGTCCGCGACGAGTCGGTCGACGATGCTGCGACCGATGAAGCCGCCGAGGCCCGTGACGGCGATGGCGCCTACGTCGCTCACCCACGCACTCCGTCGATTGAAACCTCGCCTCGGGCAGCGCCGCTCGGATACCCTGCAACGACGTGGAAGCCTCCGCCCCGAGCATTGCCGTCGTCGAGGATCCGAGATTCTGGGAGCACCGCGGACCGCAGGGACACCCCGAGCGCCCCGCGCGTCTCGACGCAGTCACCCGCGCCCTCGACGCGCACCGCGACTCCGTGGCGTCCCTGCCCGCTCGCTTCGCTAGCGACGAGGAGATCCTTCGCGTCCACGTTCCGGAGCACCTCGCCCTCGTGACCGAAGCGGTGAGCCAGGCTCCCATTCACATCGACGCCGACACGTATGTGTCGGAGCGCAGCCTCGCGGTGGCCCGACTCGCCGTCGGCAGCAGCATCGACCTCGGCCGACACATCGTGCAGTCGGGTGGACACGGCATCGCCGCGATTCGGCCCCCTGGCCATCACGCCGAGGCGCGCGGACCCATGGGATTCTGCCTGTTCAACAACGTCGCCATCGCGACGCGCGCACTGCAGACCGAGTGCGGCGTCGGTCGCGTCCTCATCCTCGACTGGGACGTCCACCACGGCAACGGAACGCAGCACTTCTTCGAGGACGATCCGAACGTNCTCTACTTTTCGACCCACCAGTACCCGTTCTATCCCGGCACCGGCGACGCGACGGAAGCGGGGGTNGGAGCGGGCGTCGGTGCGACGCTGAACGTTCCCATGCCCGGGGGCTGTGGCGACGCCGAATACGTGGGCGTACTGCAGCGGCTGCTCGTCCCCGCGGCCCGGACGTTCCGACCGGAACTCATCCTCGTGTCGTGCGGATTCGACGCGCATCGCGACGACAGCATCGCAGCGATGGATGTCAGTGCCGAGGGTTTCCTCGCGATGGCCCGCGTGCTCGCGGCACTGGCCGACGACGTGTGCGCAGGGCGCCTGGTCTTCCTGCTCGAGGGCGGTTATTCGCCGGTTGGACTCGAGGAGGGCTTGGGATCGGTGCTCGAGGCCCTGCGCGGACCGGTCGCTGCACCCGCCGACGTCGCGATGCCGCGCGGGAGCACCCTGTCGGCGCTCGTCGACCGTGTTTGCCGCGTCCACGAGCGTCATTTCGAGGGTCTGGGGAGCACGTAGCCCACTCGCTTGCGCTGCTTCGCCGCGGACTCCCCCCCTTTCTTCCACTTCTTCCCCCGAGCTTCCCCGGCGACCGCGGACGGATCTGAGCCCCTCATCCCAACCGCAGCATCTTGTGGTCAGACCGAAGCCTCACCTCGACATCTTGTGCGAGTTTTCGGGTCCAAAAAAAATGCAAGATCGCGCAAAAAACCGCGAATTTCTTATTGAATTTGTAACGGACTCGAGTAATGTGTGCTCAGTGGCGGGAAGTGGTACAGGAACCCAAAAAGTGGCACGAAGCACGCAGTTCAGTGGTACGTCGGGTCACTTGAGTGGAACCGGGATCAGGGGTCAGGCCTCCAGAAATGTTTCGCGGGCGTTCCGTACACACCATCGATTCCAAGAATCGCATGAGCATTCCTTCGGGGTTTAGGGTGGAATTGGAGCGCCGCAGCGAAAGAGCGCCGATTCTGACCAACCAGAACACCTGCCTGGCCCTCTACCCTTACGAGGATTGGTGCGAGTTCGAGGATCGTCTGATGAGTCTATCGGCAGTCGATCCCGACGTACAGGCTTTCGCGCGATTCATGGTCTCGGGCGCCAACGAGTGCCCGATCGACAAGCAGGGACGCATTCTCGTGCCGTCCACGCTTCGGGAGTTCGCCAATCTCGACCGCCACGTGATGGTCGCTGGAGTTGGCAACCATCTCGAACTCTGGGATAAGGCGCGGTTCGACGAGGAATTGACCAAGACCCAGGCGCGGTTCAGCGAAATCTCGCAGGCCGTCGCGAAGCTGGGTACGTAGGGGGTCTACAGCGAGAAAAATCGGAGGCATTCAATCCTCCGATGGTTGGTTGGGGTGTCCCCGGGTGCCCTCCGCCGAGAGCGGGGCGTTACTGGGGGGGACAAACCGTTCCTGCGGGGATCAGAGCATCCCGGGGGCGCCCCAGCAACCCCGCTCTTCTTCTTCAACGCCCGTGACAGGGACCCGCTCGAGGGGGCCAGTGGCCAGCACGTTCGCGCACCGGCCCGTGCTACTAGAGGAGACTCTGGAGCAATTGGCGCTCCGCCCCGGCGCCGTCATCGTCGACGGGACAGTGGGTGGCGGGGGCCACTCCGCGGCCATTCTCGAGGCGACCGGACCGAACGGACAGCTCGTCGGCCTCGACGTCGACGACGATGCCCTGTCTGCCGCGAGAGAGCGCCTGGCGGGCTTCCATGACCGCGTCCAGCTGATTCACTCCTCCTTCCGCCGTCTGTCGGACGTCCTGAAGGAGCTCGGCCTCTCGCACGTCGACGGCATCCTGCTCGACCTCGGCGTGTCGTCGTGGCAGCTCGACGCTTCGAGCCGCGGCTTCCGGTTCTCCGGCGAGGATTCCGACACGACGCCCCTCGACATGCGCATGGACCGCAGTCGCGGCGAATCGGCCGCCGACCTGCTGGCTCGCGGAACGACGGACGAGCTCGCGGGCTGGTTCCGCGAATTCGGGCAGCTGCCCGGCTCGGGCCGCCTGGCGCGCACGATCGTCGAGACGCGACGCGAGCGCCCGTTCCGCACGAGCCGCGACCTGCTCGACGCAATCGCGCGCGCGCGCGTGGGCGGCGGACGCAAGCACCACCCGGCGACGCTCGTCTACCAGGCCCTGCGCATCGTCGTGAACGACGAGATGAACGCTCTCGAGGAGGGGCTCGAGGCGGCCATCGAGGCGCTGCGACCGGGCGGCCGGCTGGTCGTACTCGCCTACCACTCCATCGAGGACCGCATCGTCAAGAACCGACTGCGCGACGCGGTGCGCGGCTGTACGTGCCCGCCGGGTCTGCCGGCGTGCGTCTGCGGCGGGCGCATTCGCCTGCGACTCATCACGCGCAAGCCCGTCTCCGCTGGTCAAGAAGAGCGCAACGCGAACCCGCGGGCCCGTTCGGTCCGCCTGCGCGCCGCAGAGCGCATCGCGGTGGCAGCGTGAGTCGCGGCGAGAAACGGAATGGACGGGGAACGTCGAGAGAGGGCGTCATTTCGAGGCGGTTTGGTGCCGGTGCGTCGACTGGGGGGGAGGCGCGCCGGCACCGCCGCCGAGATTCCGCAGCCAGACCGGGTCGAGGAGTCGCGACGCGGGCGGTCAGCCGAGACTACGCGCACCGCTCGCCGCCCCAACCCCGACGTCCCTGGCTGCCGGCGCTGATCGCCGCTGCGCTCCTCGCGTCGATGCTCCTCGCGGTGCTGCGCGTCGATCTGATTCGCGTGCGCTATGCGCGCGGCCAGGCCAAAGACGTCGAGATGGAGCTCCGTGAGCAGCGCAACCGCCTGCGCGCTCGAGTTCGCACGCTGCGCGATCCCGCGCTCCTCTCGGAGCTCGCTCTCGAACTGGGCTTCGCGCGCCCCGAGCGCGCAATCGACCTGCGCCCCCGCATCGTGGCCGACGCCGCGCTGGGTCCTCGCCCTTGAGGTCGTCCGACACTGGGCTCGGGGGCGGCCGCCTGGCGGTCGTCCGCACCCTGTTGCTCCTCGTATTCGTCGCCCTCGCCGCTCGCGCGGCGCACTTGTCCGTGATCGAGCAGCGGGGCGCGCGGCGCGGCGTGGCCCAGACGCAGCGGACCCTCGAGCTCGCACCCGAGCGCGGCATCATTTTCGACCGCTCCCGCGTCGAACTCGCCCTCAGCGTCGACGCGCCGTCGATCTACGCCCTCGCGTCGGTACGCGATGACTGGCGCGGTTCCGCGCAAAAGCTCGCACCGCTGCTCGGCATGCCCGAGGCGAGTCTCGAGCAGCGCCTGCGCGAGCGGCGCAGCTTCGGCTTTCTCGCGCGTTGGGTAGCCCCCAACACCGCAGAGAAGGTGCGTGCCCTCGACCTGCCGGGCGTCGGCGTCCTCGAGGAGCCGCGCCGCGTGTATCCCCACCGGGCGCTCGCCGCGTCGATTCTCGGCTTCTCGAACATCGACGGCATCGGTGTGCGCGGTCTCGAGCAACGCGAAGACGACTGGCTCCGCGGCTCCGCACGTCGCGTTCCGGTCGAGCGCGACGCCGCTGGCCGGCTCTTGATGGGCGCCCTCGACGAGCCGTGGAACACCTCGGGCGGTGACCTCGCGCTCAGCATCGACGCTCACATGCAGGCCGACGCCGAATCAGCGCTCGCCGAGGCCGTCGAACGCTCGGGGGCGCGGGGCGGTGTGGTCGTGTCGATGGATCCGCGCACGGGCGACATCCTCGCCCTCGCCGAGGCACCGGGCTTCGATCCCAACCGTTTCCGCGAGTTCGACTTCGCATCGACGCGCTCACGCGCGTTCCTCGACGCCGCCGAGCCCGGCTCCACGCTGAAGGCCTTCCTCATCGCCGGCGCCCTCGAATCCGGGAGCATCGCGACGGACGAGCTCTTCGACTGCGAGGAGGGCGCGTTCCGCGTTCCCGGCAAGACGATTCGCGACCACCGCCCACACGGACTGCTGTCCGTCGCCGACATCCTTCGCGTGTCGAGCAACATCGGCGCGGTGAAGATCGCCTACCAGATCGGTCGGCGAACGCACTACAACATGCTGCGTGGATTCGGCTTCGGTGAGGTCACTCGAAGCGGGTTTCCCGAGGAGTCGACGGGTCTGTTGCGATCGTGGATGCGCTGGGGTGCGCTCGATCACGCGACCATCGCCTACGGCCACGGGATAAACGTGACGCCGGTACAGCTCGCGCGGGCACTGGCGGCGCTGGCGAACGGCGGAATGCTCGTCGAGCCGCGGCTCGTCACCGCGCGGCGTCCTCCCGGCGGCGAGTGGCAGGCGACACCCGTGCAGGTCACCCGCCGCGTCGTGAGCGAACAGACCGCGAGCACGGTGATGTCGATGCTCGCCGGAGTCGTGAGTCACGACGGCACCGGCCGCGACGCGGGCCTCCGGGGCGTCTCGGTGGCGGGCAAGACGGGCACGGCCCAGAAATGGGAAGCTGAGAAGCACCGCTATTCGAGCCAGCGCTTCGTCGCTTGGTTCATGGGCGCAGTGCCGGCCGATCACCCGCGCATCGTGATCGTCGCGGCGCTCGATGAGCCCGCGCGACCGGCTCACACCGGCGGCGCGTCCGCGGCGCCGCTCTTCGCCCGAGTGGCCGCGGCACAGCTCACCGAATTCGGCATCCACACCGTCCCCCAGCGCCCGGTGGCACCTCGGGTGGAGGCCGCGGAAGTCCTGATCGCCGAAGTCGAGACGCCGGAACGCATCGAAATGCCCATTCCCGCAGCCGCCGAGGCAGCGTTCGAGCCCCCTTCAGCCGCCGCGCCCGCTCTCGCAGCCGCCCCGCGCAAACTGCCGGAGATCGAGCGCCTCGGTGGGAGCATCTTCCTCCCCGACTTGACAGGATTGAGTGTCGCGGAGGTGAGGAAGATCACGGCCGGGGACGCGCTAACGGTGGAGATTACCGGGTCCGGCTGGGTGGTATCCCAGGACCCGTCTCCTGGCACCGTGTTGCAGCGCGACGGACAGCCGCTGCGCCTGCGTCTATCGAACGGCGCACGGAACCGTTCGACGCTGGGCAGGGAAGGTTGATGCGACTGTTCGAGATCCTCGATGCGGAAGGTGCGCTCCTTGGCGGCACGCGTCCGCACGCCTCCGATGCGACCGACGACAATCCCGTCATCCGGGGCATCGCATACGACTCGCGCAGCGTGACGGCCGGCGACCTCTTCTTCGCCATCCGCGGCGAGCTGTCCGATGGGCACGACTATCTCGAACAGGCCCTCGACCTCGGCGCCGCGGCGCTCGTGGTCGAGGAGCTGCCGAGCGACCTCGTTCTGCGCGGCCGCCCCGCCGTGCTCGTCTCCGATTCGCGACGGGCTCTGGCCCCCGCGTCGACGCGCTTCTTCGGTAATCCGTCGGGCGAGCTCACGCTCATCGGTGTCACCGGCACCAACGGCAAGACGAGCATCACTTACCTCATGGAGTCGATCCTCGAGGAGGCGGGCATCCCGGTGGGTCTGATCGGAACCGTCGAAGTGCGCTTCGGCGGAGAGCGGCGGCGCTCGCTCAACACGACGCCGGAGAGCTTCGATCTCCAGTCATCGCTGCGCTCGATGCTCACGCGCGGCGCTCGCGCGGTGGTGATGGAGGTGTCGTCCCACGGTCTCGAACTCGGGCGCGTCGAAGGCTGCCAGTTTCAGGTGGCCGCCTTCACGAACCTCACCCAGGATCACCTCGATTTTCACCAGACCATGGAGGCCTACCGCGACGCGAAGGCCAGGCTGTTCGACCGCTACCTGCGACGAGACGGCGTGGCGGTGGTCAACGCCGACGATCCCGCCTCCGCAGCGATGCTCGCCGCCGCGGCACGCCGCGACACCCGGCGGCTCCGCGTGTCGCGAAATGCCGGCGGCGACGCGGAGGTGCGCCTCGAGAGCGCCGAGGTGCGCCTCGAAGGAACCCGCGCGCTTGTCGCCCTGCCGTCGGGTTCGATCGACGTCGCGCTCCCGCTGCTCGGCGACTTCAACGTCGAGAACATGCTCGTCGCGTGCGGCATCGCCGTGGCCCTGGGGCTCGCGCCCGAAGCCATCGCGGCCGGCATCGAGCGCTGCCCTCAAGTGCCGGGTCGCGTCGAGCGGGTCGGAGCAGACATTCCGGGTGCGCCTTCCGTCCTCGTCGACTACGCCCACACGCCGGACGCCGTCCACAAGGTCACCCAGGCACTGCGCCCGCTCACTCCCGGTCGTCTCATCGTGGTATTCGGATGCGGCGGCGACCGCGACCGCACGAAACGCCCGCTCATGGCGGAGGCCGCGGCCCGCGTGGCCGACCGCGTGATCGCGACGAGCGACAACCCGCGCACCGAGGATCCCGAACTCATCCTCAGCGACGTCGAGCATGGACTCACGAAGCTCGTGCGCGTGACCCCCGAGGCCCTCGAGCAGACCGAGCGCGGGACCGCGTCCCTCATCGACCGACGCAGCGCCATCGACCTCGCGATCCGCATCGCGAAGGCGGGGGACACGGTCCTCATCGCCGGCAAGGGCCACGAGGACTACCAGATCATCGGGCGCGAGCGACTGCCGTTCTCCGACTGCGACGAAGCGCGCCGCGCCCTCGAGAACCGGGGAGACACGTGAACGCCGACCCCAAGCCGCACGCAGCGGCACCCTTCAGCGCGACCCAGGCGGCCGCCTGGACGAGCGGAGACGTCATCCGCGGACCCGCCGACGCGACGTTCGCCGGCGTGTCCATCGACTCGCGAGAGATCCCGACGGGCGGCCTGTTCGTGGCAATCGTGGGCGAACGCCACGACGCACACGGATTCGTCGAGACGGCGGTGGAGTCCGGGGCGACGGGCGTGCTCGCCCTGCGCGACCGCGAACTGCCGGACCTCGGGCCTTCCGTGACCGTTGTCGCAGTCGACGACACGACAGCGTCACTTGGCGCCCTCGCGGCAGGCCACCGCTCGCTGTACGCCGGCCCGCTCATCGCCGTCACGGGCAGCAACGGCAAGACGACCACCAAGGAGATGTGTGCCGCGATCCTCTCGCAGCGCGCTCCGTGCCTGAAGAACCGCGGAAATCTGAACAACCAGTTCGGCCTGCCGCTCACGTTGCTGCGGCGCAGCAGCAACCACCGCACCGTCATCGTCGAGATCGGGATGAACCACCGCGGCGAGATCGCGCCGCTGGTTGCGATCGCACAGCCGACGGTGGGACTCATCACGAACGTGGGCAACGCACACATCGAGCATCTGGGCTCGGTGGACGAGATCGCCCTCGAGAAGGGCGACCTCGTCGCCCCCCTGCCCGCTTCCGCGACCGCGGTGCTGAACGCCGACGACGAGCGGGTCGCGCGTCAGGCGCAGCGCACCGTCGCGCGCCTGGTCCGCTTCGGGCGCAGCGCCGACGCCGACATCCGCGGCGAAGAGTTCCGACAGGCCGACGACGGCTGCGTCCACTTCGCGATCGCGTGCGACGCGGGCCGCTGCGACGTCTCGGTGGCGGGCCTCGGCGAGTCCGCGATGTCGAACGGGCTCGGCGCGGCCGCGGCGGCCATGGCCGCGGGTGCAAGCCTCGACGACGTGGTGAGCGGCCTCGCTTCGTACCGGCCGGTCTCCGGCCGGCTCACCCGGATCGACCTCCCGGGCGATGTCGTCGTGATCGACGACACCTACAACGCCAATCCGCAGTCGATGGAGAACGCGCTGCGCGCTCTGGCCACCCTCCCCGGTCGCACGCGACGCATCGCGGTGCTCGGCGACATGGGAGAGCTCGGCGACTCCACCGCGAGCGCCCACGTCGCCGCGGGGCGGCTCGCCGCCGAGCTCGGTCTCGACTACGTGGTGGCCGTCGGCGCCCAGGCCGAGCGTATCGCCGCCGGCGCCTTCGAAGCGGGCATGCCAGCGGCCCGAGCCCTGCCCTGCGACCGCTTCGAAACCGCCTGCGAGCGCGTGACCGAGCTCCTGCGTGGCGGCGACGGCGTGCTCGTCAAGGGATCCCGCAGCGCGCGCATGGAGCGCGTCGTCGAAGCCCTCGTGAAGGGGAAGAGCGACTGATGTTCTACCACCTCCTCTACCCGTTCGCGTCCGAGTTTCAGGCGTTCAACGTGTTCCGCTACATCACGTTCCGCGTGGGCGCGGCGACGCTGACGGCGCTCTTCATCTCCTTCGTCGTGGGACCGCCTCTGATCCGGATGCTGGAGCGTCTGCGCGTCGGCCAGCCCATCCGCGAGATCGGACCCGACCATCAGAGCAAGGAAGGCACCCCCACGATGGGGGGACTGTTGATCCTGCTGTCCCTGCTCGTATCGGTTCTTCTCTGGTCGAACCTCGACAACGCGTTCGTCTGGACCGTGATCGGCGTGACGGTGGGCTACGGGATCCTCGGCTTCATCGACGACTACGCGAAGGTCACACGCGCCAACTCGTCCGGCATCACGGCGCGGATGAAGCTCTTCTGGCAGACGGTAATCGCGTTCGCCGTCGCCGTCGCGATCTACAGTCAGCCCGCCTTCGACGCGGTGCTCTCGGTTCCGTTCTTCAAGAACTTCACGCCTCACCTGGGTTGGTTCTACATCCCGGTCGCCACGTTCGTCATCGTCGCGGCGAGCAACGCCGTGAATCTCACCGACGGGCTCGACGGGCTCGCCATCGGCCCAGTGATGATCGCAGCCGGCACCTTCCTCGTGCTCTCCTACGCGGCCGGACACACGGTCATCGCCGACTACCTAGCGATCAAGTCGGTACCGGGGGCCGGTCACCTCGCGATCTTCTGCGGAGCCCTCATTGGCGGCAGCCTCGGCTTCCTCTGGTTCAATGCGTCGCCCGCGCAGCTCTTCATGGGAGATGTCGGATCGCTCGCGCTCGGCGGCGCGCTCGGAACGATCGCGGTGCTGATCCGCCAGGAGTTCCTGCTCGCGGTCGTCGGCGGGATCTTCGTGATCGAGACACTCTCGGTGATCATCCAGGTCGCCTACTTCAAGATGACTGGTGAGCGCGTCTTCCTGATGGCGCCGATCCACCACCACTTCGAGAAGCTCGGCTGGCCCGAGCAGAAGATCGTCGTCCGGTTCTGGATCATTTCGATCATCCTCGGGCTCATCGCCCTTTCGTCGCTCAAGTTGCGGTGATGCTCGAACTCGACGACAAGCGCGTCCTCGTCCTCGGTCTCGGGGTGTCCGGGCGCAGCGCGGCCGCCTTCTGCGCCGAGCACGGCGCGCGGGTCGTCGCCGCCGAGGAAGGGCCGCTGGCTGACACGGTTCCCGACCTGCCGAGCTCCGTCGAGGTGTCGGCCGGCGCGCCGTTCCCCGATCCGGCCGACTTCGACCTCGTGGTCCCGAGCCCCGGTGTCCCGCGCGAGCGGTATGCCGCGCGCGCCCGGCGTGTGTGGGGAGACGTCGAGATCGCCTATCGGGCGCTCGCCATCCCGCTCATCGCAGTGACCGGCACGAACGGCAAGTCCACCACCGTGCTCCTCATCGAGGCGATGCTGCGCAGCGCCGGCCTGCGGGTCCGCGCCGCCGGCAACCTCGGCGCCCCCGCCCTCGGTCTCGTGGGAGAAGCGCTCGACGTCGCCGTGATCGAAGTCTCGTCGTTCCAGCTCGACACCACAGAGGCGTTCCGGCCCCGGGTCTCCGTGGTGTTGAACATCACGCCCGACCACCTC
>JABSQW010000080.1 GCA_013215605.1 Myxococcales bacterium
TCTGCCTGGAAGCCCGCGGTCGGTGCGTGATGGACGACCACCCAGGAGTACACCTCCCCCTCGCCGGAAACGCGAGTCCACTGGAGTCGGGTCGAGTTGCAGGCGTGGCACATGGCGGCCGGTTGATGGATGTAGGTCGAACAAGCTTCGCAGCGCAGGATTCGCAGCTCGTGTTCGCGGCAGCCGTCCCAGAATCCCTGGGTCTCCAGATCGGGAGCCGGTAGCGGATTTGCGTAGGGCATCCGAGTCACCTCCTCAGGATGAGGGCGCTGCCGACGTTCGCCCCCCAGCCGGATGCCAGTGCAACCTCGGCACCGGGAACCTGTCGCTTCCCGCCATCCCCGCGAAGCTGGCCGACCGCTTCCAGCACATTGTTGAGCCCGTGGACGTAGCCTTCGGAGAGCAGCCCGCCGTTCGTGCCCACCGGGATGCTGCCCCCGGGCGCGATGTGGCCATCGGCGACGAAGGGTCCCCCCTCACCCTTCTTGCAGAATCCGAAGTCCTCGAGCTGGCCGATCACCAGGAAGGTGAACGCGTCGTACAACGTCGCGAGATCGATGTCGCCGACCTCGATTCCCGCGCGTCGGTAGAGCCCGGGCGCGATGTGGGCGGGGAAGAACGTCGTGAAATCGTCGCACTTGTCCGGGGTGAGCGCGGGCGCACCACGCCCGCCCAGCGCGAAGCTGCCCACGTAGACGGGAGTGTGGGGGGAGTCGCCGGCGAACTCGCTCCGACTCACCACCAGGGCGCACGCGCCGTCGGTTTCCTGGCAGCAGTCGAGCAGCCGAAACGGCTCCGCGATCCAGCGCGATTCGCGGTGGTCTTCGAGCGTGATGGGGGCGCGCATGATGGCGCGCTCGTTCTTCACGGCGTTCGCGCGCAGGGTCACGGCGACGTGGCCGAACTGCTCCGTCGTCGTGCCGTATTCGATCATGTGGCGTCTCGCGAGCATCCCGTAGCTGTGGGCGGGGCCCAGCTGGCCGAAGGGAATGGAGAACTGCTGCTGGCCGCCTACGGTTTGCTGCCCGGGCTGACTCGCGACGCGGCCGAGTCGTCTTCCCGAGCGCCCGTTCAGGGCCCGATACACGAGAACGTTTCGACACAGTCCGACGGCCACCGCCATGGCGGCGTGCGCCACCGCGGCACACGAGTAGCTGCCACCGCCGAAGAGATCGACGTACCAGTTCGAGGCGTCTAGGCCCAGCGCCTGGGCGACCGA
Source organism: Myxococcales bacterium (assembly GCA_013215605.1). Classification (GTDB taxonomy): domain Bacteria; phylum Myxococcota_A; class UBA9160; order UBA9160; family SMWR01; genus JABSQW01. The sequence continues at coordinate 1,220 of JABSQW010000080.1, forward strand.
GCGCGTCATGGCCGCGTCGCCCACTCCGAAGGTGACGACGCCGTCGATGTCGTGGGGAGTCAGGCCTGCATCCAGAATGGCGCCCATGGAAGCCTGTAATGCGAGCGCGTCGACGCTGACGCCGGAGTTTCGACTGAGAGGCGTGTAGCCGATGCCCGTAATGGCGGCGCGATCGCGTGCGAGATCCTCTCCGTTCACGACTGTGACCTCCGCGCCCGCCCACGCTCGACGGGCCGCTGAATTTCTTCTCTCCCGGGGGCGGCTTCTGCCGCGCCCGCTCCTGGTGGATACTATGCCTGCAATTTCCCGGGAGGAAGTGATGCAGCAGATCTTCGAAGGAGTGCGAGTGCTCGAGGTCGCGCACTGGGTCTTCGTGCCGTCGGCGGGGACGCTCATGGCGGATTTCGGGGCCGACGTCGTCAAGGTCGAGCACCCGGCGACGGGCGACCCNTCGCGGGGCCTGATCACCCAGGGACTGGGCACCGATGCGAAGGTCAATCTCGGCTGGGAGCAGAACAATCGAGGCAAGCGCAGCGTCGGCATCGACCTCAAGACGCCCGAGGGCAAGCAGCTCGTCTACCGCCTCGCGGAGTCCGCCGATGTGTTCCTCACCAACTACCGCCCCAGCTCTCTCGCCAGCCTGGAGCTCGGCGTCGCGCAGCTTCGAAAGCACAATCCAAAACTCATCTACGCGAGGGGGCACGGGCTGGGCGTGCGCGGACCCGACGCGAACCGCCCCTGCTACGACATGACGGCGTTCTGGTCGCGGGGCGCCATGGCGCACACCTTGACCTCGCCGGACCGGGTGACCCCGGTGGGCCAACGACCGGCGTTCGGCGATCGCTCCAGCGCGATGAGCCTGGCCTTCGGGATCGCGAGTGCGCTCTACAAGCGGGAGCGAAGCGGCGAGCCCTCGGTCGTCGACGTCTCCCTGCTCTCGACCGCGATGTGGGTGCTCGCGTCGGACGTCGTGTACTGCGGGAATCCCGACTACGATCCCCACGCGCCGGCGCGCCGCCGCACCAATCCCGTCGCGGGCAGCTTCCGGACATCGGACGACCGCTTCATCACGTTGGTGTTCCTGCAGCCCGACCGCTACTGGGCCGATTTCTGCCGTCACCTGGGTCGCCCGAACCTCATCGACGACCCGCGCTTCCGCGACATGCAGGCGCGCGCCGAGCACTCCGACGCCTGTGTGCAGATTCTCGAGGAGACCTTCGCCAGCGGTACGTACGCGGAGTGGTGCGAGAAATTCAGCACGCTCGATGCGCCCTGGGCTCCAATGCAGAGCGTGCGCGAGCTGCGAGACGACCCGCAGGCGCGCGCCAACGGCTACATGGTTCCCGTCGAGTCCTCCGACGGCGTCGCTTTCGAGCTCGTCGGGAGCCCCTGTCAGTTCGACGAGGAAACCCCGGAGCTTCGCGCGGCCCCCGAGGTGGGTGCGCATACCGAGGAAGTGCTGCTCGAGCTGGGACTGGACTGGGAGGAGATCGCGGCTCACAAACGCAGCGGAGCGATCCTCTAGGAGCTACAGCGCCGCGACCGCCGCGTCGAGGTGGTGGTGCACGTCGCCCAGGTTGAATTCCCAATGCTTGGCGCGACGTGTGTAGAGCTGTAGATCGGTTTCCATCATGAATCCGTGCCCGGCCTGCACCTCGTGGGCCTGGCGGACCATGTGCTGGGCCGACTCGCTCGCCTGGGCCTTGGCGAGGGCGACTTCGCGGGCGTGGGGGAGGCCGGCGTCGAGGCGCCAGGCCGCCTGACGCGCCAGCAGCGAGGTCAGGTGCAGGTCGATGGCGATGTCGGAGCACAGGTATTGAACCGCCTGGAACTTTCCCACCGGCTGGCCGAACTGCTCGCGCTGTTGCGCGTAGTTCACGGCGATGTCGAGCACCGCCTCCCCCGCTCCGACGATCTCGGCGCACTGCAACACGCTGGCGCGGTCGAGCACGGGCTCGAGGGTGGCCCAGCCGGCTCCCACGGGTCCGACGATCGCATCGCGCGAAACCGCGACGCCATCGAAGGTCACCGCGAACAGCGGATAGTTCGCGATGTTGCCGAGCTTCTCGACGTCGACGCCCTTGGCGCCCGGTTCGATGAGGAAGAGCGTCACGCCGTCGGGGCCCGAGCCGGTTCGCGCGGCCACCAACAGCTGCCCCGCGACGTGCGCGTAGGGGACGAGGATCTTGGCGCCCTCGAGGCGGTAACCGTTCTCCCCGTCCGCCTGTGCGACGAGCTGAACGGCATCCGCACCGTAGGCGCCGTCGGACTCGGTCAGTGCCGGCGCCACGATGAGGTCGCCCCGCGACATCTCCGGGATCAAGCGGCCCCGTTGGGCCTCGGAGCCGCCGCGCAGGATCGTCTCCCCGGCGATCACCGAAGAAGCGAGGTGCGGCGTGGGTGCCAGGCAGCGGCCCATCTCGGCGTAGAGCACGTACAGATCCAGGATGCTGCCGGCCGCACCCCCGAGCTCGGTGGGATAGCTGAGACCCACCCAGTCGAGCTTCGCCATGCTCTTCCAGAGCTCGTCGGAATAGCCGAGATCGCTCGTTTCCAGCGACCTCACCTTGGCGATGGGGCACTGTGCGGCGAAGAAATTTCGCGCCGTGTGCTGCAGCAGCTGTTGTTGCTCGCTGAATTCGAGATCGATCATGACTACCTCGGAAGACCCAGGCCCCGCGTCGCCAGGACCATGCGCTTCACCTGCGACGTTCCGCCGGCGTGGTTTGCATAGGAATGTCGGTACCAGGCTTCGACCTGGCCCCGCATCGGGGCAAAGCGGCCCTCCTGGAGCTGACACAGCGGTCCCACGATGCGGTTGCACAGCTCGAAGAACCGGGGTCGTGCCTCCTTCGAGACCACGACGCCGATCGCCCCGCCGAACGAGGGTGGCTTCTGGTTGTTGAAGTTGGAGACACTCTCGTACGTGAGCATCTTCAGCTGCTCCGCGATCAGGGCGAGCTGGCCGAGCTGCTGGCGCACGATCGGATCGTCGATCAGCAGTCCGTCCCCGCGGCGCGTCTGCTTGCAGTGCTCGAGGACCGCGGCGAAGGCGCGTTCGTAGTAGGCGTGCCCGGCGTGGATGCCGCCGCCGTAGAAGGCGTTCATGATCATGTGCCAGCCACCGCCCTCTTCGCCGATCATGTACTCGTGGGGCACGCGCACGTCGTCCAGGAACGTGTGGTTCTGTCGCCCGCCGCCCAGGTTGAGCATGGGGCTCATCGAGACACCCGGCAGGTCGAGGGGCACCAGGAACATCGTGATCCCACGGTGACGCGAGGCGGTGAGGTCGGATCGTGCCGCGGTGAAGAGCCAATCCGCGTGGGTCCCCCAGGTCGTGTACGTCTTCTCGCCGCTGATCACCCAGTGTTCACCGTCGCGTTTGGCGGTGGTGGTGAGCGACGCGAGATCCGAACCCGCGGCGGGTTCCGACAGTCCCTCGGCGACGTGGAGATCCATGCGACCCAGCTTGGGCAGCCAGTGCTGCTTCTGCTCCTCGGTCCCGCCGGCCAGCAGGCTGCCCGCCGTGAGCCCCCAACCGATGGACCCGGACAGCGGTGCCTCGCGGGCCTCGAACTCCTCGGACATGATCATGCGGTCGATCGGAGGCCGCCCGAGGCCGCCGTACTCGGTGGGCCAGTTCAAGCCGAGCCAACCCTTGGCACCCACTTTCTTGGTGAACGCGTGCGAGAACTCCCAGAGCGCCTCGTCCTCGTCGAACTCCACGTCGAAGGCCTTCTCGGGCGGCAGCTCGGCGTCGAGGAAGTCGCGCACTTCCTCGCGCCAGGCGTCTTGTTCGGGGGTAAAACGAATGTCCATGCTCGGGTCTCCTCGCCGGCAGCATCACACGCCGGAGACGGGGCTCACAATCGGTGTTCTGGTGAGACGCGGGCGGCGTTTCTCTAGTGGCTGTCCGCCGCATCGAGGGTCGCCTGGAGGCGCTCCAGCGTCTCGACGAACTCGTCGATGAACAAGTAGATCACGTCTGCCGAGCTCATCTCCTGGGTCAGGCGGCCGACCACCTGTCCGACCGGCATGCCCACCAACTCGCGCGCCTTCGAGCCTTCCTTGCGGGCTGCCAGGCCGATTCGCATCTGCGCCTCCGAACAGGCCATGTACTGCAGCGGCATCGGCAGCGTTCCGGGGCAGTCCTCCCGCTCCCACGCCTCGGTCCAGCCGGTTCGCAGGAGCCTCGCCGGCTTCCCCGATAGAGAGCGAGAGCGCACGGCGTCCTTGGGCCGTGCGCTGAACAGCTTCTCCTTCACGAGTGGCGAGATGTCCGCCTCGCTCACCGTGAGCCAGACCGAGCCGGTCCAGACGCCGGCGGCGCCGAGGGCCATGGCGGCGGCGGCCTGGCGGCCGTTCGCGATCCCACCTGCGCCGAGCACAGGAGTGGGCGCGACGGCGTCGACGATGTCCGGGATCAAGACCATCGAGCCGATTTCGCCGGTGTGTCCACCGGCCTCGGTTCCCTGGGCGACGATGATGTCGACGCCGGCCTGCTTCTGGCGCTGGGCGTGTTCGACGGCCCCGGTGAGCGCCGCGACCTTGACGCCGTGGGAATGAGCGAGGTCGATGACGTCCTTGGGCGGCGGACCGAGGGCGTTGACGAGCAGCTTGACGCCTTCGTGGCGCAGGGCGACGTCGACCTGGTTGCGCCCACCGCCGTCGGTCCAGCCGAGGAGCCCGCTGCTGCCGCCGCCGGTCCCCGAGTCGCTTCTCCCGGCGTCGGCAGGCAGAGGCGGTACCTCGTACTCCTCGAGCACGCGTTCGATCCACTGCTTGGTCTCTTCGGGGATCATCTTCTGGAAGGCGCTGGCATCGACCTCCGAGGTTTCGGAATCCGCCTTGCCGAGGCCCTCGTCCTTGCCCGCGTAGCTCATGGGCATGACCGTATCGACGCCGTAGGGCTTTCCGCCGACGTGCTCGTCGATCCACTTGAGCTCCAGCTCGAGCTGCTCGGGGGAGAAGGCGAGTGCCCCCAGTACCCCCAGGCCGCCGGCGTTCGTGACGGCCGCCACGACGTCGCGACAGTGGCTGAACGCGAAGATCGGAACATCGATTTCAAAGACATCGCAGAGATCGGTGCGCATGGGGCCTCCAGACGGGGTGGGTGCATCCGGGTCTTCCCCCATTGTACGGTTTGGAGATCCTCGAGGCGCAGCGGAAGTTGCACGACCGCCCAGAAGCCCTCAAGTGAGGGGCGGCAGCGCGGTAGCATGGCGCCAACCCTCGATGGCCACCCATCGAGCCCATGGCAGGGGGACGCAAGTGCGACGCTGGGAACTCGGGATCGCGGTGGTCGCCGCGTGGGGAATCGGGTGCGGCGCGCGGGTCGAACCGGAGATTCCCCGGGCCGGCGCGCCGAAAGCCGCGCCAGTCGTGCGACGGGTCGACGACGCGCGGCTGCGCGCCGCGGCCGACGAGCCGCAGAGTTGGCTCACCCACGGCGGGACCTACGCAGAGCAGCGCTACAGCCAGCT
>JABSQW010000081.1 GCA_013215605.1 Myxococcales bacterium
CCTTCGCGCCCGCCGAGGAACTGGACACGCAGCGCGGTGATCTCGGTCGTGTACCGCTTGTTGCCTTCTTTGTCTTCCCAGTCGCGCGTCTGCAGCCGACCCTCGATGTAGACGCTGCGTCCCTTCGAGAGGTACTGCGCGCAGTTCTCCGCGGTCTTGCCCCAGGTGACGATGCGGTGCCACTCGGTGCGCTCCTGCATCTCGCCGCCGTCGCGGCCTCCGAAGCGCTCCGTCGTCGCGATGTTGAAGTTGGCCACCGCCTGACCGCTCTGGGTGTAGCGGAGCTCCGGGTCCTTACCCAGATTTCCGATCAAGATGACTTTGTTGACACTCGCCATGGCTGTCGCTCCGTCGGAGAAAGGGGTGAGTGGAGATGTTCCCGTCCACCGACGGGACCGTCAAGCCTTCGCTCTCCTAATGCGCTGCCTCGGATACGTTGACGGAGGTTCGCATCGCCTTCTAGCATCCGGTGATGGCCTCCAAGTGGCGATTGCGACGATGGCTCGAACCCGGTGTGCAGATGTGATCTACGTCGTCCGCTACCTCCTCATCGCGATCTACACGGTGATCTGGAGCTCGATCTGCGTCCTCCTCGCGGTCGTGGACCGATCGGGGGAGGGAACCCTCTGGGGGGCACTCCAGTGGATCCGCTGGATCCTCTGGACGTGCGGCGTCGAGGTCGCATCCAAGGGCAGCGAGAGGGTCCTTCAGGGCCGCCCCTGCATCTGGATGTCCAACCATCAGAGTGTCTTCGACATCGCGGCGATCATGTACACGCTTCCGAAAGGGGCCTCTTTCCGGTTCGTGGCGAAGCGCGAGCTCACCTGGATCCCATTCTTCGGTTGGGCGCTGGTGGCGGGGGGACACGTGATCCTCGACCGCCGCGACCGCGTGCGCTCGATCGAGAGCCTGAAACGCGCGGCCGTGCGGGTCGCCGCCGGAACCAGCGTCATCGTCTTTCCCGAAGGCACGCGCAGCACCTCCGGCGTGCTTGGCGAGTTCAAGAGCGGCGGCTTCCACCTCGCCATGGAGGCGGGGGTGCCGATCGTGCCCATCTCGGTGTCCGGCTCGAACCGAATCACCCCCAAGGGCTCGCTCCGGATCGAGAGCGGACGGCTCAAGGTCCACTACGGCGAGCCTATCGAAACCGCTGATCTCGACCTGGCCGGTCGCAACCAGCTCAAAGAGTCGGTGCGCGAAGCCATCGCCAAGGGCTACGACGCCGAATTCTAGTTTGGCTGGGTATGGGCGGGCGAAGCCCGCCCCAGCTTCCGCTCGGCTTCGCCTGGGTCGGGTCCCCGAACGACGGAAAGCAGGCTAATCTCAGCGGGTCCCGGGGGTGGGGGCGTGATCTCTTGAGTGTTGTGCATGGTTAGGGCGGCTGCGCGTGCGCGGCGGTCCGAGGGCAAGCCGACTGTCACCAGTCGGCTTGCGGCGGAGTGCGCTGGCATCGTTCTGATGGGCGTGGCGCTACTGGCTTGCATCGCGCTCGCCACCCACTCGGCCTCCGATCCGATCTTCACCCGCGGCGCCGTCGACAACCGCGCCGGAAGTCTGGGTGCCACGCTGTCGGCGCTCCTTATCGGTGGCTTCGGCTTGGGGGCCGTTGTGGTCGTCGGCGCGCTGCTGGCCTTCGGAGCGCGTCTCGTGATGGGGTTCGGAATCCCGAAGCTCGCGTCGCGGTTCTGGATCGGGGTGCCCCTGCTGCTCGGCGCGCTCTCACCGCTTCCCGCGCTATTGCACGCCGCGTTTCCAGAGGCCGTTGGCGCCATCGAGAACGGTGCGCTCGGCAACTTCCTCGCCACCCATGAGCGCTGGCTCGTCGGAACCTGGGGGGCTCTGCTCGTGAACGGGATGCTCTTGACCCTGGGAGCGCTCAGCATCACGGGGATGTCGATGGGGCGGGTGCTTCTCGGCCTCGGCGTCGCGATCGGCTGGGCGGGCGCGCTGGTTCTGGAGTTCGCGACAGCCATCGGTAACGGTCTGTTGGAAGCGGGCTCCGCGGCGCGTCGCGGCGGCGCAGATCTCGTTGCCGGGTTTCGACGCGGCGCGCAGTCGCTCGGGGTGCGCCGCGAGGCCCGGGCCAGGCGCGCACGCGTCTCCGCCGCGCGCGACGGTGAAGTACCGTTCGACGAGGAGAAGCTCGACGCGTCTCTCGACATCGCGACGGGTGACCTCGGCGAGTCCAAGAAGCTCCCGCCGCCGCGGGCGGTCCGTCCGCGCTCGCGAAACGAAGACCCCGTCATCGTCGATCACTCGGCCGAACGAACGAGTGATGGACCGGCGAAGCAGGAGTCCTTCCACTTCAACGCGTCCACCGAGTTGGGACCCTACATCCATCCCGACCTCGGGATCTTCCAGAAGTCGCCGACGGGGATTCGCACGTACGACCGCGAGAGCCTGATCATGAACTCGCGGATCCTCGAGAAGAAGCTCAAGGACTTCGGCATCGGCGGTCAGGTGGACAAGGTCCACCCCGGTCCCGTCATCACGATGTACGAGTTCGAGCCCGCGTCCGGCGTGAAGGTCAACCGCATCGTGAGCCTCGCGGACGACCTCGCCCTCGCGCTGCGAGCCCTGTCCGTGCGAATCATCGCGCCATTGCCCGGAAAATCGGTCGTGGGCATCGAGGTGGCGAATTCGGACCGCGACCTCGTGTACATCCGCGACATCCTCGAGTGCGACGAGTACCGCACGGGCAAATCGAAGATGATGATCGCGCTGGGCAAGGACATCTTTGGCAATTCCGCCTTCGCCGACCTGTCGAAGATGCCGCACCTGCTGGTCGCCGGCGCCACGGGCACGGGCAAGAGCGTCTTCCTCAACTCCCTCTTGTGTTCGATCCTGTGCCGTGCCACGCCAGAGGATCTCAAGCTGCTGCTCGTCGATCCGAAGCTGCTCGAGTTGTCGATCTACGAGGGGATCCCGCACCTGATCGCCGACGTCGTAACCAATCCAAAGCGCGCCGCAGCAGCGCTGCGCGGCATCGTGAAGAAGATGGAAGAGCGGTACCAGATGATGTCCGCGCTCGGCGTTCGCAGCATTTCACAATTCAACGAGAGAGCCGAGAAGGAGCTCGCTGCCGGCACCACCACGTTCCGCCTGAAGCCGAAGCCGGGCGAGCAGGAGGGCGACGAAGTCGAGTTTCGGCGGCTGCCGTACATCGTCGTGGTGATCGACGAGCTCGCGGACCTCATGGTGGTGTCCTCGAAGGACGTCGAAGAGGCGCTGCAGCGTCTCGCGCAGATGGCGCGTGCGGCGGGCATCCACCTGGTGTTGGCCACCCAGCGCCCGAGCGTCGACGTACTCACGGGCGTCATCAAGGCGAACTTCCCGGCGCGCATCTCGTTCCAGGTGTCGTCCCGCACCGACTCTCGCACCATCCTCGATCAGAACGGCGCGGACCATCTCCTCGGGCAGGGTGACATGTTGTTCCTGCCGCCGGGTACCTCGAAGCTGAAGCGCGTGCACGGTGCGTTCGTGTCGGAGGAAGAGGTCCACGAGCTCGTCGCGCATCTGCGAGAGCAGGGGGCACCATCGTTCGACGAGGCGCTGATCCGTACCGAAGAAGAGGCGGAAGCGAAGGAAGAGCGCGGTGACGATGTGGACGAGATGCTCGACCAGGCCGTCGCCATCGTCGCGGAAACTCGCAACGCATCGATTTCGTACATCCAGCGGCGGCTCAAGGTCGGGTACAACCGCGCGGCGCGGATGATCGAGCAGATGGAGGAAGAGGGCATCATCGGACCGCAGATCGGAAACAAACCGCGCGAGGTGTTTGCGCGGCAAGACGAGCTTTGAATTTCGACACGCGATGTCCGTCCACCTTCTCGATGCAGTGCGCGAGAAGAGTGATGTCGTCGAGAATCATTGCTCTCACCCTTGTGGGGGGTACGCTCGCGTTTGCTCTCACCGGCACGATGCGAGCGGAGGGACCGAGCGACACCCGGAAGAAGGACGCAGTGGGCGACCCGTGCATCCAGACCGCTGTCGATGCCATCCAGAGCCGTTACGCATCGATCACCGATCTGCGCGCGAACTTCCGACAGATCACGCGCTCGGTCGCGCTGGGAAAGCAGGGGCCGACGATGGCATCCAAGGGGACGGTGCAGTTTTCGAAACCCGGCAAGATGCGCTGGTCGTACGACCATCCCGAACCGAGTCTCGTCGTCAGCGACGGTGTGACACTGTGGCTCTACGACGCGACGAAGCGCGAGGCGCAGAAGCTCGCGATGGGCACCGAGTACTTCAGTGCAGCCGGTATCCACTTCCTTCTCGGCGAGGGCGAGATCCTCGAGGATTTCAGGGTGAGCGGTCAGGCTTGCAACGAGAAATCCCTGACGCTCGAGCTCGAGCCGCTCTCGCCGGCGTCCTACGACAAGCTCAAAGTCCTCGCCGACCCGAAGACCGGCGACCTGTTGCAGACGCAGGTGATCGATCTGTTCGGCAACGAGACGGTCATCGACTTCTCGCACATCGAGGTGGATCACGGTCCGCCGGCGTCCGTCTTCGAGTTCGTTCCGCCCGACGGTGTGCGCGTCATCGAGCTCGGTGGAGGGAAATGGTCGGAGGGGCTGCGATGAGGGGCGTTTGCCGCACCTTGATTCGACGCTCGCTAGAATCCAGCGATCCGGCGCGCAGGATCTCGGGTGCCGCAAAGTTCGGCGCGGCAACGAAATCCGTCAGTTCGGGGGGCGAGATCCGACACTTACGTCAATTCTCCGGCAACCGAAGCGCAGCTCTGCATCGCCGAGTGGCAGGCGACCCGCATTTTTTTCAAACTTTTCTCGTCGGTCTCCCGCTGCTGCACCGACCGCTGCCGGATCGCTGGCGGTGGGGCGGTGGCGGCGGAAGAACCTCGTGAAATCAGGAAGTTGGGCTTGTATTCGCCGCTGGACTGCGGTTGACACTCAAGGGTCGTCTGATATGCTAAAAATCGCGAAAAGACGCGTAAAACCGATGGGTTCTGCACTTTTTGCACCCCCCACCAGAGCAGTCGGGCGCGGCTCGGACTCTTTGGCCCCTGAACGAGTCCGCGCCCAATCGGCGGGTTGGGGCACCGAAACGGGTCGACGAGAAAGCGGAAATTGCGAAGCGGGGTGCCCGCCCATGAGCCGATACACGCAAACGCGCCGGCAGCAGAAGCTTTCAGGACCCCGGTTGCCCGACACTGTCGGCATCGAGCGAGGCGCGGAAGCCGATTCGACCCGCGAACGGGTGACCGCCCGTACCAACGACGGCACGGTGCTTGCACAACTCCTCAGCCCGGACCACGCAACTGTGGTGATGGCGCATGAGGAGACGGCATGAGCGAGTTTGATTCGGGCTCCGGCAGGAAGGGCTTCGTTCGGGATGTGATGCGGCGCATTTCTTCGCCCGGTCCGAATGGCGATGAGTCCGGACAAGGGGATCGGGATCCGGAAGGCGGTCCCCGCTCGAATCAGGATGAGATCGTGGATCTTCAGGACACCATTCGTCTCTTCGGCAGTGATTCCGTCGAATTCCGGCGCCGGCTCGATCGGCTGCTCGCCGAGTTCGAGGCACTGCGTCGTCGCTATCAGCTGACGCGCGAGCAGTTCTCCGATGCCGAGCGCCAGAACGAGCGCCTCGTCAACATGCTCCAGGAGGCCAAGCAGCAGATCGAGCTCCTCAAGGAGGAGGTCGACAAGCTGTGTGCCCCGCCGAACAGCTACGCCGTCTTCCAGCGCCCGAACAAGGACGGCACCTGCGAGATCGTGATCGACGGTCGGCAGATGCGCGTGAACCTCCATCCGAACCTCGACGCGTTCACGCTCGAGGAAGGCCAGCTCGTGGTTCTCAACGAGGCGTTCAACGTCGTCGAGCCCGCTGGCTACGTGTCGCGCGGAGAGATCGCGTCGATCATCGACTTCATCGATGGCAACCGCGCCATCGTTCTCGGCCACACCGACGACGAGCGCGTCATCACGCTCGCGGAGCCGCTGCGCCGCGAGAAGCTGAAGACGGGCGACAGCATCCTCTACGATCCGCGCACGCAGTATGCGTTCGAGAAGCTGCCGAAGTCGACCGTCGAAGAGGTCGATCTCGAGGAGATCCCGGACGTCACGTACGATCAGATTGGTGGCCTGCGAGACCAGATCGAAGTCCTGCGCGATTCGGTGGAGCTGCCGTACATCTACCCGGACATCTTCGCCGAGCACCAGCTGTCGCCGCCGAAGGGTATCCTGCTGTACGGCCCTCCCGGCTGCGGCAAGACGCTCATCGCGAAGGCCGTGGCGAACAGCCTGGCGAAGAGCATCGAGGTTCGCACCGGAAAGCCCACCGCGGCGTACTTCCTGAACGTGAAGGGCCCGGAGCTGCTCAACAAGTACGTCGGTGAGACGGAGCACAAGATTCGCGAGGTGTTCAAGAAGGCCAGAGAGAAGGCCAGCGAGGACGTCCCGGTCGTGATCTTCTTCGACGAAATGGACTCGCTTTTCCGCATGCGCGGGTCGGGTATCTCGTCGGACATGGAGGCCACGGTCGTCGCGCAGTTCCTGTCGGAGATCGACGGTGTCGAGTCACTGAGGAACGTGATCGTGATCGGCGCCTCGAACCGCCAGGATCTGATCGACCCGGCGGTGCTCCGCCCCGGTCGTTTGGACCTCAAGATCAAGGTTCACCGCCCGGATGCGGAAGCGGCTCGAGAGATCTTCTCGAAGTACCTCACGCCCGACCTGCCGTTCCACGAAAGCGCGCAGGTCGAGCACGGGAGCGATCCGGACAAGATCGTCAGCGGTATGATCTCCAAATGCATCGATCACATGTATGCCACCAGCGAGGAGAACAAGTTCCTCGAGGTGACATACGCCAAGGGTGAGCGCGAGATCTTCTACTTCAAGGACTTCTCGAGCGGCGCGATGATCGAGAACATCGTCGCCCGCGCGAAGAAAATGGCCGTCAAGCGCGTGATCGAGAATCAGGAGCGGGGCATCAAGTCGGCGGACCTCATCAACTCCGTGAATGACGAGTTCAAGGAGAACGAGGACCTCCCGAACACCACGAACCCCGACGACTGGGCCCGTATCTCGGGCCGGAAGGGCGAGCGGATCATCAACGTGCGTACGCTCATTTCCGGAATCAGTCGCACGGAGCGGTCGATCGAGAACATTACCTCGGGCCAGTACCTATAGGGCGCGCGAAGAAGCGGAGACCGAATGGCCATTCCCAAGGTGATGGGCACGGAGATCGAGTATGGGATCACCGTAAAAGGAGACCCCGACTTCGATCCGATTTCGGGGTGCGTCCTCCTCGTGAACGCGTTCCGCGAGGACCACGCGGGTGAGATTCTCTGGGACTACGACCAGGAGAACCCACTGGCCGACGCCCGCGGCTTTCAGGTCGACGGTGAAAAGTACACGCCCAACCAGCAGGAGAACATCGCCCGCAACAAGACGCTGGTGAACGGAGCGCGCTACTACGTCGATCACGCCCATCCGGAGTACTCGTGTCCGGAGGTCACCAACGTGCACGATCTCGTGGTTCACGAGAAGGCCGGTGAAAAAGTGCTCGAGGCCAGCCGACGCGAGGCGAACGCCCTGCTGCCGGAAGGCACCGAGATGCTGCTGTACAAGAACAACAGCGACCGAAAGGGCAACAGCTACGGATCGCATGAGAACTACTTGATGGACCGCCGCACGTCCTTCAAGCAGATCGTCGAGCATCTCATGTCGTACTTCGCCACGCGCCAGGTCTACACCGGCGCCGGCAAGGTGGGTAGCGAGAATCGCAGCCAGCCGTGCCAGTACCAGCTGTCCCAGCGCGCCGACTTCTTCGAGACCGAGGTGGCGCTCGACACGATGGTCAAGCGCCCGATCATCAACACCCGCGACGAGCCCCACGCCGACCGCGAAAAGTACCGCCGGCTCCACGTCATCGTCGGCGACGCGAATCTGAGCGAGTACACGATCTACCTGCGCAACGGCGCCACCTCCATCGTGCTCTCGATGATCGAGGACGGCGCGATCAACAAGGACCTGGCTCTGCGCGACCCGGTGCAGGCCATCAAAGAGGCGTCTCACGACCCGACGTGCAAGAAGGAACTCCAGCTCGACAACGGCAAGCGGCTGACGGCCGTTCAGGTGCAGAAGGAGTACCTGGACATGGCACTCCGCTACGTCTCCGGCCGAGACATCGACGACGAAACCCGGGACATCCTCGAGAAATGGCAAACCGTGCTCGAGTGCCTCGAGCGCGACCCCATGGAGCTCGACACGAAGATCGACTGGGTGATGAAAAAGGCCATGATCGAGAGCTTCATGGACCGCAAAGAGCTCGACTGGGGGGCCCCACAGGTCCAGATGCTGGACCTCCAGTACCACGACCTGCGGCCGGACAAGGGCCTATACTATCTCTTGGAGCGTCAGGGCCGTGCCGAGCGCATCGTCAGTGACGCTGAGATCGCCGCCGCAATCACGCAGCCGCCGAGCGACACCCGGGCGTACTTCCGGGGCGAATGCCTGAGACGATACGGCAGCGCTGTTTTTGGGGTGAATTGGGATTCAATCTCATTCAGCGTGGGTGATGAACCGATCAAGAGGATTCTGATGGCTGAGCCTTTCAAGGGGTCGAAGGAGCACGTGGATGAGTTGCTCAACAACTCACCGACGGCAGCGGACCTCGTGAGGAATCTTCGGTCCTAGGCATTTCACGAAAGAGAACGGACATGCAAAAAAAATTCGACGCGATGCGACCCCAAAATCCCTCGAGCGATCCCGATCTGGCGCTTCCGATCTACGGCGCTGCGGAGTCGACCCAGAAGAAGGCCCCGAAGGGCGGGGGAGGGAGTGGAGCCGACTCCAAGGGCGGCGGTGGACAGAAGCTCGCGAAGAAGGGCAAAGAGCTCAAAGAAGAGATGGACTCCCTCGTCGATGAGATCGATGAAGTCCTCGAGGAGAACGCGGAGGAGTTCGTCAAGAACTACGTTCAGCGCGGCGGTCAGTAAAAAAGGCCGCGCGCGGCGAAAGGGGAGCGCGTTGCGTTTCAGGACTGAGTACCAGGGATCGAGCTTCAGCGAGTTCTTGGCGGTGGACCATCCGAACCAGATTCCGAAGTTCGAGCTGGATTCCCGAGGACTCGCCCAGCTTTCGATTCCCCACGGCACGACCGTGCTGGCTTTCAAGTACGAAGATGGCGTCATGGTGGCAGGCGATCGCCTCGCAACCGAGGGGCATCGCGTCGCGTCCCGCGACGTCAAGAAGGTCTATCCCACCGATTCCCACTCGCTGATCGCCATCGCCGGTGCAGCGGGCCCGTGCATCGAGATGGCGCGCCTCATGCGCATCGAACTCGAGCACTACGAGAAGATCGAGGGCGAGGCGCTCGAACTCGACGGCAAGGCGAACAAGCTGTCGCAGATGATCCGGGCGAACCTGCCGGCTGCGATGCAGGGTCTCGTGGTCGTGCCGCTCTTCGCTGGCTACGACCTTCGCCGCCACAGCGGTCGGCTCTGGAAGTTCGACGTCACGGGCGGCCGCTACGAGGAGACCGAATTCGAGGCGACGGGCTCGGGCGGTCTCTACGCTCGGGAGTCGCTGAAGAAGGTCCACAAGAACCGGGTCGGCCTCGACGGCGCGCTGAGTATGGCCGTGGAGGCTCTCGTCGACGCGGCGGACGAAGATCGCGCCACCGGTGGTATCGACGTCGTGCGCGGCATCTTCCCGATCATCAACTACTGCACGGCGGGCGGTATCGAGAAAGTATCCGACGCCAAGATCGAAGAGATCTACCGCGCGATCATGGCCGATCGCAGCGACGACGCTGGAGGTGCAGCATGAGCGCGCCTTTCTACGTCTCTCCGGAACAGGTCATGGCCGACAAGGCCGAGTACGCGCGCAAGGGCATCAGCCGTGGCAAGCCGAGTATCGTAATCGAGTTCGACGGCGGCGTGCTGCTCATGGCCGAGAACCCGTCGCGGCTGTCGAAGATCGGCGAGATCTACGACCGCATTGCATTCGCGGGCGTCGGTAAGTTCAGCGAGTTCGACCAGCTGCGGAAGATCGGTGTTCGCTACGCCGACATGAAGGGCTACACGTACTGCCGAGACGACGTGCGCGCAAACGCTCTGGCCAACGCGTACTCCCAGGCGATCGGTGACGCCTTCACTCGGGAGCTCAAGCCCCTCGAGGTCGAGGCCATCGTGGCGGAAGTGGGCGACGACGAGCTCGCAGGCCACGAGAACAACGCGATCTTTCGCATCCAGTTCGACGGCAGCATCAGCGATCACGAGGGTTTCTGCGTGATCGGGGGCGCCGCCGAGGATCTCACCACGTTCCTCAACGACGAGTACGAGGCCAAGCTTCCCCTCGGGGAAACGATGACGCTTGGCCGCAGGGCGCTGCAGCGAGGCTCGGATGGGGCTCCTCTCGTCGAGCCCGAGAACCTCGAAATCTGCGTGCTCGAGCGGTCTCGCCAAGGCCGCAAGTTCCGCCGGCTCCCCGCCGATATGATCAAGAAGGAGCTGGGCGTCTAGGGTCGGCGCAAGGCAGGTCGGGCAGCTCCTGGAAGTGCCATTGAGAGGCTTTTCTAGCGAGACGCGGTGAAGCCCGGCTAGCTTCCACACGACCCAACGGGACGGCGGAACGTGCAAAAGCGGATCTACGGAATCGAGACCGAGTACGGAATCATCTTCACCCCAGAGGGGCGGAAGACTCTCCCGGTCGAGAAGGCGATTCGCTTCTTGTTCGAGAAGTTGATTACCACGGAACACTTCCTGAACGTGTTCCTCGAGAACGGCGCCCGCTTCTATCAGGACACCGGTTGCCACCCCGAATACGCCACGCCCGAGTGCATGTCTCCCCGCCAGCTCATCGTGTACGACAAGGCGGGCGAGCGCATCCTCGAAGATCTCCAGATCTATGCCGAGGAGAAGATCCGCGAGGAGCGGATCGCCGGGAAGCTCTCGATTTTCAAGAACAACACCGACTTCGTCGGGAACAGCTACGGTTGCCACGAGAACTACCTCGTCGACCGCGACGTCGACTTCTACTACCTCGCCGAACAGTTGATCCCGTTCCTCGTGACGCGCCAGATTTACACCGGTGCGGGCAAGGTCTTCCAGACACAGGACGGCGTCCACTACTGCATCAGCCAGCGCGCCCAGCACATCTACCAGAAGATCTCGGGCACCACGACGAACGACCGCTCGATCATCAACACGCGCGACGAACCGCACGCAGACCGCGAGAAGTACCGGCGTCTCCACGTGATCGTGGGCGACTCCAACATGTCCGAATTCACGAACTTCGTGAAGGTCGGCGCCTGCGCGGTGGTCCTCCAGATGATCGAGGACAATTACATCAACAAGGACTTCACGCTTCGCAACCCCGTCAAGGCGATCAAGGACATCTCCTACGATACGACGTGCAAGCGAAAGCTTCGGCTCGACAATGGACGCGAGTACTCGCCCATCAACATCCAGATGGAATACTGCGAGATGGCGCAGAAGTACATCGAGCAGTATCCCGTCACCGACGAACTGCGCGACGCCGTCCAAAAGTGGCAGTACGTCCTCGATTGCCTCACCGACGACCCCGATCGACTCGATCGCGAGATCGACTGGGTGATCAAGCGCAAGATGATTCAGGGCTACATCGACTCCAAGGACACGACCTGGAACGATCCCCGGGTCTTCATGCTCGATCTTCAGTATCACGACCTGCGCCTCGACCGCGGCATCTACTATCTGCTCGAGCGCAAGGGTAAGGTAGAGCGCATCCTGGAGGACGACGAGATCATCAAGGCGAAGACCGAGCCGCCGCCCGACACACGCGCCCGCATGCGTGGCGAGTTCATCAAGTTGGCTCGGCAGAACTCGATCCAGTACGACCTCGACTGGTCGAACATTCGTCTGGGCAACCTTCTGAACGTCCGAGTGATCTGCAACAACCCCTTCGAGACCGATATCGAGAAGGTGGCCGAGCTCGTGCGCACGATTCAGAAGACGAATTTGCGCAAGACGAGCTTGTCGAAGCTCGTCATCCAATCGTGAAGTGAGCGACTCCGCCCCCCACCTCGAAGCGGTCCCGCCGGAAGCGGGGGACGTCGGGGAGGAGCGGGGGGCGCACGCGCCGACGGACGAAGGCGCCTCGAGGATCGTTCCGATCGTGCTCGCGATTCTGCTCGGTCTGGCGCTGGTTCTCCTTGCGATCCAGTACCAGCGCGGTCAGGCCCTGGTGGGACAGGTGGTCGCGCTCGAGAGCGAGCTCGCAGCCACGCAGGCCTCCCTCGACGCACACCGGGCACAGCTCCGTGGGGTGCGTACGCAGGTGGGTGGCGTTCGCGCCGCCATGACCGAGCTCCAGGGTCGCATCGCCGACCTCGATGCCAGCGCCGCGCTGAATCCTGTCCCCACCCGCTAGCTCGTCGTATCTCCCCGTCCCAGCGAGCTTTTCGGGCGAATTCGAAGCCTTCGGCTCAACTCTTGCCGCGCCAGCGCCGATACGCCCTGCGGGACCCGGACCCTCCACGGCCGGATCTGGAGGGACGGATTCGATGATCTTCGACGCCATCGCGGGGCTGTTCTCGCACGACCTTGCGATCGACCTCGGCACGGCCAATACGCTCGTGTACGTCCGCGACAAGGGCCTCGTCTGCTCCGAGCCCAGCGTCGTCGCTGTGACGGAAGATTCGGCTGGACGTGGCGAGCGAGTGATCGCGGTGGGTCACGAAGCCAAGGAGATGCTCGGTCGCACACCGGGCGCCATCCGCGCCATCCGCCCGATCAAGGATGGTGTGATCGCCGACTTCGAGATCACCGAAGCGATGCTCAAATACTTCCTGCGCCGTGCCCACAACCGCGCGAAGCTGGTGCGCCCCCGCACCGTGATCTGTGTTCCGCCGTGCATCACGAGCGTCGAGAAGCGCGCCGTTCGCGAGAGCGCGCTCTCCGCTGGCGCGCGCGAGGTGTATCTCATCGAAGAGCCCATGGCCGCTGCGATCGGCGCCGGTCTCGACGTCACCGCGCCCACCGGGAACATGGTGGTGGATATCGGCGGTGGCACGACGGACGTCGCCGTGATCTCGTTGTCGGGCATCGTCGCATCGCGGTCGATCCGCACCGGCGGCGACACGATGGACGAAGCGATCATCAACTACGTGAAGCGCAAGTACAACATGCTCGTCGGTGAGCGCACCGCCGAGGAGATCAAGATCACGATCGGAATGGCCTCGCCGGAGGGCAAGAACGAGTCCATGGAGATCAAGGGTCGCGACCTGGTGGCGGGCATTCCCAAGGTCGTGGTCGCCACGAGCGACGAGATCCGCGAGGCGCTCGTCGAGCCGATCCACGCCATCGTCGAGACCGTGCATCTCACGCTCGAGAAGACGCCCCCTGAGCTCGCCGCCGACATCGTCGACCGCGGCATCATGCTGGTGGGCGGCGGATCACTGCTGCGCGACTTCGACCACGTCCTTCGCCAGGAGACGAAGCTCCCGATCCTGCGGAGTGACGATCCGTTCACCGCCGTGGTCCACGGCGCGGGCGAGGCGCTCAACAATATGTCGCTGCTCAAAGACGTCGCGATTCATTGATTGCGCCAGCAAACACAGCGCCAGCACACCGAACCCCCAGAACCCCGCCAGCACCATTCGATCGCTCCTGGAAGGCGAGATCTCCCGAGGTGCGCGCCCGGGCTGCGAATATTCGACGCCCGATCAGCGTGAGCGAGTCCGCGGACGCTCACAGGCGAGTGTACGCAGACCTGAACCCGCCGAGGAAGGGGCTGCGTCATCCCAGGAACCAGGAGGCGGCGTCGCAGGGCATACTGGCGGTCGTGCGTTCACATCGACTGGCAGGAGGTTCCCTTGCGTCGATCCGACCTGATCCTCGTTGGCGTCCTCGCCGTCACCTATGCGGTCTTCTGGCTGTGGTACGGAGGTTCGGGAACGCCGCTCACCTCCGGCGAAGTGGACGCCTACCTCGCGAAGCTCGAGGAGATCGCCGCCCGCTCCGAGCACTCGGATCCCCACACGCGCGAGGCCTTCCGCACCCTGCTCCGTGAGGACGACGGCAACGAGTACTACATGGTCAATCTCATGAAGTACCGCGAGAAGGCCGAGTACCCGCCTGGATACGACTACGACGACGACGTAGAGGCTGCGGCCGACCGCTACAGTGCCGCCGTCGTCGCGCCGCTCCTCGTGCGCGGATCCCTTCCGATACTGCTCGCGGACCAGGTTGGCACGTTCCTCGACTTCGACGGTGCGGACCGGTGGGACCAGGTGGGCATCGTCCGCTACCGCAGCCGCCGCGACATGATCGAGTTCGCGCTCTCACTCGGCGAGAAAGACCTCGGGATCCACAAGCGGGCGTCGATCGAGAAGACGCACGTCTTCCCCGCGGTGCCCATCATCGACTTCGTGTTCGTTCGCGGCCTGGTGGCGGTCGTGCTCGTTGCGATCGGCGTCGCGCTCCACTTTCTGCTTCGCGCGCGCGCGCGATCCTGATCGTGCAGCTCCGGCCGGACGTCTAGCGCTGGGACCGCACGACCCCGCCGTCGACCACGAGATGCTCGGCGGTGATGAAGCTTGCGTCGTCCGAGAGGAGGAAGCGGGCCACACGTCCGATCTCGCTGGGGTCGGCGAGCCGGCCGATCATCGACTGTGCGGCCATGCGGTCGCGGAGCGCGGGGGCCGCCACAAAAGCTTCGGAGAGCATCGGCGTGTCGGTGTAGCCCGGGCAGATGGCGTTGACCCGCACACCGTCGCCGGCGAGTTGGTCGGCGAGCGACCGGGTGAGGCCGAGCAGCCCGGACTTCGACGCCCCGTAGGCGGGATTTACGCCGTTGCCGAGGATCGCATTGATCGACGCGATGCCGACCACCGCCGAGCCCGGGTTCTCGCGCAGGTCCGGGAGCAGCGCCTTCACGAGCCACAGCTCGGCGCCGAGGTTGACGTCGAGCACGAGGTTCCAGTCGTCGTCCTCGATGCTGTCCACCGGAACCGGGTGCGAGACACCGGCGGCGTGCACCAGCCCCCCGATCGAGCCGAGCGCTTCCCGCGCGGCGTCGATCGCGTCGGAGTAGGTGTCCCGCTCGCGCACGTCGATGCCCTGAGCAACGGCCGCGACGCCGAAGCGCTCCCGGATCTCGGCGGCGGTCTTTTCCGCGCCCGATCCGTCGAGGTCCCAGACCGCGACGGGACGCCCCGCCTCGGCCAGGGCGACGGCACTGGCTCTTCCGATTCCGGACGCTCCACCGGTGACGATCACGCCGGTAGTCGGGGTGGACTCGATGCTTCCCATGGTGTCCTCACTCGGCGCGCGCTGCGCGCGCGGGGGCTGGCCCGCGATCTTATCAGTACGTGCCAGGCGTGGTGGATTTCGAGTGACGGATCAGCGCACGGGACGCCGCGCGTAGAACGAATCCGCGAGCATCTCGGCGATCGCCTCCGACGCGACCTCGTTGGCCTCGCCCGACCAGTGGATCTCGCACGTGAGGAAGTAGCGGGTCAGATCACTGCGCCGTCGGTAGAGCTCCGGCAGCAGGTCGACCACCCGAACATCGAACGGCGCGAGCAGCTCGCCGAGCTCGCTCCCGAGTGGACTGGTTCCGGATTCGTCGTAGCGGACGAGATCGCGCATCTGGGGTACCAGGGCCACGGCGACACTGCGCCCGCCGGCCGCCGCCTTCAGGCGCTCGATGCTGCTGCGCAACAAGTCGAGGAGGCGCGGCGAGTAGTCGTGGAAGAACGAGTGTGTTGGCTCTGGCTCGGCACTTGCGCCGCGATCGGACCTGGCGTCGTCGGTGGCCCGCGCGACCATTCGGGTCGCGCCCACACCCGCGGCGTTCCGGTTCGACGCTCGTACGCGTTCACGCAGTGCAGCCGAGATACCCGACAGCGCGTTGTATCCAAACGAGTTGCGTCGCAACCATCGCGCCAGCACCTGCTCGCGCAGGTGGATCTCCTCGAAGTCCGGATACTCGCCGACGAGGTAGGGGCGGTAGCGGTAGTCGTAGGTCGGCATCCTCATCGCACGGCGAACGTCGAGGTCGGCGAAGTCGCTGGCCGGTACCACTGCGAGCAACACGGCATCGTGTGCGAACCGCAGTCCGAGCTCCCGGTAGGCGAGCACAGCCTGGTAGGGGCTGAAGTGGGACATCCCGAAGTTCAGGTGCTCGAGTTCGGTGCGCTGCTCGAGCTGGTCGGAGAGGCGTTCTTCTGTGGCGAGCCCCCATCCCTCGACGAACGAATCGCCGAGTACGACCACCCGCGGCGCGTCCGACCGCTCCGTGCGTTCGCGATCGCGCGCGCCGACGGAATTGGTCTGGTACAGCACGTCGAAACAGTCCGAACTGTGGCGCGTCGCCTGCTCGGGCGCGTGCCAGACGCCGAAGGTCGGGTGGTCGGAATTCCAGAAGTCGTCGGCCGCGCCGAGTGGCGGTGCGTCGATCGCGCCCGCGCTCGCGAGGATGCGCACCGACGCCTCGACGATTCCCACGAATAGCGCCGCGGACGCGGCGGCCACGCCGACGCGTACGGCCAGCCGCCTGATCCGGCTACGAGACAAGGGGGGCTGCAGCATGCGGGGGCGGGGTAATCTCTCGTGCGGCCCTGTGGGAGCGGAGGTGTGACGGACCTGGAATGAACGACATCGTCAAGTCGATCCTCGCCGCCGTGCTGTCGATGCTCTTCTTCCTCGGACTCACCGAGGTGGCCGTCCGCCTCTGGACCGGCTTCAACACATTCTACGACATCGAGATGTCGCGCTACGCGAACGAGCTGAAGCTCCCCGACGACGACCCGAAGATCGGCCATGTCCACCGGCCCGGGGGGCGCGCACACCTGATGGACGTGGACGTCGAGATCAACTCGGTGGGCCTGCGCGACCGCGAGTATCCGGTCGAGCGCGGCGCGGCGCGGCGGATTGCGTTTCTCGGCGACTCACTGACGCTCGCATGGGGCGTCTCGAAGGACGAAGCCTTCGAAACGCGACTGGAGGCCGCGCTCTCCACCGAGCGTCCCACCGAGGTGCTGAACTTCGGCACGGGCAACTACAACACCGAGCAGCAGGTCCATCACTTCCTCGAAAGGGGGATTCGCTACGAGCCCGACCACGTGGTGGTCTTCTACTTCATCAACGACGCCGAGCCCACGCCCGTGCAGTCGCGCTGGGGCTTCCTCGGCCACAGTCGCGCCATCACCTTCTTCTGGTCGCGGATCCACGCGACGATCGGCAACACGATCGAAGGCCAGTCCTTCCAAGACTTCTACGCGGGCCTCTACGACGACGACCGGGCCGGCTGGCGAGCCACGCGAGACGCGTTCGCAGAGCTGGCCCGTGTGTGTCGCGAACGCGGCATCGGTCTGCAGGTCGTCCTGCTGCCGGAGCTCCACGATCTGGTCGACTATCCGTTTCTCGACGAGCACGCGAAGGTGCGCGGACACCTCGAAGGCCTCGGGGTCGAGAGCCTCGACCTGTTCCCCTTCTTCGAAGGCGAGTCCGATCCCCACCGGCTGTGGGTGTCGCTCGACGACGCGCACCCCAACTCCACTGCACACGCGATGATCGCCGAGTATTCTCTCGACTTCATCGCGCAGGCGTTCGAGCGCCAAGCGGCGGCGATCGAACGGGAAGGCATGCAATGAGCGGGGAAGAGCAGAAACCGGGCTTCTGGCGCCGCTATCGCCGCTACTTCCTGATCTCGTTCGTCCTCTACATCGTCCTGATGGGCGCCCTGCTGATCTTTGGCAGCGGCCCCCAGAACCAGCCGTTCCTGTACCAGATCTTTTAGTCTTGGGGACCCGGATCCGGGCGGTGCCCCGATCGACCCACTGCGCTCGCCGGTGGCGAGGGATCAGCGGCTGCCGCGGCGTCGCTGGAAGGTGTTCACCGCCACGACGTGTTCCTTGTACGTGGTGGAGAACTTGTGGGTGCCGTCGTTGCGCGACACGAAATAGAGGAACTTCGAATCGGCGGGGTTCACCACGGCGCGCAGCGCATCCGCGCCGGGGTTTGCGATGGGACCGGGCGGCAGACCGCGGATACGGTACGTGTTGTACGGGTTGTCGTCGTTCTCGAGATCCCTTCGGCGCAGGTTGCCGTCGAAGTCGGGAATGCCGTAGATCACGGTCGGGTCGGTCTCGAGGCGCATGCCGCGCGCGAGGCGGTTGCGGAACACGGACGCGATGAGCGGGCGCTCCTCGGCTGCGCCGGTCTCCTTCTCGATGATGGACGCGAGGGTGACCACCTCGCGCATACTCAGGTCCTGCTCGCGGGCTTTGGGCTCGACCTCCTTCCAGACGGCGCGAAACTCGCCCACCATCGCGCGGGCGATCTCGAGCGGTGGAAGGTCGCGCGGGAGGCGATAGGTTTCGGGAAACAGATACCCCTCCAGGGTGTCGCCCTCGACGCCGAGCACCTGTGCGGTGGCCGGGTCGCCCACGATCTTTGCGAACTCCTCGGCATCCACCAACGCGGCGGCCTCGATGCGCTCGCCGATCTGCGCGGCGGTGAGGCCCTCGGGGAGCACGACCTCGTAGGTCTCGACCGTTCCCGCTGCGATGCGCTCGAGGATCTCCACCGGGGTGAGTGCGGCAGAAATGCGGTACTCGCCGGCCTTCAGGCGCGAAGCGAGGTCGCGGTATTCGGCGAGCCAGATCACGGTGCGAGCGTCCTTCACGAAACCGCCGGTTTCTAGATTGCGCGCGATGCGGGCGAGCGGGGCGCCACGCTGCACACGGAACAGCACCGGCTCGGCGGACGGATTCGCGGGAGCCAGGGCCTGCTGCACGGTGACCGCGACGCCGCCAGCAACGACGAGCAGGAGCGCGAATCCGGCGATGACGAAGTGACGGAGCTTCACCGGGGTTCGCTCTCGGGTTTCGCCCCGAACTGTGAGCGCTCGAGGTAGGTGCGCAACAGGATGGCAGCGGCGGCCGAGTCTCGGGCTCCGCTCTGGCGATTCCGCTGTCGGCTCTTGCGGCCCTGATCCACTTCTCTCAAGGAGCGCTCCGCCTCCATCGTTGTCCAGCGTTCGTCGAGCAGCTCGACCGTCAGGCCCGTGATCCGTTCCAGCTCGACGGAAAAGCTGCGCGCGGCCTCGGCCTCCGGACCGGCGCTTCCATCCATGTGTATCGGCAACCCGACGACGATCCTGGCGATCTGGCGGTCTGTTGCGAGATCTCGGAGGTCGGCGAGGTCCTTGGCGGGATTCCGGCGGACGAGCGGATCGACAGGGAAGGCGATGCCCGATTCGGGCTCCGAAATGGCGAGACCGAGCCGGCGCGCGCCGTAGTCGACGGCGAGGACGGGGCCGGGGGAGTTCACGCCCTGAAGCTAGCTCAGCGGGCTGTCAGCGGGCGAAGCCCGCCTGCTCACAGGGCTCGCCCCCAGGCTGCCTCCGGGTTGCTTTCGCTGCCCAGCTCCCAGCGCAGAACCCCCTGGGAAATCAGCTGATTTCGGCCGACTTTTCTGTTTTTTTCGCCTCTCGGATCGTTGACTCTCCGGGGCTCGCGAGACTACTCTGAGTCCCGGCGTCGCGTTCCCCGCGCAGGCGTCGATTGACTCCGCGGTCACCTCCAGCCGCGCATTCGAGCCGACCGGTCCCGAGCACCCGGTCCCGCAGGGTTTTCGCCAGAGGCCATGCTGGATTTGCGCATCGGGGCACGCGCCGCGCTCGCGCTGGCCGCAGCTTCCGGACCCGCAACCGCACGAGAGTTGGTCACCGAATCACCTGAAAAATCAGAGACTTCTGGGTCTCCCGCCAGCAGCGCGCGCCCCACCACGGCGGCGGGCTGGCTCGTCCTCGCCGTGGCCACGGCCGGTGGTGCTGGCTACGGCCCCTACGCGCCCGGCACCTTCGGGTCGGCGGCCGGCGTGATCCTCTTCCTCCCCCTGGCCGGCCTCGGCTTTCCGCTGTTCGTCCTCACCACCGCCGCGCTCACGGCCCTCGGGGTCTGGGCCGCAGACGAGGCCGAGCGCCTGTTCGAGAAGAAGGACGACGGCCGCATCGTGATCGACGAGGTGGCGGGCCAGCTCGTCACGCTCTCGCCACTCCTGCTGCTCGCGCCCGAAAAAAGTTTCTCTCCGTTTTGGCTCGTGACCGGATTCGTCGTATTCCGCGTGTTTGATATCTGGAAGCCGGGGCCCGCCCGTTGGGCCGAGCGCAATTTACGGGGAGGCATGGGCGTGGTGATGGACGACGTAATCGCGGGCTTCTTCGGTGCTCTCGTGATGGCCGCCGCCATCGCCGTCGGCCTTGTGCTCGGGGGCGCTGCTTGAAGGCCGAAGTCCTCACCATCGGAGACGAGCTCCTCCGCGGCGAAATCGTCGATTCCAACAAGTCCTTCCTGTCGGATCGCCTGCTGGGTCTCGACATCGAGACCCGCTTCCACGCGTCCGTGCTCGACGATCCGGACGACATGAAGGACGCCTTCCTGCGCGCCGAGGGCCGCAGCGACGTCATCCTCGTCTCCGGCGGCCTCGGCCCCACCCGCGACGATCTCACCTGTGAGGCCCTCGCCGAGACGTTCGGTCGCGAGATGCTGCTCGACGAGGCCTCCCTCGAGACCCTCCGCGGCTTCTTCCGCGGCCTCGGCCGCGAGATGGCGGAGAACAACGCCAAGCAGGCCTGGTTTCCGGCGGGCTCGGAGATCCTCCCCAACCCCATCGGCACGGCGCCCGGCTGTCTGCTCAAAGAGGGCAACGCCTGGTTCTTCTGCATGCCAGGCGTTCCGCGCGAGCTCTACAAGATGATGGACGAGCAGGTCATGCCGCGGCTCGCGGATCGCCGGGGCGACGGTCAGGTGGTGCGCGCCACGCTGCTGCGCACGTTCGGCATCGGCGAGTCCAATCTCGACGAGGAACTCGCGGACATCGCGGCGTCGGGCGACGTCAGCCTCGGTTTCCGCACCGCCTTTCCCGACAACTACCTGCGTCCGCTGGCCCGCGCGAAGACGGCCGAAGAGGCCGGTCGCCTGCTCGCCCAGGTGAGCGACGCCATCCGCGAGCGCCTCGGACCGATCGTCTACGCCGAGGGAGACGAGACGCTTCCGGCCGTCGTCGCGCGCCTGCTGTCCGAGCACGGCAAGAGCATCGCCGTCGCGGAGTCCTGCACGGGCGGTCTGATCGCCCAGGAGCTCACCGAGCTTTCGAGCGCGTCGTCCTTCTTCCTGGGCGGCGTCGTGGCCTACACGGGCGCGTCCAAGGTGGCGCTGCTCGGCATCTCCGAAGGCGTCATCGCCGAGCACGGATCCGTGTCCGAAGCCACGGCCCGGGCCATGGCCGAGGGCGTGCGCGAGCGCTTCGGCGCAGACTTCGGCCTCGCCACCACCGGCGTCTCCGGTCCCGATCCCGTCGTCGACAACGGCGTCGAGCGACCCGTCGGCCTCGCGTACGTGGCGCTCGCCCGGGAGTCGGGCACGCACTGCGAGGAATTTCAGTTTCCGCTGGATCGCCCGCGGCACCGCCAGCTCACCGCCCACACCGCCATCGACTGGGTGCGCCGTGCGCTGCTCGAGGTTCCGATCGTGGGCCCCAGCCTGCTCGAGAAGAGAGGCGGCGGACCGCCTCCGGCGCGCTGATGACGTGGCCAACGACGTCCTTCGCAGCTTCTTCGCAATCGGCCTCGACGAGGCCGCCCGCCGCGCGGCGGTTCTGCGCATCCGCGCGCTCGGCGAGTGCCCGGGGGGCGATGCCGTGCGCTGGGTCGCACCGGAGAACCTCCACGTGACGCTGCGCTTCATGGGAGACGTCGAGCGCAGTGCGCTGCCCGAGCTCGCGGAGGCGGTACGCCGGGCCACGGCCAGCGTCCCTGGGTTCACCCTTCGCCTCGGGGGCGTGCGGATCTTTCCGTCGCGGCGCCGGCCCGTCGCCGTCACGCTCGATCTCGAACCCGAGGCGCCGCTCCGCGACCTCGCCGGCGCCATCGAGCGCGGCGTGCGGGCGGCCGGCTTCGCAGCGGAGAAGCGGCCGTTTCGTTCGCATCTCACGCTGGGTCGGGTCCGCCGCGGGAAGCGCAGCGCGTTTCCCGAGCCGTCGGAGGAGTTCGAAGCCCCGCTCGATGTCGCTTGTGAGATCGAGCGCGCTGGGTTGTTTCGCAGCGAGCTCTCTCCGGAGGGCGCGCGTTACACGGTTCTCGAAGAATTTCCCCTCGCCGCGTCAGAGCCGGGTGGCTGAGGGTTCGCATCACCCCATCGATTCGATCGAATTCAACTGTTCAAATCTTGACGATTCAAATTGGAGGAACGAAAGAATGGCAGCCAGCAGCAAGGCAGCACGGACCAACGGTGCAGCAACATCCACCGAGGACAGCAAGGGAAAGGCGATCGCCCTCGCGGTCTCCACCATCGAGAAGCAGTTCGGCAAGGGTGCAATCCTCACCATGACCGCCGATGGCATCGACCGGGAGGTCAAGTCGTTCTCCAGCGGCTCGCCGAGCATCGACCTCGCCCTCGGCATCGGCGGCTACCCGCGCGGCCGGGTGGTCGAGATCTACGGGCCGGAATCGAGCGGTAAGACCACCCTCGCGCTCCACGCCGTGGCCGAGATCCAGAAGCGCGGCGGCGTCGCGGCCTTCGTGGACGCCGAGCACGCGCTCGATATCGGCTACGTGCGCCGCATCGGCGTGAAGGTCGAAGACCTGCTCGTCTCCCAGCCGGACACCGGCGAGCAGGCTCTCGAGATCGTCGACGTCCTGCTGCGCTCCGGCGCCATCGACCTCGTTGTCATCGACTCGGTGGCGGCGCTCACGCCGAGGGCCGAGATCGAGGGAGAGATGGGCGACCACCACGTCGGTCTGCAGGCGCGGCTCATGAGCCAGGCCCTGCGCAAGCTCACGGCGACGGTGTCGAAGTCGAACGCTACGGTGATCTTCATCAACCAGATCCGCATGAAGATCGGCGTGATGTTCGGCAATCCCGAGACGACCACGGGCGGCAACGCGCTGAAGTTCTATTCGTCGATGCGCCTCGACGTCCGACGCATCGCTGCGCTGAAGGACGGCGACGAGGTGGTGGGCAACCGCACCCGCGTCAAGGTCGTGAAGAACAAGGTCGCGCCGCCGTTCCGTCAGGCGGAGTTCGACATCCTCTACAACCAGGGGATCTCGGTCGAGGGCGATCTGCTCGACCTGGGCGCCGAAGGGGGCATCATCGAGAAAAGCGGCTCCTGGTACTCGTTCGAAGACGAGCGCATCGGGCAGGGCCGCGAGAACGCACGGCGCTTCCTCAGGGAGAACCCGGACGTCCGCGAGCGGATCGCCGAGGCGGTCTACGTCGCGAACGGCCTCAAGCGGCCGATCCCGGCCGCGGAGCCCGAGCTCGAGCGGGAAAACCCCGCCGAAGCGGCGGAGTAGCCGATCGCGCGCCAGAGGGACCCCGGGGCCTTCCGGCGCGCGAACTCCACGCCCCACCCGATTCCAGCGTGCTCCCACTCGGAAAAACGAGACTCCAACCCGCAGCTTCGGGCTCAAGACCCGCCCAAATCCGGTCGAAAAGCGGAATGGTCCCGCTCTTGGATGCGTCTTCGACGCGGACTGGACGCGGACGGATTCGGTCTTTGATCTGGAAGGAGCGGGTTTGGAGCTGAACGACATCTTGAAGATCGCTCTCAAGGGCGGGGCCTCGGACATCCATCTGAAGCCCGGGCTGCCCCCGATGTTCCGCCTGGATGGCGCCCTGGTGCCGCTCAAGAACGGCGAGCGCCTGGCACCCGAAGAAGTTCAGCAGATGGCCTTCGGCATCATGAATCCCGTCCAGAAGGGTCGCTTCGACGAGACCCGCGAAGTCGACCTCGCGTACGGAATCCCCGGACTGGGACGGTTCCGCGTCAACGTCTTCCAGCAGCGCGGCAGCATCGGGATCGTCTTCCGCGTCATTCCGTTCAGCGTCAAGACCATCGAGCAC
Organism: Myxococcales bacterium; assembly: GCA_013215605.1. Lineage (GTDB taxonomy): Bacteria > Myxococcota_A > UBA9160 > UBA9160 > SMWR01 > JABSQW01. Next base: position 23,863 of record JABSQW010000081.1, read on the forward strand.
CTGAACCTTCCCAAGGTGATCGAATCGATCTCGATGGAGCAGCGCGGTCTCGTCCTCGTGACGGGCACGACGGGTTCCGGAAAGTCGACGTCGCTCGCCGCGATGATCGACTACATCAACACGAACCGGACCTGTCACATCATGACCATCGAGGACCCGATCGAGTTCCTGCTTCGCGATCGGCGTTCCATCGTGAACCAGCGCGAGATCGGTGTGGATACCCAGAGCTTCGCGAACGCCCTGCGCGCAGCGCTGCGCCAGGACCCGGACGTCATCCTCGTGGGCGAGATGCGTGACTTCGAGACGATCGAGACCGCTATCACCGCGGCGGAGACCGGCCACCTCGTGATGAGTACGCTTCACACCCTGGACGCCGCCGAGACCATCAACCGCATCATCTCGGTATTCCCCCCCTACCAGCAGAAGCAGGTGCGCCTGCAACTCGCATCGATCCTGAGGGCTGTCATCTCCCAGCGCCTCGTGCCGCGCGCCGATGGAAAGGGCCGCGTACCCGCCATGGAGGTGCTCATCTCGACGGCCCGCGTCCGCGAGTGCATCGCCGACAAGGACCGCACGAAGGAGCTCAACGACGCCATCGCGAAGGGCTACACGACCTACGGGATGCAGACCTTCGACCAATCGCTCATGTCGCTCGTGAAGCGCGGCCTCGTCACCTACGAGGAGGCGCTCAAGCACGTGTCGAACCCGGACGACTTCGCGCTCCGCTCGCGCGGCATTGCGTCCACGTCGGACGGCACCTGGGACGACTTCGAGGACGAACCGTCCGAAGAGGCGATCTCGGAGGACAAGCCCGCCGACGAACTGGACGCCGATTTCATCCAGCGCTTCTAGTCCCCCGAGAAGCGTATGTGCTGTGTCGCCTCCGCTGGGGCGTCGAGCGCGAACGCGCGGGACAGGCCCTGACAGGCTCCCTGGACACCGAGGGGAGAGATCAGGATCTCGATCATCGAGTTGGGTTCGATCGGGGAGTTCGTGGGTTCGTTCGCAGTCGTTGCGGCGCTCGTTGCCCTCTACTTCCAGGTCAGGCAGAACACCAATCAACTACGAGACGCCGCTCACGCAGCAACGATGGCTGAGCATTCGAAGTATTGCCTCACGATGGCGACGAATCCGAATGCGCTGGAGCTGATGCTCGAGGGATCGGCTGGATGTCGGACGATACCGGCGTTCGCTTCGTCGGTCTCCCAGCAGTGAGCCGAAGGCGAACGAAGTTCGGGCGAACCGGCCGACCCTTGGCCTCCAGCTTCGGCTCCGGGGCTCACTGCGCGCACCCCACGGGCGCTCACTCGCTCCCTTGCGGGCCATCATTCGGGCCGTCGTCTATATTGCGGGACCCGATCAAGGGAGGGGAGGGCCATGTCGCTCACTGGGAGCGAAATCCGTGAGGTGTTCCTGCGCTTCTTCGAAGAGCGCGGGCACCGCCGCGTTGCCAGCGCGTCGCTCGTCACCGAGGGCGACCCGACGCTGCTGTTCGTCAACGCGGGGATGGTGCCCTTCAAGGACACCTTCCTCGGCGAGGTCACGCGCGACTACACGCGCGCCACCACCTCGCAAAAGGTCCTCCGAGTCTCGGGCAAGCACAACGACCTCGAAAACGTCGGCCGCACCCCGCGCCACCACACGTTCTTCGAAATGCTCGGAAACTTCTCCTTCGGCGACTACTTCAAGCGCGAGGCCATCGAGTTCGCGTGGGAGCTCGTGACGCAGAAGCTTGAGATCGACCCCGAGCGCGTCGTGGCGACGGTCTTCCGCGAGGATGACGAAGCCTACGACCTCTGGCGCGAGGGCATCGGGCTGCCGTCCGAGAAGGTGATCCGCCTCGACGAGGAGGAGAACTTCTGGTCGATGGGCGATACTGGCCCGTGCGGCCCGTGCTCGGAGCTCCACGTCGACTACGGGGTCAACGCAGCTTGTACGAGCGCAGTCTGCGATCCCAGCTGCGACTGCGGGCGCTGGCTGGAGATCTGGAACCTCGTGTTCATGCAGTTCGATCGCTCGGCGTCGGGCGAGATGACGCCGCTACCGAGGCCCTCGATCGACACCGGAGCCGGGCTCGAGCGGGTGGCGTCGGTCGTCCAGGGCGTCCGCACCGACTACGAGACCGATCTGTTCACACCTGTCCTGGCCCGCGCGCAAGAGATCGCTCGTGTCACACGTGGTGAGGATCCCGACCAGGACGTGTCGCTCAATGTCGTCGCCGACCACGCGCGAGCCCTCACTTTCCTCATTGGCGACGGCGTGTTGCCGTCGAACGAGGGGCGCGGCTACGTGCTGCGCCGCATCCTGCGCCGAGCCGCCCGCCACGGCGCGCTGCTCGGCGTGGACGAGCCCTTTCTCTTCGACGTCGCCGACGCCGTCATCGACGGGATGTCCGGTGCGTATCCCGAACTCGAAGATCGACGCGAGTACATCAAGAGCCGTATCGAGCGCGAGGAAACGCGCTTCCTCGAGACGCTTTCGAACGGACTGTCGATGCTCGAGGCGGAGATCGAGGGGATCGCGGCCAAGGGCGAAACGACGCTACCCGGCGACGTCGTCTTCAAGTTGTACGACACCTACGGGTTCCCGGTGGACCTCACCGAAGACGTCCTGCGCGGGCGCGACCTCAGTCTCGACCAGGCCGGCTTCGACTCCGCGATGCAGGCGCAGCGCGAGCGCGCGCGAGCCGCGTGGAAAGGTAGCGACGGCGAGCGCGTCGACGGGATCTACGGCCGCCTGGCGTCGGATCTCAGCACCGAGTTCTGCGGCTACGACACTCTCACCCACTCCTCTCAGATTCGCGCGCTCCTCGTGGGCGGTGAAGTGCGCGAGACCGCGGGCGCGGGCGAAGAGGTCGAGATCGTCGTCGACGAGACCCCCTTCTACGCCGAGAGTGGGGGCCAGGTGGGCGATCGCGGCGTCATCGAGTCCGGCAACGCGCGCGTCTTGATCAGCGACACGCAGAAGCCGTCTCACGGGCTGGTGGTTCACAAGGGTCGCGTCGAGTCCGGCGAGCTCTCGGCCGACGCCGGAGCGGAGCTGCGGGTCGACGCTACCGCTCGTGCCGCCACCGTGCGTAATCACACGGGCACGCACCTGCTGCACGCGGCGCTGCGCCAGGTGCTCGGCCCGCAGGTCATGCAGAAGGGCTCCCTCGTCGGGCCCGAGCGCCTGCGCTTCGATTTCGCCCACGACGCGCCCCTGCAACCGGAACAGATCGTGGCGATCGAAGATCTCGTCAACGAGTGGATCGAGGCCAACGCCGTGGGTCAGGTGCGAGAGATGTCCTACACCGATGCCATCGCTGCGGGTGCCATCGCAATCTTCGAGGAGAAGTACGGCGACGAGGTGCGCGTCGTCTCGTTCGGCGAGAATTCGACGGAGCTCTGCGGCGGTACCCACGCGAGTGCCACGGGCGACATCGGGCTCCTGAAGGTGCTCTCGGAGTCCGGCATCGCGGCGGGTGTGCGCCGCATGGAAGCCCTCACCGGGCTCGGCGCACTCGACCACCTGCGCGGCCAGGAGCGCTCGCTGCAGAAGGCCGCGGATCTCCTGCACTCATCGGTGGCCGAGGTGCCCGAGCGCCTCGAGAAACTCCTCGAAGAGCGGCGCGAGCAGGACCGCGAGATCGAGAAGCTCCGCTCGGCGCAACGCGGCGCGGCGTCCGCCGATCTGTCGTCGTCCGCGAAGGAGATCGGCGGTGTGAAGGTCGTCTCGGCACGCGTCGACGGTGTGGAGGGCAAGGCCCTGCGCGGAATGATCGACGACCTGCGGGGGAAGATCGGCAGCGGCGTCGTGCTGCTCGTGGCCGTCTCCGATGGACGCGTCGCGCTCGCGCTCGGTGTGACCAAGGATCTGACCGACCGTTTTCGAGCGGGCGACCTCGTGCGCGAGGTGGCTTCGGTGATCGGCGGCAAGGGTGGCGGTCGGCCGGACTTCGCCCAGGCTGGCGGCAGCGATGTATCGAAGGTCGACGAGGCCATGGAACGCTTCGAGACACTGCTCGGAGAAGGCTGATCGGCGTGTCGGCCGAAAATCTCCCCTTCGTCGCCAACCCCTTCGCGCCGACCCGGCGCGCCACCTTCGAAGTGAACGTAGGCGACGTCGGCATCGGTGGGGAGAATCCGTTGCGCGTGCAGTCGATGACCACCACCGACACGCTCGACACCCAGGGCACCGTCGCGCAGACCGAACGCCTGGTCGACGCCGGTTGTGAGATCGTACGCATCACGGCGCCCTCGCTGCGTGAGGCTGAAAACCTCGCGGCAATCAAGCACGAGCTCGTGCGGCGCCAGGTGCACGTGCCGCTCGTGGCCGACATCCACTACACGCCGAACGCGGCGATGATCGCCGCAGAGCACGTCGAGAAAGTCCGGATCAACCCTGGCAACTACGCGGACAAGAAGAAGTTCGAAATTCGCGAATACGACGACCGCCAGTGGGAGGTGGAGACCGAGCGGGTCGCAGAGCGCTTCCGCCCGTTGGTGCGCCGCTGCAAGGAGCTCGGCCGCGCGATGCGCATCGGCACGAACCACGGCTCCCTCGCCGACCGCATCATGAACCGCTTTGGCGACACGCCTCTCGGCATGGTGGAGAGCGCCCTCGAGTTCGTTCGCGTATGCGAGGACGAGGACTACCGCGACGTCGTGTTCAGCATGAAGGCGAGCAATGCGCAGGTCGCGATCCAGGCCTACCGCCTGCTCGCGGCGCGTCTCGAAGAGCGCGATCCGGGCGCGCCCAGCTACCCGTTCCACGTGGGCGTCACCGAAGCGGGCGACGGGGAGGATGGCCGGATCAAGAGCGCCATCGGGATTGGCTCTCTGCTGCTCGACGGGATGGGCGACACGCTGCGGGTGTCGCTCACCGAGGACCCGGTGAAGGAGGTTCCGGTGGCGGCCGCACTCGCGAGG
>JABSQW010000082.1 GCA_013215605.1 Myxococcales bacterium
ACCGCCTCCGCGTTGTCGTAGAGGTACCGATCGAGTACTCCCGGACGCAGGTCGAGCGCCTGCGCCTCCCGGGTGCAGCGTTCCATGGAGAGAACCGGGTGATCGGATGCGAACATGATCTTGTGCTTCCCGCGCGTATTCATGAAGTGGAGCAGCGACTCGGGGAGGTACTTCGGCGCGTAGGCGGACGTCATCAGGTAGAGGTTCTTGTACTTGATCATCAGGCGGATCGCGACGTCCCACCACGGGTCGGCGCCGTGCTGCATGATGAGCCTGAGCTCGGGGAAGTGCAGGCAGACGCGGTCGAGGAACATCGGGTGCTGGCACTCGCCGGGCATGGGCGGGCCCGGGATGCCGGTGTTGATGCCGGCGGCGAGGTCGAGCTCGATGCATTTTGCGTAGAAGGGGTAGTAGATGGCGTCGTTCGGCGGGACGTCGATACCAAAGGGGGTCACCCGCGCGAGCACCACCGGGTGGTCGCGGGTGATCGCCTCCATGGCCCACAGCGCCCGCATCCCTTTCTTGAGGTTGGGATGGAGCGCGAGGAAGAAGCGCCCGGGGAACTGGTTGGGAAAGTCGAGGATGCGCTCGTCGGGATGTTCCGGGTCGAGGCTCAACAGCACCTTCTCGACACCCGCGCGATCCATGGACTCGATGGTCTCCTCGGGCGTCAGGTTCTTGAAGAACTCGTCGCCGCCCTTGAAGTAGTCCTCCTTGACCCGCACCAGGAAGTCGGTGCCCGCCATGGCGCCCATGTTGACGTTTACCCAGAGGTCGATCGCGCGAGGCATGTCGTCACTCCCTGTCTTCCCGGTCAGGCGTGGAACACCGACTGTTGCACGGAAAGCGATAGCGGGTTCTCACGCATCACGAGGAGCTGCTCCTGCTTTGTGAAATTAGGGATCTCGCGCACCCAGTCGGTGGGGTTCGGGAGTCCCTCGGCGTGGGGGTAGTCCGAGCCCATCATCATGCGCTCAGCGGGAACCAATTTCTTCAGTGCGTCGAGGTCGTCCTCGAAGAAGGGGGACACCCAGACGTGGCGCTGGAAGGTCTCCATGGGATCCTCGGCGAACTCGTGGGGGACCTGCACCCAGGCTTTCTTCAGCGCGGTGGTCAGCGTGCCGACCCAGCCCGAGCCGTTCTCGATCGCCGCGAGACGCAGGTTCTTGTGGCGGGCGAACACGCCCTGCGCGATGAGCGCCGCCATCGTGTCGTGGACCGGCTGGGGGGACAGCAGCCGCGTGAGCACCGGGTGTCGAAAGGACTCGGTCTCCCCCGACTCGCCCCAGTCCGCGGCGTAGCGCCCGTAACCGGCGTCGCCCCCGTGGTATGTCGTGGTGATGCCCGCCTCGCTGACGCGCGCCCAGAAGGGATCGAAAATGGGATCGCCGGGCGAGCGGTAGCTTCCCGCCTGCGTGATGACTGGACCCGAACGCATCACGATCAACCGCAGGTCGCGCGAGAGCGCCCACTCGAGTTCCTCGACCGCCCAGTCGGGATCGGCGAGAGTGATGTACGGGGCGGCGAAGATGCTTTCCTTGTACGCAAACCCCCAATCTTCGTCGAGCCAGCGGTTGAACGCGCGGAAGGCGGCGAGCAGTGCGGGGACGTCGTGCTTGAGCGACTCCTCCATGCCCACGCCGAGGGTCGGGAAAAAGAACGCGCCCTGCAGGCCCTGTGACTTCATGAGCGCCAGGCGCGCGTCGCGGCTGCGGTACTCGATGTGGATCGGGTCGAGCTCGCCGAACGCCTCGACGATGTTGCCGCCGTTGCTCGCCTTCGAGCGGAAGTAGTCCTCGAGCGCGCCGGGCTTCGAGACAGGATCGAAAGTCGGGTTCGGGATGAAGCGGTTGATCTTCCCGCCGACGAGCAGGCGCTTCTTCCCGCCGATATCGCCCCACTGCATGGTGCGTTTGGCCATCCGCGGATCGATGTGTCGGGTGAAGGCGTCTTCCGCCTCGTAGTAGTGGTTGTCTGCGTCGAAGGCCTGGTAGCCGAGATCTGCCATGGGTCTTCCGTCCTTCTCGTTCAGTTGGTCTGTTTCATCCGCGATTCGTGAAGGCCTGAACTCGATCAGCGATTCGCCTCGAACACGGCGCTCGCGATCCGTTCCTCGAGGAACGCGTCGTCCCACCACGAGATCTGCAATTGCTTCGCGCGGCGAAAATAGAGCTGGATGTCGTACTCGACGGTGGATCCCACGCCGCCGAAGACCTGCAGGGCCATCTTGGTGACGTCCTTGTACGTCGTGCACGCGAAGAGCTTGGCTTGCGGGGCGAGGGCTGCGACCAGGCGCCCCTCGGCGTGAGGATGATCTCCCCACTCGCGATCTTTGGAAGCCACTGTTGCTTCTGCTCGGCACTTCCAGCGCGCACCAGGGCACCGCCGGAGACGACACAGCTCACGAAGTGGGGCGACGGCGCCAGCGACCGACCGAATTCCTCGTAGACCACCGCCCCCTCGAGCGTGCCCAGTCCGGAGCCGCCGAACTCCTGTGGAATCAGGAGCCCGCTGAGGTCGAGCAGAGCGAGCTGCTTCCAGAAGTCGTCGGGATGGCCGATCGGGTCGTTCTCTAGCTTGCGCACGACTTCGATCGGTGTGTACTGCGTGCAGACACCCCGAGTCATCTCGCGGAGCATGTCTTGTTCGTGTGTGAAATCGAGATCCATCGAATTTCCACCGCGTCAGGCGCGAGCCGCTCGACACCCTATCACAGGCCCTGCTCGCGGGATCGCTCGCGTGAGTGCGCGGGGTCGCTCTGTGGGATCACGATCGCTGCGATCAACAGGCCCGCGTTCAGCACGAGACACAGAAGCACGGCTGCGCGGTACGCGCCGAAACCATCGGCCGCGAGGCTGAAGAGCACGGGACCGAGCGCGCTGCCGAAGACGCTGAGCGAGGTGTTGAGTCCGCTGATCTCTCCGAGGTGGCGAAGTCCGAAGTGGCGCACGAAGGCGAGAGTCGACAGTACGATCCAAAGACCGCCCCCGGCGCCGAATCCAACCACCAACATCCAGTACCCGACGTTTTCGTCGAGGCTGAGCAGACCGACCGCCCCCACGCAGAAGGACGCCAGCATGGCGATCAGGAAGGGTTTCAGGGGATACCGGTCAGCGAGGGCGCTGGCCGTGAGATTGACGGTGGTCGACACCACCGCCTGCGGGAAGAAGTAGCCGAACGCTTCGGCCTGGCTCCGCCCAGCTTCCGCGAAGATCGAAACCACGTGGAACGTCACGGCCGTGCCGAACAGTGCGTGCACCATGAGGCCGGCGGCGAAGATCCAGAAGACCGCGCTTTGTCGAGCCTCGTGGATCGTCCGATCCGGAAACCGGGGCGGCTCGGGTTCGTCTGCCGTGGGGTCACCGCCGTCGATGACCACCCCACACGACTCCGGCGTGTCTCGCGCGAAGATCAACGCGATTGCTGCGAATCCGATGCCTACGATTCCCGCCAGTAGGAGCAGCGCACCCCGCCAGCTGAACGAATCGATGAGCAGCGCGAGGACGAGCGGGGCGATCGAGAAGGCGATGGAGACGAACACGCCGCGAACGCCCGACACGAGACCGCGTCGCTTCTGGAACCACCCAAGCAGGATGTTGCGCGAGGCGCTCGTGAGTACGCCCTGACCCGCGAAGCGGACGCCGAAGTAGCCGACGAGCAGGAGCGGAAAGGCGAACCAGGCCTGCTCCGCGCCGGTGAGAGACGCCATCGACGAGGACACCGAGCCGATCGCAGCGAGACTCCCGACCACGAGGGCCAGCGCGATGCTCGATCCCACGAGCATCGTTCGCGCTCCGATCTGGTCGTAGAGGCGCCCGGCGCGGGTCAGAAAGAGCGAGCTGCCGAGGGTGCCGAAGAAGTAGGCGATCGACAGCTGCGTGCGGGAGAGTCCGAAGGCGTCGATGAACGGTTCTGTGAAGACGCCCATCCCCATCGTCTGACCCGGAACGCTCATCAGGAAGCCGAGCGCCGACAGACCGAGGATTGCCCAGCCGTAGTAGAACGGGACACGGCGGACGTCGAAGGGCCAACCCGCTGCAATCGTGAAGGGGTGGCTTGATGTTTTCGGGTCGGGGGCGCTGTCGTTCACATGGCTTCCGGGGCGGGCGGCCGAAGTCGGTCGTGGCTGTCACCAATTTGCGGCGACCGTCGGCTCGCGGAGAAACGCGGCCTCGCGCAGTGGCAGCTTCTCGTCATCGGCGATCCCGACCAACGGCGCCGACCCCAGGGCACCGCCGGAAACCAGGCCGACCTGCTTCTACCAGGGATGGCTGGCGACGTGTCGATCGTCGCTCGTCAGGACGGATTGGCAGCCACCTCGAAGGGCGAAACGTACGGGAACTCCGCGCACATGCCGTCGGCGAATTCGAGATAGTCGTCTTCGCTGAACGCTCCGCTCCACGCCATCAGATCGCGGAAGACCTCGCAGCGGTGCTCGGCGTCTCGGATCCGTGCGTCCGTTCGGAGTTTCGCGACTACGCCGGGTACGTCGATCGTGTCGCTCGACATGCGTAGACCGCCGTCTCCGGGCGTGTCGAACACCATGAACTCGGGCGCGTCGGCCGAGGTTCCCCAGGCGGACCAGATCGGGAGGTCTCCGTCGCGCCCGCGACCTGGTGCTCCGGCGATGGCGAACTGCGTCCAGTACGAGCGCATCGAACGCGATAGCGCCTCCGCGGACTCGACGTCTTCGTACACCGTGTCTGTGAATCGCCCGAGGTCGGTGAAGCCGAAGACGAACGGAATCTCGATGGCGTGCGACGCTCCGAGGAGATTCGCCACGTTGATCCAGAGGAAGCTCCCCTCCTCGTCCCAGTCGAAGCGGTAGCCGTACACGCCGTTGCGGCCACTCGAGCGCATGGCCTCGAGTGGGCCGTCGGCGCCCTGGGCCTTCCAGAGGAGCCCCCCGTACTCGCCCCCGAGGTCGTGGGCGGCCTGGTCCTTCACGCCCATCGGGAGACCGAACACGCGACGCACGTACGGCGAGCCGAACAGCGAGAAGAGCTTCGTCTCTTCGCGGTTCGTCCCGGCGATCGTGGGAACGGCGTTGTGAGTGGCCTTCGATCCGAGCGCCTTCGTGGGATCGAGGTCGACCACGACGTGCCCATCGCGGAGGATGTTCGGCGAGAAGTACATGCCGCCCATCATCGTGGAGCCGAAGGCCGCGAGCAGTCCCTCGGGAGTCTTGCCGCGCAGCAGGCTCTCGATCTCCTCGGGCTTCATCGACTCGAGGACCCCCTTCGCCGACGCTCGATCGTCGGCGCGACCGTCGAGTTCGAGGAGCTTCAGCAGGACTTCACCCGAGCTCCCCGGCGCACCCGGGCTCTCGGCATCGGTGTAGTTCTGCGCCTCGGCCATCGTGAAGCTCACGAGGATGCCGCTCTGCGAGATCGCTCGCTGGAAGAGTCCCTCGGCGCGCGGCGACAGAAGGAGGGCGAAGACGTTGATTCCTCCGGCGGACTCGCCAAAGATCGTCACGTTGTCCGGGTTGCCGCCAAACGCCGCCGCATTCTCACGCACCCACTCGAGCGCGCGAATGCTGTCGAGCGTTCCGAAGTTGCCGGACGCATCTTCCGCCCCGTGCGCCGAAGCGCGCAGCGCCGGGTGGGCGAACCAGCCCAGAACGCCGAGGCGGTACTGGATGCTCACGACGATCACGCCGTGCTCGCTCGCGAGTCTCGAGCCGTCGTACACACTCGCGTCGCCGATGGAGTTGCCGCCGCCGTGGATCCAGACCATCACGGGCAGGCGCGCGCTGCCGGTGGGTACGGCATCGGCCGCGAACTTCGGAGCGTAGACGTCGAGGAAGAGGCAATCCTCGTCCCCCTTCACAGCGCCGGCGTCGCGCAAGTCGAGCTGCACGCACGGGCTGCCTCCGGTGAGCCTTTCGCGCACTCCTTCGAAGCGGGCCGCGGGTTCGGGGGCGCGCCAGCGCAGGTCTCCCGTGGGCGGGGCCGCGAAGGGAATTCCCTTCCACACATGGGCCTCGTGCTTCGGCGCCGCGTAGCCCACGATCTCTCCCTCTGCCGCCGCGCGGCGCGAAGTGACGTCGGGTGTGGGCGACGCCGCGTCGCCGCTGCAAGCCACCGCAACGATGCCGAGTAGTGCGAGTGCGAAAGTCGATTGGGATCGCAACATGGGGCTGATTCCTCGGGGAGGGAGAGTCGTTCGACCGGGGATGCGGTGGATCGCTCAGGCGTCCAGCGACCGGACCGCTTCGAGAACGCGCTCGGGCATCTCGCGCACCGCGTAGTGCTCCGCCTGGTCCATCCAACGGACCGTGCCACCCGCGTCGACGAGCAGCGTGGTCGGGATGGGGAGTGATGAGATTCCGTGGGCGGAGATCGCCTTGTTCTGTCGGAGGTTGTAGGCGTCCGTCACGGCGAGGTCCGGGTCCGCGAGAAGCGGAAACGTGCCGCCGTGTTTCGAACGACCCGCGCGGTTGGCATCGACGTCGTCCATGCTGATGGCGACGATCGCCACGCGGTACTGCTCGAGCTGGCTGCGCATCTCCTCCCATCGCCGCAACTCGGCGACACAGTACGGTCACCAGTGGCCGCGGAAGAACTTGAGCAGGAAGGGACGCCCGTGCAGGGATGACAACTGGTAGGGCTTGCCATCCGAATCGAGCGCGGTGAAGTCCAGGATCGGGCTGCCCACCTGCACTGTCGGAGCATTGCGCTGTTGGTAGCCCGTGAACGACAGCACGAGATAGGCGGTGCTCGCCAGCGTGACCGCGAAGGCGACGATTCCCCATAGGAACCCCGGCGCGTTCCCGATGGCGGCGACTGCCAGCGCGAACGCCAGGGCGAACGCGACCTGGTAACCGATGAGCACACGCGGCACGCGCACCTCGGCGAGGGCGCGATACCACCGGAAGCCGGCCGTTCCCGCGATCGCGAGCGACCAGAATGCGAGCCAACCACCGCTCATGGCTGCGTCCCCTTCAGAAGCTCGGCGGACAGCCGAGGCCGCGCTGGGCGATGATGTTCTTCTGCACTTCCGAGGTACCGCCACCGATCGTGTCGACGACCGTGTAGCGGTACGAACGCTCGAAGCGGCCGTTCACAGGTGCCCCGTCGGCACCGGGCTTCAGATGGCCGTGGGGCCCCATCACGTCGAGCGAGTAGTGCTCGACGCAGAAGGCCTCGACCTCGGCCTGGAAGGCCAGTTCTTCGCCGCTGAAGTGGAAATTCAAGGGGGCCTCGGGGGGATCAGCAGTCGCGCTGCGAGGGAGACCATAGCGGTCTCCGAAATCGGGACTCGGGGTTCCGTGGAGACGGTAGCGATCCTTGGGAATGAAGGGGACTCGACGTTCGCCGAGTCCCACGTCAGCTTACTGCTGTCGCTGATCCATGTACCCGGGCGCTCGCAGCCGCTCGATGGTGTCGTCGCGAAGCGGCGCGATTTCGAGCAAGGGTCGCACGTCCTCGGGGAGCCAGGCTGCCGGCCAGGTCCACGGGCGTTCCCCGTTCGAGAATCCAACGCGCATCCACTCCGGCGCGCGTGAATCGGATACCGATGCCCGGTGTTGGACGACGCCCCCCCAACGCTCGTACAATCGTGCCATGGCCGAGAAACTCCTCCACGGTGTGCGCGTCGTCGATCTCTCCGGGGAGCCCGCCGCGATGGCGGGACGCATCCTCGCGGACTTCGGCGCGGAGGTCGTGCACGTCGAGCCCCCCGGTGGCGACCCGCTGCGCGAGACGGGACCGTTCGCCGACATCGACGGTCGTGGGCGGGTCTCGCTGCGTTTCCTTGCCTGGCACGCCGGGCAGATCTCCCTCGCGTGCGAGGCCGACGACACGCGCCTCGACGCCCTGCTCGCCGGTGCCGACCTCGTGATCGACACGCCCGGCTGGCCCGGCGTGCTGCAGATCGAACCCTCCCGCGCGCCGCAGGCCAGCTGGATCCGCGTGACGCCCTTCGGCCTCGCGGGGCCGCGCTCGGGCTGGCGTGCGAGCGATCTCGGAGTGATGGCGTCGACGGGCAACATGTTCGCCACGGGCTATCCCGATCGCGCACCCGTGCGCTGCACGGAACCCTCGGGCTACGGGCACGCGGGGCCCGAGGTCGCCTTCGCGGCGATCACCGCTCTCGCATCTGGGCGGCCGCAGATCGCCGACGTCTCCATGCAGGAGATCGTGCTCGTCTCGAACATGTCGGCGAACACCAATTTCGTGAAGACGGGCGAGCGCGGGCGGCGCAACGGCGCGTCGATGGGGCGCACCCGCGAGGTCTGGAAGTGCAAGGACGGCTACGTGACGTTCGGCCTGCGCGGCGGGCCCGCGCGAGTGCCGAGCCTCAACATGATCACGAAGCTCCTCGTCGAGAACGGCATCGACACGCCCGCCTGGACCGAGCGCGACTTCGCGAAGTGGAACCCCAACGAGACCAGCGACGAAGAGATGCGCGCGCTCGAAGCGCCGCTCGTCGAGCTCTTCGCGCGCTACGAGATGCTCGAGATCTTCCAGATCGCGTGCGAGACGAACCTGATGGTCGCGTCCGCAAACACCGCCCGTGAGATCTACGGGAGCGCACAGCTTCAGGCGCGCGACATGTTCAGCGACATCGACGGCGTCGACGGGCTCGTGAAGCGCGTCGCTCTGGTGTCGAGCGGAGACGACAGCGCCGTTCCCATCGAGCCGCGCTGCGGCGCGCCGGCCCTCGGCGAGGGCGATCTACCGCGCTGGGAGCCGCGCGCGGTCTCCGCGGCGAGCTCGTCGTCTCGGGCCTTCGAGGGCGTGAAGCTCGTCGAGTTCGGCTCGGGTGCGGCCGGCCCGATCGCCGCCCGCTACTTCGCCGAGCAGGGTGCCACCGTGGTGAAGGTCGAGTCGAAGAACCGACCCGACTTCCTGCGAATCTACGCCCTCGGTCCCAACAATCCCCACGGCCTCGAGGGTTCGTCGCTGTTCAATGCCCTCAACGTGGGGAAGTACAGTGTCACGCTGAACCTGAAGGACGCGAAGGGCATCGATATCGCGCGGCGCCTGATGTTCTGGGCCGACGCCGTACTCGAGAACTTCGCGCCGAAGGCGATGCGCGGATTTGGTCTCGACTACGCGTCGCTCGTCGGTGACAAGCCGGACCTCGTCATGATCTCGTCGTGCATGAACGGCCAGACCGGTCCCTATCGCAACTACCCGGGGTTCGGCGCGCAGGGCTCGGCGCTCGCGTGCTTCAACTTCCTGACCGGCTGGCCCGACTACGAGCCGATGGGCCCCGCCGGCACCATCACCGACTCGCTCTCGCCGCGCTTCACGGCGGCGGCCCTCGCCGCGGGTGTCCTCTACAAGCGCCGCACGGGTCGGGGCATCCACCTCGACGTGTCGCAGGTCGAGAACGCCCTGTATACGCTCTCGCCCTGGCTCCTCGATTACAAGATCAACGGCGTCATCACGCCGCGCATGGGGAACCGGTCGCAGCGCACCGCGCCGCACGGCGCTTTCCCGTGTCGCGACGAGGGCGAAATCGGCGATCGCTGGGTGGTTCTCGCCGTGTGGAGCGACGACGAGTGGACGCGCCTCGCCGGCCTCATGGGCGTGGATGATGCTTCGTTGGCCAGCGCGGAGGCGCGCCTGGCGCGGGTCGACCACGTGGAAGAGCTCGTCGCGGCCTGGACACGCGAACGCACGCGGCTCGAGGTGGCCGAGACCCTGCAAGCCGCCGGCATCGAGGCGGTGCCGGTGCACGATTTCGGCGACCTGCACGACGATCCGCAGCTCGCCTTCCGCGATCACTTCACGACACTCCCCCACGACACGCTTGGCGATTCGCTCTACGAGCGCAATGGCTTCCGCCTGAGCGACGCCGACTCGGGTTACCCGCACGCGACGCCGACCCTCGGCCGGCACACCGAACACGTTCTCGAGGCCCTGCTCGGGATCTCGACTGCCGAGCGCGAGCAGCTCGAGCAGTCCGGCGCACTCGATTGATGGGCGCAGCGTCGTGAAGATCCTCACCCACGTCACCCCCGCGCTCCTCGCTCGCGTGGCACGGGAGTTTCCCGACGTCGAACTCGTCGAGGTCCCGCAGAAGGGCGAGTTGCCCGACGAACTCCGCGGCGAGGTGCTGCTCACGCAACCCTGGGGCACGCCGAACCTCGAGCAGATCATGGCCCGCGGCGTTCGCTGGGTGCACACGTTCGGCACTGGGGTGAACGGATTCCCGTTCGAGCTGCTGGGCGATGCCGTTCTCACATGCGCGCGCGGTGCGAGCGCCATCCCCATCTCGGAGTGGGTACTCGCCACGATGCTGGCGTTCGAAAAGCAGCTACCGCAACGCTGGCTCGAGGCACCGCCCGAGCGTTGGAACATGGCCGAGCTCGGCGGCCTCCACGGGAAGACCCTCGGCCTGATCGGACTCGGTGGCATCGGCGAGGCCGTGGCGCGTCTCGCCCTGGCGTTCGACATGCGCGTGCGCGCGTTCCGCCGCACGGGTCGGCCCGGCACCAGCCCCGAGGTCGAGATCGTGAAGACGCTCGACGACCTTCTTGCTTCGGCCGACCACCTCGTGGTCGCCGCGTCGGCGACACCCGCGACGCGGCACCTGCTCGGCGCCGACGCCTTTGCGCGGGTGCGCCCCGGCGTGCACCTCGTGAACATTGCGCGCGGCGCGCTGGTCGATCAGGAGGCGCTGCGCCGCGCCCTCGACGACGGACGCGTGGCGCTCGCGTCGCTCGACTGTGTCGAGCCCGAGCCGCTACCCGACGGCCATTGGCTCTACTCCCACCCGCAGGTCCGTCTCTCGCCCCACATCTCGTGGGCCATGCCCGACGCCCTGGCCTGGCTTGCCAACACGTTCGTCGACAACCTCGTCCGCTACCGGGCGGGGGAGACGCTCGAGGGCGTCGTGGATCCAAAGGAGGGCTACTGACCTGTCGAATCCGGATCGCGAGAAACGGGGCCGACCTGAGAGTCGGCCGCCGCACAGTGAGTCGAAGGCGAACGAAGTTCGGAAGCTGGGCGATATCGCCGAGCGACTGCTGTTCGAGAATGATCGTGTGCGCATCTGGGAGATGCGGATGGCGCCGGGCACGAAGGGCCCGGTCCACGAGCACAAGCTCGACCACGTCCTCATCGCGATCTCAGGAGACCGCATGGCGGTGGAGCCCGAGCCCGACTCGAAGGGCCCGTACCGTGACTACCTCGAAGCCGACATCGTCCCGGGCAATTCCATCTACGTCCAGCGCGGCGGGATCGAGACGGCGAAGAACATCGGATCTCAGACCTACCACGAGATCATCGTGGAGCTGCTGGATCCCGAGTAGCTGCCGTTCGGAGCGGCTCTGCACGCCTCTGGGAAGGATCGCGCGATTTCCGTCGCCCGATTGAAAATCCCAGGACGTTCCAGGATACTGAGCCCCCTTCGTGGGCATGGCTGTCGCCCACATCCGGTCGCGAGATCCCCCGAAGCCGCGCGACCGCGAATCCCATCAGAGCGCCGGGCCAAGACGAATGGACGGAGGGTCCCAGGTGGATCTTCGCTACTCGAAAAGCGACGAAGAGTTCCGCGTCGAGCTGCGGGGCTGGCTGGAACAAGAGGTGCCGAAGCACGGCGTGTCCCCCGATCAGAACGATTGGGAGGGCCGCGTCGAGTACGACACGAGCTGGCAGCGCAAGCTCTTCGATGCGGGCTTCGCCGGCATCAACTGGCCGAAGGAGTTCGGTGGGCGCGAAGCCTCGGTCTCGGAGCAGCTCGTCTACTACGAAGAGTACGCGCGCGCTCGCGCGCCGTACGTCGGTGTGAACTTCGTCGGCCTCCTGCACGGGGGTCCGACCCTCATGGTCGAGGGCAGCGACGAGCAGCGCGCCGCCCACATCCCGAAGATCATCCGCGGCGAAGAAGTGTGGTGTCAGGGTTTCTCGGAGCCCACCGCCGGATCCGACCTCGCGGCGCTGAAGACGCGCGCCGAGAGGGATGGCGACGACTACGTGGTCAACGGCCACAAGATCTGGACGAGCTACGCGCAGGTGTCGCAATTCTGTGAGCTGCTCGTGCGCACCGATCCCGACGCGAAGAAGCACGGCGGGATCAGCTGGCTCGTCATGCCGATGGACCTGCCCGGGATCGAGATCCGGCCGCTTCCGACGCTGCAGGGCGACAGCGACTTCAGCGAGGTCTTCCTCGAGGACGTTCGCGTGCCCATCGCGAATCGTGTTGGCAAGGAAAACGACGGCTGGCGCGTCACGAACGTGACGCTGCGTTTCGAACGCGGCACGGCGTTCGCGAGCGAGATGTATCGGTTGCAGGAGCGGCTCGCGCAGCTGAAGCAGGTCGCGAAGTCGATCACGCGCTGGGACGCGAGCGCGTGGGAGGACAAGGCGCTGCGCCGCGAGGTCGGTCACTTCCAGGCCGAGCTCGACTCGCTCTGGTCCATGGTCAAGCTGTCCGTCGCGCAATCGGGCGAGACCGGCGTTCCCGGCCTCGGCGCGTCGGCGGTGAAGCTCTACTACACCGAGCTCACTCAAAAGGTCCTGGAGGTGTACATGCGGGTGATCGGCCGAGCCGCGCTCGCGCGCGTCACCATCGACGACCTGCCCAACGAGGAGGTCCTGGACAAGGCGCTCAACTCGCTGTCGCTGTCCATCGCGGCCGGCTCCTCGCAGATTCAGCGCAACATCATTTCGGAGCGGATCCTGGGTTTTCCCAAGGATCGCTGAGCGGGAGCGAAAACGTGGATTTCCGTCTGAGTGAAGACCAGGAGGCCCTCAAGCAGGGCATCCGCTCCTTCTGCGAGGGGCGGATCAGCATCGATCAATTGCGCGAACTCGAGTCGAAGCCCGGTGCGTTCGACCGGGCGTTGTGGGGCGAGATCGCCGAAATGGGCATCTTCGGCCTACGGCTGCCCGAGGATCGGGGCGGCGTGGAGCTCAACGTGGCCGACGCCGTGCTCGTGTTCGAAGAGCTCGGGCGCGCCATCGCACCGGGTCCGCTGATCTGGACCCATCTCGCGGCGGGCCTCGTCGAGGGCGCCGACCTCGGCGACACCGTGGTCGGAGGTCTCGACATGACGGGTCCGAGCACCGAGCTCATCATGCTCGAGCACCTCGAGTCGATCGACACGCTTCTGCTGCTGAAGCCGGACGGCATCGAGCGAATCGACCCGAAGGCGATCGATGCGACGCCCGTCGAGATTCCCCTCGACCCGTTCACGCCCGTCCATCACGCGAAGTCCCTGCCGGCGGGTGAGCGCATCGCCGACGCCGAGACGGCGAAAGAGTGGCGCCTCGTCGGCACCGCGCTCGCATCGGCGCAGCTCCTCGGCATCGCCGAGTCCACGCTCGAAGCCGCGACCGACTACGCGAAGAAGCGCGAGCAGTTCGGACGCATCATCGGCTCCTTCCAGGCCATCAAGCACATCCTCGCCGACTGCTTCGTTCGCCAGGAGGCCGCGCGCGCCGCTGCCTACGCGGCAGGAGCGACGCTCGACTATCCCGAGGTGGGAAATGTCGAGCGCGCCGTATCGGCGGCGAAGGTGGTGGCGGGCGACGCGGCCATGAAGAACGCTCGCGCGTCGATCCAGGTGCACGGCGGTATGGGATACACGTGGGAGGTCCCCGCCCACTACTTCCTGAAGCGCGTCTGGGTGCTCGAAAACGTCTTCGGCACGATCGACGAGCACTCCGACCAGCTTGCCGAACTCGTAGGCGCCACCGCCTGAACCCGTGTTGCGTTTGCGCTAGGGGTCGGCTGCGGGCTCTACGTAGCCGAGGGCTTCGAGGGCCGCCTGGTGAGCGTCGAGCGCGGGCGCGGTCGCTGCGGGGTCAGCGCGGTGCGCGGCGAGTCTGGCGGCGAGTCTGGCGGCGGTCTCCGGGTCGGCGGAGATCAGGTTCAGTCGTTCTCGAGGATCGGCGCCGAGGTCGTAGAGCTCGCGCGCCGTCCGCTCGGCCGGTGCCTCGAGGTATTTCCAGCGGCCGATGCGAATGCCGTGCTTGGCGCCCGCGATCGCGAGGCCGGCGCCGAAGGTCACGCGTCCCGGATCGTAGAGGGCCAGGGGCGCGAGGCGTCCGTCGCGCGCGTAGCTTTGGCGCTGGAAGAAGATTGGGCGCTCGGGATCGGCGGGAAGGTCGCCCAGAAGCACCGGGGTCAGGTCGTTGCCCTCGACGATCACCGTCGGGTCGGGCTCCGCGTCGAGCAGGCCGAGCAGGGTGAGCGCCACGTCAACGAGACCCGCGGGGTGACGAATCTCCCCGCGCGCCTCGAGCACGTGGCGGTAGCGAAACACGAGCGGCGTGCGGACCGACTCCTCGTAGAGCTGCGCGCCGTGCCCGCGCCAACCGTGATCGAGGAAGGCCTCGCCGTGATCGGCCGTCACCGCGACGAGACTTCCGTTCGCCCGCGCCCGCGCGTCGAATGAGTCGAGGAGGCGTCCGAGCTGCTGATCGACGAATGCGATCTCCGTGTCGTAACGCGCGATTGCCCGCTGGAGACTCTCGCGCGGATGCGCGGCGGCGGCGAAGGGGTCGCCGAACGCGAGCGGCGGCACGTAGGGTTCGTGGGGATCCATGTAGTGGACCCAGACGAAGGTCGGCCCGGCCGCGAGGGGTCGGCCCGCGAGCCAGCGAATCGCGCGGTCCGTCGTGTCGTCTGCGCGGCGATCCGTCATGCCGCCCTCCACATCCAGGCCGTGCCACTCTTTGAGCTGCAGCGTACCGTCGGCTTCGCTGAAGTCGTCGTCGTAGTGGTCGAAGCCACGATCGAAACCGACCGGGCTCGATACCACGATCGAGCTCACGAACGCGGCCGTCGTGTAACCGTGACTCCGGAGATTCTCGGCCAGCGTGGGAAGCTGGCGTGGCAGCAGCCGCCCGTTGCTCGTGACACCGTGGGTGCGCGGGTAGACCGACGTCATGAGCGACGCCACGGACGGCGCCGTGGTCGACGTGGGCGCGTACGCGTTCGACAGCCACACGCCTTCGGCGGCCAGGGACTCCAGCACGGGCGTCGTGCGGCGTTCGTATCCGTGGAGCGACGTGTGATCTGCACGGAGAGTGTCGATCGTGACCAGCAGGACGTCGGGAGGGCCCGGTGAGGGGGGGGTCGGTTCGTCAGCGCACGCCGTCGCCAGCAGCAGTGCCGGGATGGCGAGTCGGTACATGGCGGGACGCGGGGTGACCAGCGGGTCGGTGCCGATCGATCGGCCCACGATTCGGATTCTCCTGGATGAGCAACGGCTCAGTACATCACCTGGCCGCCGTTCACGTCCAGCGTCTGTCCCGTGATGCACGACGACAGCTCCGACGCGAAGAACACGACGGCGCCCGAGATCTCGTGGGAGTCGGGGATGCGACCGAGCGGGATCTTCGCGGCGATCTCGTCGTACATCACCTGCTGATCGACACCGCGTGCCTTGGCGGCGCGCTCGAAGTAATCGCGCACGGCGTCGCCCCAGATGTAGCCGGGCAACACCGAGTTGAGGCGAATCTGGTCGGCACCGAGCTCGCGGGCGAGGGCCTGGGTAGCGGCGTTGAGGCCGGCCTTCGACGCCGCGTAGGAGGCGAACGCCGGGTTCGCGACGCGAGTGGACATGGTGCTGATCATCACCACGGATCCGCCGCCGCGCGCCTTCATGACCGGCACGAGCTGTTTCGTGAGGCGCAGCGATCCGAGGAGGTTCACGTCGAGGGCCTGCTGCCAGCGGTCGAGGTCGTCATCTTCGAAACGCTTCATCGTGCCCGTGTGGAAGGCGTTGTTGACGAGGACGTCGACGCCACCGAACTCCGCCACGGTGCGCTCGACGAGCGCCGCGCAGTCGGCGTCGCGTGTGATGTCCGTCGGAACGCTGATCACGCGCCGCCCGAGCGCCGCCACCTCCGCGGCGACCTCCTCGAGACGCTCGGGTGTGCGCGCGCCGAGGGCGAGATCGGCGCCTTCCGCGGCCAGACGCAGCGAGATGTCCCGCCCCATGCCCGGTCCGATTCCTGAAACGATCGCGACTTTGCCTTCGAGTAGCACGCATCCACCTCCGCTGATTTCGTCGCAACGAACTTCGCTCGCCGCGCCGCTTCTCGTCAACTCCTTCAACGACCCCAAGTTGCCAACGTCTCGGAGTTGGGTCGGGTGGCTGCTAGCGGCGGGCCTCGCGGCCTTCGACCAGAGCGAGGCCGTTGAGGAGGGCGTTGCGGAGCTCGCGGGGGTCGATGACGTCGTCGACGCCGAGGCGGTTGGCGAGGGCATAGGGGCCCGACTGTTGCGATTTCTCGACCTGCGCCTGGGTGTCCGCGTCGAGCTTCGCGGACCGACCACCGCTGCCCGCGGGCATGGCGGCGAGGTTCACGCTCGGGAGCGCGTACATCATCGTTTGGTGGTCGAACGGCGTGCCCGCCATGTTGACGAGGCCGAAGCCGAAGCCCTTGCGCATGAGGACGCCGACCTTCGGGTTCGTCAGGCGCCGCTCCGCGAGGAACATCTTGCCCCCCCACTTGAGGATGCCTTCGCGTTCCGCACGAGATCCGGCGAGGACGCCCGGGTTGTCGATCAGAAAGATCACCGGGTGGCCGAAGTTGCCGACGGTCTCGATGAAGTCGGTGGCCTTCTGCGCAGCCGCGGAGTCGACGGCGCCCGCCGCGTAGCCCGGGTTGTTGGCAACGATGGCGATAGACCGGCCACCGATGAACGCGAGCGTTGTGATGATCGCCTTGCCGAAGCCGGGCTGGACCTCGAAATCGCTGCCGTCGTCGACCACGCGCTCGATGACCCTGTGCATGTCGTAGGGTTTGCGGTCGTTGGCCGGGATGATCTCGAGCAGGTCTTCGATCAGGCGCGGCTTGGTGTCGCCGCCCTCGCGGCGGGGAAGGGCGGCGTCGCGGTTGAGGGGGAAGTAGGCGAGGTAGTCGCGCGCCATCTCGATGGCGGCGGCGTCGTCCTCGGCGACGTTGTGCGCGGAGCCGGCGATCTCTGTGCAGACCTGCGTCCCGCCGAGTTCCTCCTTGGTGAGGTCCTCGCCCGTGGCGGCCTTCACGAGCGGCGGCCCGCCGGTGAACATCGACGCGTACGACGTCATGATGACGAAGTCGGAGAGCGGCGCGGCGAGGGCGCTGTGGCCCGCAGACGCCCCCATGATCATGCAGACCACGGGAACGTGGCCCGCGAGGTCGGCCATGGCGAGCAGGTCGTTGGGTGCGCGTCCGCCGCCGGTGTCGGTGAGGCGGTGGCCCGCGCCGTCGAGCATGGTGACGAGGGGGATGCCCTCCTGCTTGGCAAGCTCCGCGAGGCGGTAGCGCTTCGCGCTGCCACCGGCGCCGATCGAGCCGCCGAGCAGCGAGAAATCCTCGACACCGCCAAGCGCCGGTCTGCCGTGGATGCGGCCCTGGCCGCACACGTAGGCGTCGCAGGGGATGTTCTCCGTCGAGCCTACGAGCTTGCCGATCTCGACGAAGCTGCCGGGGTCGAAGAGGCGTTCGATGCGCTCGCGGGCGTCGATGCGACCGCGAGCGTGGATCAGACGCTCGATGCGCTCGGGGCCGCCCATGGCCTCGGCCGCGGTCCGGCGATTTTCGAGCTGCTCGATCCAGGGCTGCCACTCCTGGCGGTTTTCTTCTCCCCGTTTCTTGCGCGCCACGCTGGCTTCCTCCGACGACCCGCCGGCCGTTATAGCACGCGCTGTGCGTCGAGACGCCGAGACCCCGGGCGGGTCGGAACGCCTCGCCGGCCCGCTCGTGTACTTTCTGTGCGTGCCCGCTTCCGCCGACACCGCGTCGAACCCGGCTCTGCGACCCCGGCGATCCGCGGACGACGAGCGCGACTGGGCCGACCGGCTGCTTGCTGTCGTCGGTCGCGATCCCACGGAGTGGCTCGAACCCAAGCTCGCCGCATTCATCGCGATCTTCGCCGTGCACTGCGCGTTTCGCGAGTGGACGTCGCTCTTCGATGTCAACGCACCGGTGCCGTTCTCCGAGGCGTCGGACCGCATCCTGCCGCTCGCGATCATCTTCTCGGTCTGTGCCGTGGGCTGTCTCCTCGAGCGGACGCGCGGGGTCTCCCTCGCCGTGGTGGTCGCTGCTCTCACCTACAAGGGCGGAGAGCTCGCACCCACATGGTCGAACCACTTCACGATCGAGTGGATCACGGGCGTCTTCCTGCTGCTCGGCTCCCGCCATCGCGACCGCTACGCGATGTTGTGTCTGGCGCTGAAGTGGCTCCTGTTCGCGGCGCTCTTCTGGTCGGGCGCGCAGAAGGCCCTCCACGGCACCTACTTCGAGGGCACCTATCTCGCGTACGCGATCTCCCACGGCGCGCGCTTCGCGGATTTCTTCGCGTGGGTGCTCCCGGCGGCCGAGGTCGACCGGCTGCTGTCGGTCGCCTATCCGGGTCCGTACCGGCTCGAGTCGTGGCTGGGCATCGCGCTGGCCAACGGCATCTGGATCGGAGAGATCTCGTGCGCCCTGATGTTGCTGTCGGATCGCCTCCGTCCCTTCGGGGCGGTCGGCGCCCTGTTCCTGCTGACGGGAATCGAGCTGGCTGCACGCGAGTTCATGTTCGGGCTGCTCTTCCTCAATCTCCTGCTCCTCTATCCCCACCGCGATTGGAACCGCCGGCTGTCCCCCCTCTTTCTCGTGGCGTACTGCGTCCTGCTCCTCAATCGCACCGGCGTCATCGACATCGGGGTGACGAATTGAGTGCGGGGGCGGTGAAGCGCGTGTATGCGACCGCGGTGGCGGTCGTGCTCGTCTGGCCCGCCTTCCAGTGGGGGCTCGTCACGTTCGCCAATGTCGATCCCTGGAAGCTCTGCGGCTTCGCGATGTACGCGATCCACCAGAACGTCGAAGTTCTCATCGTCGACACGAGTGACGGACAAAGCAGGAACCTGACCGCGGACCTGCGACCGCGCGTCAGCCGCGCCCGGAAGGCGTGGCGCCGCGTCCGGCGCGTGTTCGGCGACCTGACGCGCCCCGATCATCTCGCGTCGGTCGTCTTCGATACGCTGAAGAAGGTCGACGGCATCGGCATCGTCGCCATCACGCGTCGTCTCGGCCCGCGTTCTTCGGTCTTCGAAGAGGAACGCCGCCGCTACAACTACCACCGACCCGCGGAGAGCTCCCGATGAAGCCCCTGGAAGGCCTGCGAATCCTCGACCTGACCCGCATCGTCTCGGGACCGACCTGCTGCTTCTATCTGGCGGCGATGGGCGCCGAGGTGATTCGGGTGGAGGGTCCGGAGGGGGATATCACGTGGCGCGTCCCGCCGTTCGTGGGGCCCGACGGCGCCCACCCGGGACCGCGGGGGCCGAAGGACATCGCGCTCAGCCCGCTGCGGCGCGGACGCGGCAAGCGCAACGTCGTGATCGATCTCAAGTCCGACGAGGGGAGGGCGGTCTTCGAGCAACTGGTGGCGAAGTCCGACGCCCTGGTCGAGAACTTCCGCCCGGGTGTCATGAAGCAGCTCGGCCTCGACTACGAGGTTCTCGAGGCCATCAATCCGCGCCTCGTCTATTGCAGCATCACCGGCTACGGGCACGACGGTCCCTATCGCGACCGGCCGAGCATGGACCTCGTGGTGCAGGCCGTGTCCGGCATCATGTCGAAGACGGGTTTTCCCGACGGTCCGCCGACGAAGGTGGGCGTCACCGTGGGCGATCAGGTGCCGGGCATCTTCGCGGCGCTCGGCCTCGTCTCGGCGCTGCGGCAGCGCGACGTCGAGGGGCGCGGCCAGCTCGTCGACGTCGCGATGCTCGACGCGCTCATCGCCCTGATGTGGGACGAGCCGATCGACCACTACGAGGACGTCGGCCTGCCCGAGCGAGCGGGCAACGGGGATCCGCGCGGGTCGCCGATCGGCACGTATCCGACGTCCGACGGTTGGATTGCGCTCGTGACGGTGGGCGAAGCCGTGTGGCAGCGGATGGGCGAGCTCATCGGCCGCCCCGACCTCCTGGAGCGCGCGGACGACGCCGTGCGCCGAGCCGAGCTCAGCCGCGAGATCGATGCCGCGGTCGCCGACTGGACGCGCACCCGGACGAGCGATGAGGTCGTCGCTGCGCTCACCGAGATCGGCATGGCAGCGGGTCACGTGAGACCGGCCGGCCACGCGCGAAGCGACCCTCAGGTGCAGCACCGCGGTGCTCTCGAGCGGCTTCGCCATCCCGAGAGCGACGAGCCCTCCAAGTACTGGGGCCCGGCGCTCCCCATCCGCATGTCGCGCGCCGACCTCCGCCCCGCGCCCGCCGAGACCCTGGGCCAGAGCACCGACGCCATCCTCCGCGACGTCCTCGACCTCGGCGATGAAGAAATCGACCGCCTCCGCAAGCTCGGCGCCGTGGGTACCCGCTGAGATCATCGGGGGGTCGCTCCCATGGGGCGCCTCCCCACCTCCCACGAGGCCCCACAGCGCGGCTCGCGCCAGCTCACCGCCGCGAAGCGATCGGCGCAGGGGCAGTCGGCGGACGGGGACTCGGCGGGCGTCGAATCCCCGACTTCGCCTACACGTTCATTCGATTCACGGCCGACACCACCGCGAGCAGCGACGCCGTCGCGATGTTCGTGTGTCTCCCGACCCCCCAGAGGGTCGTACCCGTCTCGCCCTGGGCCTCCACGTAGGCCACCGCGCTCGCGTCGGCGCCGGCGCCCACGGCGTGCTCGCTGAAGTCGAGCACGCGGACGTTCCAGCCGACGTTTTGCGCCAGGGCATCGATGAGCGACGCGATGGGTCCGTTGCCCGCACCGCGAATGTGCTTCTCGTCGCCGCGGATGCGCACGTGGAACTCCCGGTGGTCTTCGGACTGCTCTGCATCACCCACTTCGGAAGCGGTCACCTGCTCGTGATCGATGAGTTCGAGGGGCGACGAGCGGTGCAGGTACTCCTCCTGAAACTTTTCCCAGATGCGAAGCGACGTCAGCTCGCCGCCGGTCTGCTCCGACAGGCCCTGGATCGTCCGGCTGAACTCCACCTGGCAGCCGCGCGGCAGCTGCAGGCCGTGATCGGCCTTGAGCACGTAGGCGATACCGCCCTTGCCCGACTGGCTGTTGATGCGGATCACCGCCTCGTAGCTGCGGCCGACGTCCTTGGGGTCGATGGGGAGGTAGGGGACTTCCCACTGGTCGCTCTTTGCCGAGTCGATGGCGTCGAGGCCCTTGTTGATGGCGTCCTGATGGGAGCCGGAGAACGCCGTAAAGACGAGCTCGCCCGAGTACGGGTGGCGCGGATGTACGGGAAGCCCGGTGCAGTACTCCGCCACCTCCACGACCTCATCGATGTTCCAGAAGCCGAGCTTCGGATCGATGCCCTGAGTGAAGAGGTTGAGCGCCAGCGTCACGATGTCGACGTTGCCGGTGCGCTCGCCGTTGCCGAAGAGCGTACCCTCGACGCGGTCGGCTCCCGCCATCAGCGCCAGCTCGGTCGCCCCCACCGCCGTGCCGCGGTCGTTGTGGGGGTGCACGCTCAGGACGCAGCAGTCGCGGTCGCGGACGTTGCGTCCGAACCACTCCACCTGGTCGGCGTAGACGTTCACGCTCGCCATCTCCACGGTGGCGGGCAGGTTGATGATGATCGGGGCGTCGGGCGTGGGCTGCCAGACGTCGATCACCGCCTCGCAGATCTCCAGCGCGAAGTCGAGTTCGGTGCCCGTGAAGCTCTCGGGCGAGTATTCGAGCACCAGGTCCGTGTCCGGAACCTGTGGCCGTAGCGTCTTGATGAGCTCCGTGCCCTTCACTGCGATGTCCACGATGCCGGGCTTGTCCATCTTGAACACGACTCGGCGCTGCAGCTCGGACGTCGAGTTGTAGAGGTGAACCACCGCTCGCCGGGCGCCCTCGATGGCCTCGAAGGTGCGCTCGATCAGCTCTGGGCGGCTCTGGGTGAGCACCTGGATCGTCACGTCGTCGGGAATGCAGCCGTCGTCGATGAGGCCGCGGATGAAATCGAACTCGGTCTGGGAGGCGCTCGGGAAGCCGACCTCGATCTCCTTGAAGCCGAGGGCTACGAGCTGTTCCCACATGCGCTGCTTGCGCTCGGGACCCATCGGGTCCACGAGGGCCTGGTTGCCGTCCCGGAGATCGACACTGCACCACATCGGTGCCTCGTCGATGGTCCGGGTGGGCCACTGCCGATCGGGCAGGTCGATCGGTCCAAACGGCCGGTACTTGTTGGCAGGCATGCTGACCATGATGTGCTCCAGTCTTGCGGTCCCTCGCCGCCGGGCTTTGCGCCGGAGTTCCTCGGGGTCCGTCTCACGCGCTGAAACGCGAAACCCCCTCCGGCCAGCTCGGCGGGAGGGGGTTTCGCGTTTCAGCGCGTGATGCGGACCGCGCTAGACCCCTCCCGCCCCGCCAAGGAGCAGGCTCAGAAGAAGGTCGAGTCCGAGGGTCCGCTGATCCATACATTTGAAAGAGTACCCGTCCCCACCAGGAACACAACCTCGCCCGGGCGAGTCAACTCGGCTGTTAGGATGGAACTCCCCCGCAGGAGACGTCATGCCCCCCGAGATCCGCCGCGGTACGCCCCTCGAGAAATTCCCCGAGCCCGACCTCGGCAATCATCTCATTCCCAAGGAGCGCTACACGAGCCCGGAGTTCGCCGCCCGCGAGTGGGATGGGATGTGGACGAAGGCCTGGCTCGTCGCCGGTCCCGTGTCCGACCTGCCGGAAGTGGGGAGCTACTTCACCTTCGAGATCGGTGGGGAGTCGATCATCGTGGTGCGCTCGGCGCGCGACCGCATCGACGCCTTCTACAACGTATGCCAGCACCGGGCGAGCCAGGTGGTGAAGCCCGGCTGTGGTCGCACGGGTGCTTTCGTCTGTCCCTATCACCTCTGGGCCTACGACCTCGAAGGTCGCCTCGCGAAGGTGCCCGACCGCGAGGACTTCTCGGTGGGGATCCCCGAGAATACGCGCCTCCCCCAGGTGCCCTGCGACACCTGGAACGGCTTCGTCTTCGTGAACCTCGACACAGCCGCGAAGTCGCTGCGCGACTACCTCGGCGTCCTGCCCGATCACCTCGATCCGTACGACTTCGAGAACAACTACGCCCTCATCATCGACACGAGCTTCGAGTGGGCGTGCAACTGGAAGATCGGCGTCGACGCCTTCAACGAGGTCTACCACGTCCAGGGGATCCACCCGGAGCTCCTCGACTTCACNGACGACGTCGACTGCCCGGTCGATCTCCTCGGCANGCACAGTCGCTTCCTCTTCCACATATTGCGCCCGAGCCCCCGCTGGACCGACGAGCGCGCGCGCAACGCCGGCTACAAGGATCGCTTCGAGCCCACCGCGCAGGTGCGCGAGATCATGCAGGGCATGGGCGTCGACCCCGAGACATTCGACGGGGACATTCGCGACGTGCGCCCGCTGCTCACGAAGAAGCTGCGCGAGCTCGGCGAGCAGGGCGGCATGGACTTCTCCCAGCTCAATGACGAGCAGCTGTGGATCGACGTCCACTACACGATCTTCCCCAACATCACCCTCAACATCAGCGCCGGCCACTTCTGGTACTTCCGCCACCGTCCGCACCCCAGCGACCCCAACAAGATGTTCTGGGACTTCCAGGAGTACACGCGGGTCGCCCCCGGGGCCGAGCGCCCGCCGCGCCCCGAGCACATCGACGCCGTCTGGGGCGACGGCCAGGAGCAGAAGCTCCACCTGGCCCTGCGCCAGGACGGCGAGGCAGCACCGCCGCTCCAGCGCGGCCTCCACTCGAAGGGCTTCAAGGGCCTGCTACTCGCCCATCAGGAGCGCCGCATCCGCCACTTCCACGAGACGCTCGACGAGTATCTGGGCTAGAGGCCGACGGGAGCGTCGGTCTCCGCGCAGTGAGCCCCGGAGCCGACCGCGCGAAGGCGAACGGAGCTCGGACGAGCGAGGCGAGGTCAGCCCGACAGATCCGCAAACACCGGCGCGTGGTCCGACGCCGTGAGCTCACCCTTCTTCTTGCGCCACTCGCGGTCGATGGTCAGGGCCGTCGTGCGCGCCACCAGGGGTGCCGTTGCCAGGACGAAGTCGATGCGCAGACCCTGCTTCTTGTGGAACGCGCCGCCCCGGTAGTCCCACCAGGAGAAGTCGGTGCCATCCGGGTGGAGCGATCGGTAGAGGTCGTCGAACCCCCAGTCGAAGAGCGCCTGGATGCGCGTGCGCTCGGCGTCCGTGTGGAAGATGTCGCCGTGCATCGCTTCCTCGTTCCAGGAGTCGAGGGGCGACGGGCAGATGTTGAAGTCGCCGCAGAGCACGGTGGGGGTGGCAGCATCCCGGGTCCTTGCGAAGTGGCTGGCGAGGGAATCGAACCAGGCCAGCTTTCGCTTGTAGTCGTCGTGTTCGAGGTTCTTGCCGTTCGGACAGTAGACCGTGGTGAACGAGATCCCCCGGCTCTGCACCGTGAGCAGTCGAGAGCCGAAGTCCGTCTGATCGGGAAGACCCTCCTGGGTGACCTCGAGCTCGGCGCCAACGGGAGCGAGGACGGCGACGCCGTTCCAGCTCTTCTGGCCGTGGCTGACGGCCTGGTAGCCGGCCGCCCGAAAGTCGTCGTGGGGAAACTTGTCGTCGGTCATCTTCAGTTCCTGCAGGCCGACGAGGTCCGGGCTGCGCTCCGCGAGCCACGCGAGCACGAAGTCGAGGCGGGCGCGCAGGCCGTTGATGTTCCAGGTGGCGATTCGCATGGAGGTCATCCTACGGCAGCTTCGTGGCCGCGGCAGCCGAGACAGCGCAACCCGGGTTCCACTAGACTGACCTGCATGTACGAGCACATCCTCTTCGACCAGAGCGACGGGGTCGCCACCATCACCCTGAACCGCCCCGAGGTGCTGAACGCCTACATCCCCGCGATGGGAGAGGAGGTGGTGAACGCCCTCGCCAAGGTCCGCGACGACGACGCCGTTCGCGCCGTCATCCTCACCGGTACGGGCCGCGGCTTCTGCGCCGGCGTCGACCTCGAGTTCATGAAGAAGAACCCGCCGGGCCCCGACTCGAAGATCGGCAGCGAGGACTTCATCCGAAAGATGCCCCTCGATCTCGCCGAATTTCCGAAGCCCGTGATCGTCGCGATGAACGGGCACGCCATCGGCGTGGGGGTGACGATGGCGCTCCCCTGCGACATCCGCATCGCGGCCGAGGGCATCAAGATCGGAGCGACCTTCACGAAGCTCGGCATCCTGCCGGGTCTCGGCAGCACCCACCTGTTGCCGAAGATCGTCGGCCTCGCAAAGGCCCTCGAGCTGGTCTGCACGGCCCGCGTGATCCGCGCCGAGGAGGCCCTGGAGATCGGCCTCGTCAACAAGGTGGTTCCCGCCGACAAGCTGATGGACGAGGCGCGCGAGATGGCCTCGCTGATCGCCGCGTGCAATCCGGCGGCGGTCGCCATCGCGAAGCGCGCCCTCCACTTCGGTGCGAACTCGACCCTCGCCGAGGCGATGCAGAACGAGCAGGCGATGGGCGAGGAGCTTCGCGCGAAGAACCCGCGCCAGTTCTCCTGATCCGGACTCGAGCGCACACTTCCCTCGATGCTCCACGAAATTGCCCGAGAGAAGCCCCGCGAGCTGGCGCTCGACGATCTGTCGGTGCAGCGCACCTGGGCGGAGCTCTCCGACCGCGCGATGCGTATCGCGCACCTGCTGCGAATCGAGTTCGGCCTCGAGGCTGGCGACCACGCGGCGTTCCTCCTGCGAAACCGCGTCGAGTGCATCGAGCTGCTCTGGGGCGCGGCGTACGCGGGAGTCTGGATGACGCCGATCAACTGGCACCTGGCAGCCGCCGAGATCGACTACGTCGTCGAGGACTCGGGTGCGAAGGTGCTCTTTACCGAGGAGCGCTACCGGGAGGTCGCCGAACGCGCCGACTGTCCGTCGATCGAAGCGGGCTACGACCTGGACGCCGCGCTCGCTGCGTCGAGAAGTGAGCCCATGCCCATGGACGGGCCGGCCGCCGGCGCCATGATCTACACGAGCGGCACCACCGGTCTCCCGAAGGGCGTCAAGCGCCACCAACACGCGACTCTCGCTGACTGGCTCCGCGCCGCGCAGGGGGCCGGCCGCACGGTGCGCCTCGACGGCAGTGGCGTTCACCTCGCGACGGGCCCGCTCTACCACGCGGCGCCGCTCATGCTGAGCATCTACGACCAGGCGAATGGCGCTCCGGTCGTGATCATGCCCGCGTGGGACGAGGAACACTGCCTCGCCCTCCTGGAAGAGCGCGGTGTCGCCCACACCCATCTCGTGCCCACCATGTTCGTGCGGCTGCTCGCTCTCCCCGACGCGCGCCGGGCGGCCTTCGATGCGTCGTCACTGCGCGTCGTTCTACACGGCGCGGCGCCCGTGTCGGTCCCGGTCAAGCAGCGCATGATCGAGTGGTGGGGCGAGGTGCTCGTGGAATACTGGGGGGGCACCGAAGGTGGCGTGAACAGCCTGATCGACTCTGCGGAGTGGCTCGAGCACCCGGGTAGCGTCGGACGCGTCGTCGCGGGCTTCGACGTCTTCGCCGTCGACGACGCGGGGAACCGCCTCCCGCCGGGGGAAGAGGGCGTGCTGTATTGCCACAACCAGGAACTCGACGCTCCGTTCCACTACCACGGCGACCCGGAGAAGACCGCGAAGGCCTTTCTCGCTCCCGGCATCTTCACTCTCGGAGACATCGGCTTCGTCGACGCCGACGACTACGTGTACCTGCGTGACCGCGCCTCGAACATGATCATCTCGGGCGGGGTGAACATCTATCCCGCCGAGATCGAGAAAGTGCTCCTCGAGCACTCCGCCGTCGCGGACGTCGCGGTCTTCGGCATTCCCAACGACGAGTGGGGGGAGTCGGTGAAGGCCGCCGTCGAGCTCACTGACGGGCATCGGGCCTCGGAATCCCTGGCGGCAGAGATCCTCGCGTACGCGGCCGGGCACATGGCGCGCTACAAAGTCCCGCGCTCCATCGACTTCGAGGCGGAGCTGCCGCGACACCCGTCGGGAAAGCTCTACGTCCGCCGGCTCCGGGACCGCTACTGGCAGGGCCGCGAGCGTAGAATCTAGACCCGCGAGAGCGGTCGACGACCGCGGGACGCCACGCAAGTCGGGTCCGGATTCATCAGGACCGCCCTTGCCAGCAAGTTTCCCTCCCTGTATCGGGAGCTTACGCTGCGATTGTGGTAGAACAGGATTAACGAATTCCCGCAAGCAAAGGGCACACGATGAGCGACGACGCGAAGACGCGGACCCCGGCGATCGAGGGCTGGTTCCGGATGGACGAGGCGGATCCCGCACTCCTCGGAACCCGCTGTACCCGCTGCAAGACCTACTACTTCCCGAAGGAGAGCAGCTTCTGTCGCAACCCGCGTTGCTCGGGCAGCGAGTTCGAGGAGGTGCCGCTCAGCCGCCGGGGCAAGCTCTGGTCCTTCACGAACAACTGCTACGCGCCGCCGCTCCCCTACGTTGCGCCCGATCCTTTCGAGCCCTACGCGATCGCGGCGGTTGAGCTGGCAGAAGAACAGATGGTGGTGCTCGGTCAGGTGGTGAAGGGAGTCGGCGTCGAGGATCTGAAAGCCGGGATGGAGATGGAGCTCGTCCTCGGTACGCTCTACGAAGACGACGACAAAGAGTACGTGGTCTGGAATTGGCGGCCGGTGGCCTGAGCCCGCCCGGCGCGACGCAGGAGATAGACAATGGCGGATGAAGTAGCAGTCCTCGGCGTCGGCATGCACCCCTGGGGCAAGTGGGGGCGGAACTTCGTCGAGTACGGCGTTGCCGCCGCGCGCGACGCCCTCGCCGACGCGGGCCTCGAGTGGTCGGACGTCCAGTTCGTCGCGGGTGGCGACACCATGCGCAACGGCTATCCGGGGTACGTCGCTGCGGCCACGTTCGCTCAGGCGCTTGGCTGGAACGGCGCGCAAGTGGCGAGCGCCTACGGGGCGTGCGCGACCGGCGCCCAGGCCGTGGCCACCGCCCGCGCCCAGATCCTCGCGGGGCTGTGCGATGTCGCCCTCGTGGTCGGCGCCGACGCCGCGCCGAAGGGTTTCTTCGCACCCACCGGCGGCGACCGTCCCGACGATCCTGACTGGCTGCGCTTTCATCTGCTCGGCGCCACCAATCCCATCTACTTCGGCCTGTACGCGCGGCGCCGCATGGAGGCATTCGGCGCCACCGAGCTCGATTTCGCGAAGGTGAAGGTCAAGAACAGCCAACACGGTTACACGAACCCCAACGCCCGCTACAAGAAGACGTTCACCATCGACGACGTATTCGCATCGCCGATGGTCTCCGATCCGCTGCGCCTGTTGCAGATCTGTGCCACGAGCGACGGCGGCGCTGCCATCGTGCTCTCGAGTATGGAGTACGCGCGCAAGCGGACCACGGATCCGGTGCGGGTCGCGGCAGTGTCCACTGTCACCCCGCAGTTCCCGCAGACGATCATCGAGATGCCGAACTTCTCGACCGATTCCGCAGTGAGCGAGCCCATCCCGGACACGCCGTTCAAGGACTCGATCGCGCAGGTCGCTTACGAGCAGGCGGGACTCGGTCCCGAGGACCTCTCCCTCGCCGAGGTCTACGACCTGTCGTCGGCTCTCGAACTCGACTGGTACGAGAACATCGGACTGTGCAATCCGGGCGATGCCGAGAAGCTGCTGAACGACGGCGACACCACGATCGGCGGGCGCATCCCCGTCAACCCGAGTGGCGGTCTCGGCTGCTTTGGCGAGGCGGTTCCCGCGCAGGCCATCGCGCAGGTATGCGAAGTGACCTGGCACCTGCGCGGCGACGCCGGCGACCGTCAGGTCGAGGGGGCAAACGTCGGCCTGACGATCAACCAGGGGCTCTTTGGTCACGGCTCGTCCGTGATCCTCAAGAAGTAGTCCGGATCGCTTCGCCGAAGCCGCGGGGCCGCGGCCGGTCGAGCGCGCCAGCGCTGGCGCCCAGGGGCTGCGACGACTTCTCGAAATCTCAGGTAGATCTTCGGAAATGCTTGGAAATTCGGTGGCACCGTGTCACCCGAAAAGGCCTGCTCCGCATCCCACATTCATGCACTGGAAGAAAGGCATGGGATCGGCTCCACTATCGCTCCCGAGGCCATTTCCGAAGACCGCCGCGAACCCGCGCGGCTGGCGTGTTTCGGTTGCAAGGAGCCCATGCGAATGATCCGGCTCCAGCGCGCCAGACTGTGGACGCTCGTGTGGATGCTCGGGTTCGCCGGGCCCGCTCTCGCGCAAGAGGCGTCGGACGCCCTTCAGCCGCGCCGCTTCCAGCCGAACGCCTACGCGGGAATGAAGATCGGCAACGAGCGGATCATCGGCCAGTTCGGCTTCCTGGGACCCATCGTCCAGAGTCGAAATTCGCTGGTGTTCATGGACCTGCGCGGCCGGGTCGACGATCAGACCTCGGGCGAGGGGAACTTCGGGCTGGGCGTGCGCCACATCCTCGGCGACCGGCGTTTCGTCGGCGGTGCCTACGGGTACTTCGACATCCTGCGCAGCGCGCAGAGCAACACCTTCGTACAGGGAACGTTCGGTCTCGAGTTCTCGAGCGAGCACTGGATGGCGCGAGGAAACGCGTACATCCCCGAAGACAGAGATCAGGTCATCTCCTATCTCGGCGGACCCGAGGGACCGCAGTTCGTGGGCACCACGATCAAGATCGTCCGCGGCCTCGGGAAGGCAGTGGTCGAGCGGCCGCTCATGGGATTCGACGTGGAGGTCGGTCGGCGTTTTGCGCTCTTCGGCAACGATCTCTGGCTGCACGGGGCCTACTACCGGTTCACCGGGAGCGGTCTCCCTACGGTCGAAGGGCCGCGACTGCGCGGCGAGTACGAGATCGACCTCGCGAGCTGGCTTCCGAACGCCAAGCTCGCCGTGGGCGGCGAGTGGCAGCGCGACGACCTCCGCGGCAATCAGGGCTTCGGCACCCTCGAGTTTCGCTACGCGTTCGGCGGCGATCGGTCGCGGGGATCGAGTCCGCGGGGCGGAGTGCACTGGACGGACCGTCGTATGGTGGGGCGCATCACGCGCGACATCGACATCCTGACGGGCAACAGGGTCACCGGCGCCGACCCGGTCTTCGAGGTCGCATTCAATCCCGGGACAGGCGATCCCTTCGGAGCGATCGTCACTGTCGCGAAGGGCGGCAGCCCCACGGCCGCGGGAAGTCCCGACGATCCGGTGGACATCGCCGGGGCCCCTGCGCTTGCGGGCAACGGCGGCGTCATCGTTTTTTCGGACAGCGGCGGGGGGATCATCGATACGTCCGTGCCGCTCAGGCTGACGCCCTCCAACGACAAGACCCTCGTGGCGGGTGGGGGCGGGTTCCTCGATGTCTCCGCTGCGGATGGCGAGCTTTTCAGGCTGCTGATTCCGGGCGGAAATCCCACGATCCGCACAACGCTCGGCAGCTTGATCGACGTGAACGGCGCCACGAATGTTGCGCTCTTGGGGCTCGAACTCGACGGGGGCGGGATCGACTTCGCGGGCGCCGGCGGAGAGGTCTTGGTTCAAGACGTCAACATCGTGAACAGCCTGTCGACGGGTCTCCGCATCGACGCGACCAGCGACGCGACGTTCAATATCAACCGCCTGACCGTGACGAATCCGCTGGGCATCGGAGTCCACCTGGATGGAACCCTGGGAGACGTGACGGTCGACGGACTGCGCGTCGAGAGCAGCGGCGGCGCGGGCGTCTCGCTCGATGGAACGCTCGGCAAGGTGGCGTTCCGGGATGTCGCGATCGACAATTCGAGCAGCGCCGGCGTGGGGTTCCGGGCGCGAGACGCCGCCGAGATCGTCGTCACCGGAGCGCTGTTCAACCTCCCCTCGAACTCGATCAAGGCGGGGAGTGGCGGCGCGATCGACATCGAATCCAGCATGGGGAGTGCGACGATCCTCGACCAGTTCTGGAACCAGGTCGATTCGATGGGCGCAGATACCGGAATCCGTCTGAGTGGCGTCAGCGGGGAATTATTCGTCGACGACTCCACGATCGACGGAATGGGAGGATCGACGAGCACCGCGGTATCCATCGAGGATTCTACGGTCAAAATCGAGATCGTCACGAGCCTCGACATCGACAACGTGACGACCGGGATCGATTTGAGCCATCTGGATTGCGAGGTCATCGAGGACGGCGAAGTCTGTGGCAAGTTGACCCTGTTCGGCACGTCGAATTTCCGTGGCGTAGCGGGATCCGCCATTCGCATGGTGGATTCGGCGGGAGCGCTGTATACCGGATTGCTCCCCTTTTTCGAAGACCCCGACAACTTGATCGTGGGAGTCGACATCCTGGACACCGGCGGAGACGCGATCGTGTTGTCGAACGTCTCCGGCCTGGCCCAGATCACTGGGACCGTTGCATTCTCCGAGAGCACGACGAACCGGGCCATCAACGCGCAGATGGATGGCGGCACCCTGGCGATCCAGGCGTTCGAGGTGTTTGGAGCCGGCGGGGGCGGGATGACCGCGACGGACGAGAACGCGGCGGCGGTCTGGGTGCAGGGCGCCAATGATGTCACAGTGGAAGATTTCCTGATCACCGGCGTTCAGGATGAAGACCACGTGAACAGCGCGCGCGGGCTGCTCATCGAGGACACTCGCGATCGTGTTGCCGTGTTGGGCCTCGGGTTTTCCGGCTTGGTAGGGTTCTTCTCCCTCGTGAACGACATCGACGGTGACGGGTTGGTGATTCGCAATCTCCGCGGCGCGGGTACCGATGGGCCCAACGTCAACGTGCATTCCACGTATGTTCAGAACGTTCGGGGGGATGGAATCGTCGTCGAGTTCATCGGCAGCCATCCCGGCGAGAATGCCGCAACCGAGACCACGATCGGAATCGAGAGTTCCCGCGTCTTGAAGGCGGCTGGCGACGGGATCGTCGTTCGCGCCGAGGCGGAGTCGGCCACAGCGCCAGCTGCAAACAACCTGTGGGTCAACATCCGGAACAACGAAGTCGAGCGCGTTCTCGGCGACGCAATCGTCGCACAAGCCAGCCCCGGCTTCGACATAGACGTCGTCGCGTCCGACAACGTCCTCCGGGACGAATTCAACTGCGACTTCGATGGCGACGGCGAATGTGACGGCAGCGAGTTCTTCCTGGCCCGCGACTATCTGAGCGCCAACCCCGACGCCGGTACCGGGATCCGGATCGAGGTGTCCGCAGCCGGACAGCCCTCAGACGCCATGGGCGACGTCATCGCGGCCGAGAACGATGTCGACATCGTGGTTCGTGGGAACACCATCACGAACTGGCGACAGAGCGGAATCCTGCTGACGACCGCCGCGAGCGGCGCCGCGGCGCAGGCGACGGCTCTCATCGACACGAACACGATCAGCGGGTCTACCGGCCCCGGCATCGAGGTCGCGACCGGCCACGACCTCGACGTGGCGGCGACGATCGTGGGCAACCTGCTGACGGAGACCCCGGGCATCCTCGCGACGTCCGCCAGCCCCACGGGCAGCTCGGTGCTCGGCGTGGACGCGGTCTCCAACGACCTCGCCGGTACGGGGACGACGCCCACCTACGCGTTCGACAGCAGCGGGATCACGCTGAACCTGCGCTGCGATCCCGCGCAGAGCTGCCCCAGCTCGCCGCTCACGGACGCGAGCGACTTCGTGGCGCTGTTCCTCTTGAACGCGAACACGGTCGAGTCCATGGATGTCGGAATGGACGACTTCTCGTTGATCGGGGGGTCGTTCCCCATCGTCGACGACATTCGTCGCGTGGTCGAGCAAGCCGACGAGACCGACCCCGATGAGGGAACCGACCCGTGATCGCAGCAGCGCGCGGTGTCTTCGCGACGGGCCTGCTCTGGGTCCTGTTCGCGGCAGTCGCGGCCGCACAGCCGCCGGAATCCACCGATCGGGGGTTCGAGTTCGGACTCCGCTCCGGCTTTCGCGAAGACGACATCCAGATTTCGGTCGACAACACATTCGGCGGAGCGCTGACGGTCGATCTCCGGAACACGAACATTCACCACCTCGAGCTCTACGGCCGTGCGCGCGTAAAGCAGGGCTTCTACTACCGCGGCTCGCTGGCCCTCGGCTGGTATTTCGATGGGGATCTCCTGGCGAAGGAGACGGGCGACGACGGAGCGCTCAACCCCGACGGGTCACTGGGACGCCTCCCTCTCACGCTCACCGGTACCGTGGACGGAGAGCGGCTGTTCGACGCCACCGGGGGGGTCGGCTATCAGCTGAGCTTCTTCGGTGACCGGCTCCGGATCGCCCCGCTCGGTGGCTACTCGTTCCACAAGAACAACGTCGCCACGAGCTCGAGCACCTTCACGGTGATCGACGGTGCGGACGCGAGCTCCGTCGGGCCCGCCACCGGCTTCGACACTCAGTGGAGCGGTCCGTGGATCGGCGCCGACGTCACCGCTTTCATCAATTCGAAGTTCAGCGCCATCGCGGGTTTCGAGCACCACTGGCTCGACGTGACCGCTACCCCGCGCATTACCAGTCCGGGCCGACCGAGAAAGGAGAGGGGCACCGGAACCGGCTTCGCATGGAGCGGTGGGCTCCGCTATCGGTTCGCGCGGATCTTCACGGGCGAAGTCCTCTATCGGGGTCATGACTGGTCGGCGACCACGGGGCGCAATTTCTCGGTGGGTTGGCAGTCCTACCGCTTCACCGCCGGCGGGATCTTCCATTTCTGAGCCTGGCCGGCGGCGCACCGCCTCGACGGCAGCGCGGATCGAGGCCGGTGGGTCGGGCGGGTGGTGGGCGGCGCGTTCGGAAGACCAGGCGTTCTCGACCCCCCCCGCATGAGGCGGCTTCCGCGCAGTGAGCCGGAGGCGAACGAAGTTCGGGCGAGCTAGACCACGCGGCGGAAAGTGGCGGGCACGAAACCGAGCAGCATGATGCCGACGGCGACCTCGACGAAGAGGACGCATTCGGACGGCAGCAGCCGCCAGGTGAAGCCCTGTTCCGTGTCGGGGATGCTCACATTGGAGATCCCGAAGCTCGCGAGTGCCTCGGCCGATTGGCCAGCGATCCCCTCGTCGCCCGTGTGGGCCATCGCCTCGGTCCGGAGACCCAGGGCCGTGTCGACCTCGAACTCCAGGAGCGCCGTGTGGACGATCCCCCGAAGTTCGATGTCAGGACTAAACGTCTCGCCGAACGGCTTCGCGCTCGGCCGGGTGGTCTCGTGCACGATGGACACGATTCCGTGTCCCGTCGACACGGCCGCGAGCGGCGTCGGTGAAGTCTGGATGTCGTCGTGCAAGGACGCGCCGGCGGCCGGGAGCGAGGTCGCGAGCGTGAGCGCGAGGGCCGCGGTCGTGGAACGAAAGAACCTGTTCGATTTCATGACTGCCCCTGGAATTCGGACTCGTTGGCGGATCAGCACCTGCGCGTGCTTCCTTGGCGCCTGGGAAGCGGCCTGCGGCAGCGCTTTCTCAGGAGATCCTGGTTTGCAGGTACGTGGCCGAAAAGACTCGAAAAATGTCAAGCGAGAAGTGACCTTTTCAGCATCCAACCGAAGAAATTTCCGACTGCGTGAAGGTTGCACGCGCATTGCAGGGCAAGTGCGCATCGACGTCGCGCGAACGGGCTGGGACGAGACGCTCGCCGGCGTCTATGGTGGGTGCGCATGCAGCTCGTCTCGATGAGTGCCGTCACCTGGGATTTCCCGCTGCGCGGGCGGACGCGCATGCTCACGGAGTCGTGGCTGCGCAGAGGTCAGGCAACGACGTTCGTACAGGTGCCGTCGCACCGCAGCGCGCTCGAACGCCTGCTTCGGCGACGCGAAGACGCACCCGTCGTGCGACCGTGGCCCATCCAGCCAGCGCGGCGCTGGCCCGCGGTCGGGGAAGTCGCGCTCCGGCGTCGCGCAGCGAAGCGGGCCCGCGAGCTGCGACGCCAGCTCGATCGCCACGTCTCCTGGGACTCGGCGGTTGCCCTCGTGGTCAGTCCGATCTGGACTCCCTGGCTCGAGCACCTGCCTTTTCGGACCGTGGTCTACGACTGCATCGACGACCTCAGCGTCCACGTGCCCGATCGACGGCTGCTTCCGATCGTCTCGCGCTGGGAGGATGAGCTCGTCGCGCGCGCGAACGGTGCCATCGTGTCGGCCGGCGTGTTGGGCGCTGCGATCCGCGCGCGCCGCGCCGATCTACCGCTTGCGACCGTGCACAACGGAGTCGACGCCGAGGCCTTCCGCGATGCCGCCAGGCGCGAAGCGCGACCGGCCGACCTTCCGAAGCCCGGCGGAGCCCCGCTCGTGGGCTTCGTGGGGGCGCTCTACGACTGGATCGACTGGCCCCTCGTGGCGCAGGGGGTCGCCGCGCTGCCCGGGATCGACTTCGCGTTCGTCGGCCCGAGCTCCCGAAGCCCACGCGAGCTGCGCGAACTCGTTCCCTCCGCGAACGCAGTATTTCTGGGACCGCGCCCCTTCGCGCGCGTGCCCGCCTACGTGAACGCCTTCGATGTGTGCTGGGTGCCCTTCCGCCGCGACGCGGTCGGACTCTCGGCCAATCCCGTCAAGATCTACGAGTACCTCGCGCTCGGTCGACCGGTCGTCTCGACCCCGGTCGCGGACCCGAAGAGCTTCGAGGGCCTCGTGACCTTCGGCAGCGGGTCGGACGAGATTGTCGCGGCGCTGCGTGCTGCGGTCGCGGGAGTCGCGGGACGCGATCGCGAACCGGTCGATCGCGCCGCCCGCGAGCGCTTCGCCGATGCGAACTCCTGGGACGCGCGTGCCGCCGACGTGGCCCGATTCGCGCACTCCCTCGCATAGAGGTCCCGCCCCGGGCCGGACGCAACGCCTCGTTTCTCGCCGAACCTCCCGCTGGGCTCCCGACGGGGCGCGGGAGGGGGTAGCCTCCACTTCCCTTGCGCGAGCCGACCGTCCACTTGTTCTCTGTCCGCGTAGCTCCCGCAGTCCGATGCTGCGCGGGCCTCGCCGCGCTGCTCGCCGGGGCCGCGGCCTGTTCCGAGCCCCCGGTCGCCGAGCGGGTGTCCCTCGCCGCGCGAGCCGCTCGACCCTGGCAGCCCGCGCCGGTCTCGCTTCTCGACACCCCCTTTCTCTCCGCGACCGACCACTGGCGCGACGGCGTTCTCGACGTGCTCGCCAGCGACCACCCGAGCGATTTCCTGTGGGCGGGGTGGTCGGGGGTCGAGGAGTTGGCGCCCGGCGGCAGCGTCGGGACCCGGGGCTATGCCTCCACGATTCGTTTCCTCCTCTATCCCGTGCAGGAACTGACGCTCTGCGTCG
Organism: Myxococcales bacterium; assembly: GCA_013215605.1. Lineage (GTDB taxonomy): Bacteria > Myxococcota_A > UBA9160 > UBA9160 > SMWR01 > JABSQW01. Next base: position 36,092 of record JABSQW010000082.1, read on the forward strand.
ACGGCAGGCTGGTCGGTGGGGACGTGGGGGAGACCGAGATCGCCGCGGGCATCAACGGCAGCTCCCTCGATCCACTTCGCCTTGGCGCGCAGCGCCGCCGAATCTGCGTTCCAATCGAAGAGGACGCGCTTCGCTGGGGCTTCAACTGGCTCGAGTTCCACTTTCGCGGTCCGCCCCCCGACCCGCTGATACGGGGTGCGCCGCGCGCTCCACATCCGCGGGGTGCGCGTATCCACCGCATTACGCTCGAGGCGTCCGAGCCGATCACCGGTCCCGAGATCGCCGGCGTGCGGTTTGGCGAGGACGCCGAGGTGAGGCCGTCGCTCGTGCAGAACGGCTCCGGAAGGCAACACGTGCTCGTGTCGCTCCCCGAATCGTCGGAACTCCGTCTCGAGATCGCGCGTCCCGCCGATCCCTCACCAGACGCTGGGCCCGTGGACGGATCGGTGTACGTCGCGACGGACGACGGACAGAGACAGTTGTGGTTTGGCACGCTCGCGCCCGGCGAGCGGACCGGACCGATTCGCCTCGATCTCGGCGCGTTCAGACAGCGCGCCGTGCAGCTGCAGTTCGCGGTGGGCGAGGGCGCCGCGGAGCGGGATTGGTTCTGGATCGATCCCAGGATCGTGCGCCGGCCGCTCTCACCACCGGGTCGCATCGAGGAGCGTCTCGCTGCGCTCGAGGGTGCCGGGGGAGCCAGCGTCCCACCGCGCACGCCCCTGCGCGCGCCGAACGCCCACCTCGTACTCGTGACCGTCGACGAGTTGCCACCCGCGAACCGCGCGGACGACGGCGAAGACGACCGGGCGGGGGCCTCCTCCGCGCACGCCTCTTCGATCGAACACTTTCTCAGCGAGAGCGTCGTCTTCGCGGGCACCCACACGACCTCCCTCGACCCATCGCGCAGCCTCGCCGATCTCGCCGGCCGGGGGCCGACCGTCGACGTTCTCGAGGACACCCTCGCCGGTGCCGGGTGGAGCCTGGCCGAGGTTGCGCGCGGCGCGGAGGCGATCGATCCGCTGGTCGCGGCGCTGGCGTCCGCGTCGAAACCGGTCTTCGCAGCGTTGCGCCTCGAGACCGTCGAGAACGGGGAGATCACGCGACTCACGGATGCGCTGCGCGCGGCCGAGGTGCTCGACGAATGCGTCGTCGCGGTGGTGGGGCTGCGAGGCGAGGCGTCCGCCACAGTGGCGCCAGACCCTGAGTCGCTCGCCGAGGCGTCGCTGGCCGTGGGGTGGTGGGTGCGGATGCCTCGCGGAGAGGGCGCCGCGCGCGTCGACCTCTCCGCGTCGATCGGCGACGGCGCTCCGACGTTGCTCGGGTTCCTGGGCGTCGAGGCGCGCGAGAGCGCCGCCGGAACCGACCTCCAGCAGCGACTCGCCGACCCCGGAGCGGCGCCGCGGTTCACCGCGGCCAGCGATGAAGAGACCGGCGCCCAGGTATTGTGGTTCCGCAGCTTTCGCTATGCGGTCGATCCCGCCGCGGAGGTCGGCCACCGCCTGTCCGCGGGCTTCACCTCTCGCGCGTCCGCCGCGCCCGCGCATCCCGTGACCGCGGCATTCCTCGAGCAGTCGCAGCTGGCGCTCCGGCGCGAGCGCGAGCAGTCGGTGCGGTAGGAGCGCGCGCGGCAGAAGCGCGCGGCTCTGCCCCCGTACCCTTCTCAGTTGCGAATCAGGCGCTTGAAGGCCATCTCGTAGCCTTCGATCGTCTTCGCCGCGGCCACGTCCCAGGTAAACCGCTCGGCGACGCTCCGGAGCAGGGTCGGGTCCGCGGGGCGGGCGAGCGCGCGATCGACGGCGCGGCGGATCGAGCCGGGGTCGTCGGGCTGGCAGTACTCCGCGTTCTCGCCGAAGTACTC
>JABSQW010000083.1 GCA_013215605.1 Myxococcales bacterium
GTGCTCGGCTCCGGCACCACCGTGTAGATCGAGTCGAGGCGGAAATCGCTGCCGGTCGGGAGCGAGAACGAGATATGGAGCGTGGCGATGTCGTCCAGCGGCACGCCGTCGGGAAAGAGGACCTCCAGTACCTGGGCTCCTCCCACCGCAAACGCCGTCGGGCCATCCGTGCCCGGTCCTCCACCCGATGGGTCGAGGTTCGCGGTGACCGCCATCGGGTTGCCGCCCGGGCCATCGTAGCCGAGGAACGCGATCTCGAGGCCAACCGCTCCGTCGAGCACCGAGGGAAGTCCTGAGAGGTCGTAGGAGAGGGAGATCGTGCCCTCCCAGCCGACCTGGCTGTTGCCGTCCATGAAGCCCGGGCTGCTGGGGAAGAAGGTGAGGATCGTGGAGTCGAACCCTGGCGTTGCCTGCCCCGTCGTTGCGATCAGGGTCGTACGCTTGCCGCCCAGCACGTTGAGGCCGCTGTCGACGCCGACCGTCACGATTGAGGGGTCGGGATTGCTCACGAGCGAGAGGACGGAGAACGCCTCCGAGAAGTCGTCCACCAGGATGGGATCGGCGGCGGCCGGCCCCTGGAAGACCAGAAAAAGGAAACTCGCAAACCACAGGCGCAACAGCAGACGCGCGCGAAACATTCCGTTTCCACCACTCTTTGGGCGGCCCCGCGCGACACCTCCGCGCGCGAAACGCAGCCCCTGTTGAATTGAGTGGTGAGTCGATCGCGAATATCGCAAAAAAAGCGGGCGGGTCGGGTGCGCCCCGGTGTCTCCCGCATTGCGTATCTCGGGTTCCAGACACGCAGATTCCCCGCCTGAGTGATGGATTCTGGCGTCAGCGAGGGCTGTCGCGGGAACAAGCTTCGAGAGACTTCCGCATCCGGATCGCCTCGCCGGTCCGACTCATCGCTCTCGGAGCTTCGAGCCTCGTAATGGCCGTCGCTGGGATGGCTTGCAGATAGGAAGTATCGAGTGGTTCTTCGCCATCAGGTCCGAGTTGCGAGCGACCTCACGCCGAGCACCAGCAACATGGCGATCAGCAGTCCGATGATCGAACGATTGGCCGCCGGGACGGGCGCTGGGCAGTTCGGGATCGGCTCGTACAGACAGCCCAGGTTGGCGTCGCAGGAGCCGGCCGTGCAGGGATCGGAATCGTCGCAGGTCGCCGTGTTGGGCGCGTTCACCACGACGTCGCCCACCTCGTCGCAGCTGTCGTCCGTGCACCCCACGCCGTCGTCGACCACCACCGACGTCCCCGCCTGGCAGTCGAGGGTCGCGTCGCACGTCTCCGACCCGTCGCAGAACATCCCGTTGTCGCAGCTCGCGGCGTTGGGGGCGTTCACCACGACGTCGCTCCCCTCGTCGCAGCTGTCGTCCGTGCACCCCACGCCGTCGTCGACCACCACCGACGTGCCTGCCTGGCAGTCGAGGGTCGCGTCGCAGGTCTCCGCCCCGTCGCAGAACATTCCGTTGTCGCAGCTCGCGGCGTTGGGAGAGTTCACCACGACGTCGGCCCCCTCGTCGCAGCTGTCGTCGGTGCACCCCACGCCGTCGTCGATCACCACGGGCGTGCCGGCCTGGCAGTCGAGGGTCGCGTCGCAGCTCTCCGACCCGTCGCAGAACATCCCGTTGTCGCAGCTCGCCGCGTTGGGCGCGTTCACCACGACGTCGCTCCCCTCGTCGCAGCTGTCGTCGGTGCACCCCACGCCGTCGTCGATCACCACGGGCGTGCCGGCCTGGCAGCCGAGGGTCTCGTCGCAGCTCTCCGACCCGTCGCAGAACATCCCGTTGTCGCAGTCGAGGTCATCACCATCCACACACACGCCGACGCTGTCGCAACGGTCGTCCGTGCACACGTCGTCGTCGAGGTCGCACGAACTGTTGGGCGCCTCGTAGGCACAGGCCGATGAGCAGCAGTCGCCGTCGAGCAAGTTGCCGTCGTCGCACTGCTCGCCTGGATCGAGATTGTCATCGCCGCAGATGCTGAGTTCGGGCGTGAAGAACCAGTTGAAGTTGTTGTTGAAGAAGATGGCCGAACTCGTGGTCTGTACGTGGTCAGAGTTGAGGAAGACGCCGCCAATCTGGCAGACGGCGAATCCCGTCTCGCTGTTGTCGAAGTCGAGCACGATGTCGCAGCTCGTGGTGAGCCCCGAGTAGGTGAGCAACATGGTGTAGTCGTCACTCGTGCCCTCCACCTCGTCAATCCCGCTCATGCCGTAGCGGAGCGTCGCCACATCGTCGTGCGACAGCTGGCGTTGTTCTTCGTTGAAGAATGTCCCCTGCTGCATGACGGCTTCGGTGTTCGGCGAGCCGAGCAGGGCGGCGACGTTCCGATCGCCATTCGTCGCGAACAGATCGTCCTCCGGCAGGTCATCCAGGTCGCGGCTGTAGGTGGTGGAGTCGACGACGCTGTCGATCGTGAAGGGATTGTTGTTCGAGGTGCGGAACCAGTGCAGGTTGACGTCATCGTCTCGCTCGTCGTCACCCGATCCCATCACGCCGTCATCGCCTTCGTCGATGTCGAAGCTGTTGTTCGCGCCGTCAGTAGCCTTGGTGGCGTCGCGGTCATTACCCGTCAGGCCCGACTCGGACGCGGCGTTGGAGTGGGCGAGCCCGATGCAGTGGCCCACTTCGTGGAGCGCCATCGATTCGAAGTCGAGCTCGTTCGAGGTCAGATCGTTCGCCCCGCCCAGCAGCACATTGCCGGTGACTGGGTTCAGCGCGTTCCAGGTGTTGACCAGGTTCTGGACGGGAACCTCCATCTCGTCGGCATTCGCCGAGGTGGGATCGACGCAGACGGTGACGTTCACCACGCCACCGCTGCCGGTGTAGCCCTCCGGGTGCGTGATCAGATCGACGCCGTACGTCTCACCCGCGAAGGTGAAGGCGCCCGCTTCGACCCGCTGTGCACCTGCCGCGATCCACAGCGCGATCGCCCCGAGCGTGGCGATGAAAAGAGCGCTCAGCCCTCCCGCCTTGGCTCGCACGGCGTCGACCTACTCGACCTTGGACAGGCCGGCGCGTTCCATCAACGCGCGGAGCGACCGCGAGGCCTCGGCGAGGTCCTGGATCTCCTCGATCGTAGGAAAGTGCCGGGCATCGGCGCGCAGGCCGTACCACGAGATCGAGCGCGTGACGTTGCGCTGCACCGGCGCCGCAGCCGCCGGCCCGCTCTGTGCGCCTGTGAGCGCCGGGCGATAACGAGCGAGCTGCACCTCGATGTGCGTGGTGGTCGCGTCGAAGACCTCCAACAGCTCGGGCTTGGTGGCAGTGCCGGCCCGTGCCGCGGCGCTCGCCGTCCGTCGCGCCGCGATGGCGGCACGCTTGCGTTGGCGCACAGCGCTCGCGTCGAACTCGACGATGCGACGCGCGAGTAGTGACTCGACCATGTTGCGCATCTCAGCGGGAGCAAGCGTGATCTCGTAGGTACCGGCGCGCTTCATGTACGGCGGGTACTGCACGACCGTGCGACCGCTCGCGTACACCGTGATCGAAGGACCCGAGTCTGGCTGCTCGAGCGCGCCGATCTCCTCCTTCATCCGTAGTACGACCGCACGCGGATCGGCGGAGAGTTCGTAGGTCGCCGCCCCACCCTGCCCGACCTGGATCGGGGCCTGCGTGATCTGGGCCTGCGCAGCAGATGCGCCCACCCACAGGAGCACGACGAGCGCGAGCGCGGACCGCTGACCGGAAACGGCTGATGTCCGACCTATCCGCCCGTCCCCGTCTTCTTCTTCCAAAAGAGCTCCGTATCGTGGTCCGCCAGCGTCAGCCCATCCGCACATGCCTCGAAGCGGGTGGCGGGTACCGGATCGAAATTTCCGAAGGTCACCGTGGCATCGGCGGCGATCGCCCGAATCGACGAACCGACCGCGCAGCCGCCACTCACCAGGACCGGGCGGCATTCGCCGTGCCCTGGGCCGCGGTGATCTGCCCGTTGTTGTCGTTCACCGCCGTCTCGACGGTATCGAAGTTCCAGTGCGTAAGTGACCGGCAACTACTGTGCAGAACTCGTGCCGTCACATCTCCGGGGGGGACACGCGCAACTTCCGAGATAAGCAACGGAAATCCGACGCCTTTTGGACTTCGCTCGCTGCGAACCGCCGTGCCGGTTCGCTGCGGGTTCGCCGCAAGATCTGCGCGGCTCCTATCTCAGGCCGCAGAATTTTCTCGCTTCATGTTTCCCGCTTGGGCATAACGACCGCCAGTCTGGGCCAGCTCAGCGCTGGTCTCGAAGTTACGTAGGAGAGCGCGGCCAGCGTTGAGGGCCAGCTGTACACCTTCGAGGCGACATCGCTCGGCACGGGTCCGGCGAGCACGACGTCGACATTTGCACGAGTCGTCTTCACGACGAATCACGCCAACGTCACCACGGACGGCAACGACATCTTCGCCGGGATCTTCGACCCGCGGGACGCCGTCGGTTGTAACGCGCTTGGTTGTATCATCACCAGCAGCGTGGTTTTCGAGGGTGGTATCGCCGTGAACCTGGTGCCCGAGCCTGGGACGATCTCCCTGCTCGGCCTGGGGATCGGTGCTCTCGTTCTTGCCGGTGGCCGGCGAGCTCGAAAGTAGCCTGACACCGCGCGGCAACGCGCGACTTGGCAAAGAAACGCCCCGTACCGCCGCTTGCGGAATCTGCGGCGACGCTAGGCCTGTTTCCCGCGCCGCTCGTGCAGCTGCGCCAGCACCTCGGCGTGTTCGGCCTCGTTGAGCGAGAAGCGGCTGAACAGGATCATTCCGATCGCGTAGCCGGTGGCCGGGAACGCGCCGGCGATGAGCAGGATCATGGTTCGAACGCTCTCCACCTGGACCTCGGCCTCGCCGTCATAGCCCGCCCACTGCAGCAGCAGTCCGCTGGCTCCGATTGCCAGGCCCGCGGCCGCCTTGCGGATGAAGTTCCAGGCCGCGGTGTAGACACCTTCCTTGCGTTCGCCGGTCTGGAGCTCGTCGAAATCGATGATGTCCGCCTTGATGCTCGGCACCACGACGCTTCCGATCCCGATGCCAGCGGCCAGGATCGTCACGAGCCCGATCACCATGAAAGGTCCGGCAGCGGCGGCCCAGATGATCCCCCCGTAGCCCGGGACCATCGCGGCCATGCCCCACATCCAGAGTGTCTTCTTGCCGACCCGCTTCGAGAGATAGATCCAGAGCGGAAGCAACAGAAACTGCGGAACGGCGTAGAAACCGATCAGCACCTCCTGCAGGTCATAGCGGCCGAGCACGTCGTCCATGATGAAGGGCACCATCACGCCGATGCTGCCCGCGGCGAACGCTTCGATGGCATAGACGATGAAGAGCAGTCGGGCGTGCGGGTTGCGCCAGACGTCACCGACCGCAGTCCGCAGACTCGCTCCTCCGCGCCCCGTGAAATCCGCGCGCTCGGGAACACGCCAGGCGGCGTAGAGGATCGTGCTCACCACCAGGAGCCCACCGACGGCCGAGAACAGCAGGGCGGTCTCGCGCGGCTCGGCCGAGTTGCGAATCATATACAGGAAGCCGAGACCCAGCAGGAAGCCGGGAGCCCCGATCCCCTGGCGCCAGCCGAAGAGCCGCGTGCGCTCGTGGTGGTCGTCCGTGAGCTCCATCCCGAGCGCGCCGTAGGGAACGACAAATGCCGTCACCGCGGTTTCGTAGAGGAGCAGGCCCACGGTCATCCAGCCGATGAGGAGCCAGCCGTCCAGATGGGGCGGCGGCGCCCAGATCATCACGAGCGTGAAGAAGATCGGGAGGGCTGCGGCCACCATCCAGGGGCGCCGGCGGCCCCAGCGTGTGGAGGTGCGGTCGGACAACTGTCCGGCCACCGGGTCGGTCACCGCGTCCCACAGGCGCGCGATCATGAAGATCGTACCCATTGCTGCGGGTGGGATGAGCAGCACGTCGGCGCTGTACTTGAGCAGGTAGAGCGACAGCGTCATCGTGGCCGCCGAGAAGCCCGCCATCGGAAGCGCGTAGGCGACGATCACCGAAATCGAGAGCCGGCCCGTCGACGCGCCCGCGCGCGATTCCGCTGCAGCCTGGCTCACGGGGAGTCGACTCGATCCGGTCCTGGGACGAAGTGCTCTTCGATCCGGTCGAATACCCCCTTCGTGTGGGAGCCGCGCATGCTGAAGAAGTTGGGATCACCGGAGGTGTGGATCCCCAAGACCGTCCGGTTCTCGCGTAGACGAGTGGGCTGAGCCTCGGCGTCTGGCCGTCTTGGCTCTAATATGCCATCCGTCAAAGACACGGAGACTCCCTTGGCCATCTTGTATCCTGATGATCACAGGATGGTCTGGCTGGATCCGTAAATTTAGACAGAACATCCGTTATCGGACGTCGAACCGAAAAGGCGCTGTATATTTCCTGTCTGCGCCAGCTACTTCAGCTCGTTCCGGTTGTACATCACTTCGAGGCCTCCGGTCCAGCGGTTGCGCGAGAAGACGACGCAACCTTGGATGTCAGGTCCAGGCGTCCTCATCGGGAAATTTCTCTGAGAAACGCCTCGAAAAGATCTCGAACACGGGGCGCCACCTCGACAAGCGGCGTGCGGAGAGCGGCTTTCGGAATCGCGTTGGTCCTCTTCGCAACTCTCGGTTCCAATGCTGCTCAGGCCCAGACCGGTACCCGCCCGAGCTTCCGCGTGGCGTGGACCGACACCGAGCCCGTGATCGACGGTCACCTCGACGACGCGGTCTGGGAGGAGGCCGCCGTCGTGGGCGACCTCACCCAGGTCGTGCCGGTCACGGGAACTGCGCCGACCCAGCACACCGAGATCTTCGTCCTCACCACGAAGGAGGCGCTCTTCTTCGGCGCCCGCATGCACGACACGAACCCCGAGGAGATCGTGGCGAACGTGATGGTGCGCGAGGGCTTCGTCTTCTTCGACGACCGCTTCCAGATCGTCATCGACACCTTTCACGACCACCAGAACGGCTACTCCTTCGAGGTCAACCCCAACGGCTCGCGGCGCGACGTGACCCTGGAGGGCAAGGCGTTCCAGTTCAGCTGGGACACCATCTGGTTCGCCCAGGTCAGTGTCGACGACGAGGGCTGGACGGTGGAGATCAAGATCCCGTACCAGTCCATCAACTTCGATCCCGAGAGCGATACCTGGGGCATCAACTTCTCGCGCGGCATTCGGCGCAACAGCGAGGAGGACCGCTGGGCCGACCCCCACCCCCAGCGATTTCCCTCCGACTTTGGCAACGCCGGCATCATGGAGGGCATGCTCGGGATCGGCCAGGGACTCGGCCTCGACGTCGTCCCGGCGGCCACCTTCCGGCACATCGACGACCCACTGACCCCCGAGGAGGATACACGGGCGGATTTTTCTGGAGACGTCTTCTACAAGATGACGCCGTCGCTCACCGCCACGATCACGGCCAACACGAACTTCGGCGAGATCGAGGCGGACTCACGCCAGGTGAATTTCTCGCGCTTCGCCATCGCCTTTCCCGAGAAGCGCGACTTCTTCCTCCAGGACGGTCTGATCTTTGGTTTCGGGGAACTCACCGTCCAGGACCTCGCCCAGTCTCCCGAGAACGGCAGGCCCTTCTTCTCGCGCCGGATCGGCATCGCCCAGCCCGACCCCGACGTCGACCTCTTCGAACCCCTCGACATCCTCTTCGGCGCCAAGGTGACGGGCCGAGTGGGGAACCGCGTCAAACTGGGGCTCCTCCACACCCTGATCGAGGCCTTCGAGGACATCGACAAGCAGAATCTCACGGTCGGGCGGGTCGCAATGAACGTTCTGGGCGAATCGAGCATCGGGCTGATCGGAACCTATGGAGATCCCGAGGGCCGCGTCGACAACGGCGTGGTGGGTGCGGACTTCCTCTACCGCAACAGCTTCTTTCTCGGCGACAAGACGCTGACGGGCTCAGCGTGGTTCCAGCGGAGCTTCACGAGCGGCGAGGACCGGAACGAGTCCGCCTACGGCGGGACGCTCAAGTATCCGAACGACATCGTGAACTGGAAGCTCGGTTTCAAGGAGATCGGAGAGGGCTTCAACCCGGCGCTGGGCTTCGTGAACCGGCCGGGGATCCGCCAGTACGACGGCACGTACCGCTACCGGGTGCGGCGCACGGGCTACCTGCGAACCTTCGACATGAAAGTGGAGGGCCGGCTCATCACCGATCGCGATGACACGGTCGAGACGGCGAAGCTGCTGCTCGTCCCGGTCAGCATCGAGAACTCCCTGGGCGGAAGGATCGATTTCAGGTACCGCCACAACTTCGATCGTCCGCTCAAAGACTTCCCGATTCCCGGCAACGTCGTCATTCCCAAGGGTAGCTACCACTACAACCAGGGCGCCGTGAAGCTCAGCACCTCGCGCAACCGGCCCATCGCGATCGACCTCACGCTCGGTGGCGGGCAGTTCTACGACGGAACGCGACTGTTCGCGATCCCGCATCTGACCTGGCGTCCCACACCCCACTGGCTCTTCGAGGCGAGTTACGAGGTGCGCGACATCAGCCTGCCGGGCGGTGATTCCCTCACCCACGTCGCCCGGGGCACGATCGGCGTCTTCTTCAACCCCGACATCTCCTGGCAGACCCTGGTCCAGTACGACAACGTTTCCAACTCGATCGGCATCAACAGCCGCTTCCGCTGGATCATCCAGGACGGGCGAGAACTCTTCCTGGTCCTCAACCAGGGGCTCGATGTCGAAGACGGCGTCCAGCGCGGGCGGACCGAGCCACTGGTCAAGCTCTCGTGGACGTTCCGCTTCTGAATCCCTTCCCAGCAGCACACGCTCGCCCGGCCGACGCGGCAATACGAAAAGGCGCCACAGGCCTGCTGCCGGGCTCGAGGACTCGATGAACCTCCTCGAAAACCGGGCGCGGAGAGTGGTGTCAGTGCTCGATCCTGTCGAAGGAAGTCACCAGGTCGAG
>JABSQW010000084.1 GCA_013215605.1 Myxococcales bacterium
AAGTAGCCTTCGTCCGAGTGGCCGACCGGATGCGGAAACCAGAGAGACGCGACTACGGCAACGACGAGCAAGAGAATCCAAAACAACGGCTCCACTGTGCGCGGAGCCAATAGCCAGCGTCTGTCGATCACCGAGAACCCCAGCCGGTCGGATAGTATCCCATCCAGGCCGATGCCGATCTTCGAGACCGGCGCCCCTGAGACCCCGCCGGATCTGGCAGGGTATCCTTCCGCGCGATTCCCGGGGATTTCATGCGCTCGGTTCTGATGCATTCCATCGTTGCGCTCTGCCTGTTCGCGGTCCTTCAGGAGGTCGCGCTACGCCTGGTCTTCCCCGTGCCGGAGATCGTGAATTTCGATCGCCTGCACTACTCGCCGAAGGCCTTTGCCACCCGCGACATCCATGAGGCGAACCTCGCCCACGCGTCCTTCGTGTGGAAATCGGGGCCCGACGGCGTTTCGTTTCGCCACGACCTGAATCTCAACGGATTTCGCGACCGCGAGTGGAGCGCCCGACCCGCGTCGGGTGATACACGCGTCGCCTTCGTGGGAGACAGTTTCACCGAGGGTTTCTCGACCGATGGTCGAAACACGCTCCCGCGGGTGTTCGAACGCCTGGCGAGGGGCGCGGGGATGTCGGTGGAGGCGATGAACTTCGGGATCGGCGGTGCCGGGCCGAAGCAATACGCGCGGCTGATGCGCGACGCGATTCCGATCTTCCAGCCCGACGATGTGATCCTGGTGCTCTACGAGAACGACGCCGTACCGGTGGAGTTCAAGCCGGCTTGGCTGGCGAATCCGCGCGCCCCCGAGTTCGCGAATCCCTGGAAGCCCCGTCTCGCTCACATTCTCGGTGAGCGTCGTGCAGGCCGCCGGGTTCCGCGACGCTGGCACGCGAAACCGTTCTCGTACTTCGCCGCGGTGCCCGACCATCAAAACGCCTGGTCGCACCCCGAACAAGCCGAGAAGCTCGCACAGATCGTAGCGCCCGATATCGCCGAGCACATGCACGAAGGGCGGTTCAATCCAGCCATGGCGCTCTTCTACCGGTTCGTCGAGACGAACGCGCCGCGTCCCCTCGACATGTCGCGCTACCTGCGGGCCGTCGACCGTTTCATTCGCAAAAGAGGCGCGACCCTGCACCTCGTCTACATTCCGACGAAAGTCCAGGTGAGTCATACCTACGACGACTATGTGAGTCGCTACTCCCGGTCCAACGTAGCGGGCGACCTGACGGGTCCCGAATACCAGATTCACGGCTCCGATCTCGCAGGCACTTGTGCCGAGATCGGCATCCCCTTCCTCGACCTCGGGCCCAGACTCCGGGAGATCGAAGCGGGGGGCACGAAGCTCTACTGGGACTACGACGATCACTTTCGGCCGATCGGCTATCGCACGGCGGCGCAGCTGATCCTCGAGTGGTGGCGTGAGCCAGCACGCGTACCCGGCACGCGCCGTGATCGAAATGCGGAGAACCGACCGCGCTGAGACACCCCCACGTTTCGACCGCTCGGTCGAGGGCTCATACCCGCTCCCGGAATCGCCTCGCGCGTCGAACCTTCGAGGGCTTCATCCGCCTGTTCGCCCCCGAGTGACTGCCGTCCCGGGGGAAACGCAGCTTATTCTTCCTATGTCCCAAGTGCCTTGGAGCATCCTATTCGCTCCGCCCGCGAAGGATCTTCGCGAGTCGCCGGGCGACCCGATCGTTACCCGCCTGGTTGAGATGACAACAGTTGTCGGAATAGGTTGGTGCTCTGACTCCGTCAAATAACAGCATCAGCAATGCTCGTGACATTGCATCGCGTTCGCGGTCGAACGAGTTGCCCGTCGTGATCCGGTAGAGCACGAGGCTGAGCCCCTCGATCGCAATGACGACGAGGATGGTGACCATCAAGGAAAAAACAAGTCGTTGTGTCCGCACGGTCATTGCCCCCTGTTGGATCACACTGCGCCGAACCGACAGCGGGCACATTTTTCCCGTATTGGGTAGATAGGAAGTTCAAGCTGCGATTTCGCGGTGACCGAATTCCACGACGCGTTCTATGAACTGATTGTGGATTTCGTGCATCGGGCCGTCGCATAGGGCGCCGGCATCGGCTCTTCGGTGGTAGATGACTTGATGAAGGCTGGGGCTGGGAATCCAGTGATGGACGGGTTCTTCGAGCTGCGCGTACCCCGTGATGGAGTCAACGTCCGATCTCACGAATCTTGATATTGCGATACCAGACCACGTCGCCGTGGTCCTGCAGCGTGATGTGACCGCGCCTGGCGAGACCGAATCCGTCCACGCCTGAAAATTTGCTGGCCGCGATCGCGCGGTCCCACTCCGGGCTGCCCCGGGTGATCTCGACGATGCCTTCGCCGTTCATCGAGTGGCGAATCGTGTCTCCCTCCACGCGAATGCGAACGGTGTTCCACTCGCCGACGGGCCTGGCAACGCGGCGGGTGCTCGCCTTCAGGTCGTAGAGATCACCGGCTCGACGCCTCTCGAGTTGGCCGTCGCTGTGGCGCGCGTCGTCCAGCACCTGCATCTCGAGACCGTAGTCCCAGGCGAGCGGCGCTTCTTCATCTGGCACGAGATAGAAGATCCCGCTGTTTCCGCCCGCGGAGATCTTCCAGTCGATCGAGAGCTCGAAGTTCTCGAAGCGTTCCCGCGTCATCAGGTCGAGGGCGGCCGGGGTGAAGGGATTCAAGTGATTCCACACGAGCCCCATGAACGACACTTCGCGGGTGAACTTGAGGGCGCCGTCTTCGATCACCCAGGCCTCGATCGCGTCGTCCTCCGCGGCATAGATCTTCCACCCCTCGAAGCTCTTCCCATCGAAGAGGAGACGCCAGCCCTCGGCGCGCTCGGCGTCGCTCAGCGTGTTGGGCGCGGTACCTGGGCCCGCTCCGACGGGCGCGGCCCGCGCGGAGACCGGGCGCGCATTCAGTGTGTACCAGGCCTCGTTGACCCAGAGCCGCTCCCCCTCCGCCGATCGAAGGTCTCGGTTCATGTGGAGGTAGACGACGCGCCCCTCGGCCAGGCCGTCCACCGCGAGTGACACGACCCGACGATCCGACGAGACTTCGACAGCGCGTACCGAGAGATCCGTCACATCGTATTTCGGCCCGCCGTAGATCTCGGACGGGACGTAGAGCCACTGGGACAGCCGGAAATGCCCGGTAGCGACGTCGACGTCCGAGGCGATCGCGCGACTGAAGTGGATGTCGAAGCCGCCCGGCGTCGCCGCGACGCGCAGGGGTTCGAAAGCAGGCTCGTTGGAGAAGCGCAGAAGCTCGAGCCCGTACCACTGCTTTCCGAATTCCCCCCAGTTCCCGACACTCCCGACCTGTCCGGCCACCACGCCACCGTCGGGTGCCGCGAGCAGCCGATTGACCGGCCCCTGCAGCCCGCCCGTAAAGTGGAACACCGCGCCCTGCAGACGGCCGCCGACCTCCTCGAGGAACGCGCGCTTGATACTCCCGTTGAAGATGTCGCCGAAGAGGACGTGCCCCGCGTACGGGCCCCGGGTCAACACCAGCGGCTGGGTGGGCGAGTTTCCGACCTCGTTCTGGGGGAGCCACAGGCTGGGCGGAATCGCGGGGCCGTAATCACTCTCATCGCCGGGCGCGCGCCAGCCGTAGAACTCTCCGGGCGAAACGCGGATCAGCTTGCTGGAAGGCAGCCAATCGCCCTGATTGTCGGTCACCAGCAGATGGCCGTCGGGCGTGGCCGCCAACCCGTTCGGCGTGCGCAGCCCGCTGGCGACGAACTCGAGGTCACCCGTTTCGAGCGAGACCCGGAAGATCTTGCCGCGATCTCGTGTCTGCTGGCGACAGCTCTTCCCTCCATTCAACACGCAGACCGAGAGCGCGCCGTAGAGATGATCGCCTTGATGGACGAGGCCGAAGCCGAACTCGTGGAAGTTCGACGTCGCGCTCCAGTCGTTCGTCAGCGTCCGGTACTCATCGGTCCAGCCGTCGCCGTCCAGATCGACGAGTTGGGTGAGCTCCTGCTTCTGCATGACGTAGAGGTCGTCGCCCACCACGGCGAGACCCAGCGGTTCGTGCAACCCCTCGGCGATCCGCTCGACGCTCACCGACCCGGGCGGACCGCTCCACCCTTCGACGGCGTAGACCGCGCCGTCGCGATCCCAGGTGGAGACGGCGAGCCGGCCATCCGGCAGCCACGCGAGTCCACCCACGCGTGGCGTGAAGGCGTCCGTGTCGATCCGGGTCGCCGACAGCGACGGATGCAACGTGTCGGGGCGCGGTTCGGTCTTGGAGCCATAGACCCAGGTCGCCGCCGCTCCCGAGCCTTCCACCTGGACGACGGGTGCAGAGGCGGGCTCCGCCGCGATCACCCTGCGCGCCAACTTCTCAGCCTCCTCCCTTGCGAGATCCGCGTGCGGCGCCATCGGGACCGAACCCCACTGCCCGACACTCCCCTCGATGATCCGGGTCGCGAGCTGCGCGAGCGTCGTCGCGGGGTTCGTCCCCTCGTAGCGCAGCGCGATCTCGCTCCACGCCGGCCCCACGATTCGCTCGCGCTCGTTGTGGCAGGTGTGGCAGTCGTGGCCCGCGAAGACGTCGCCCTCGGGAGCAGCGGGTGGCGCGCGATCGATCGCGATGCGGGGCGAATCGAACCACTGAACGAGCCGCGCCTCATCGGCGCCGAGCGGAAGCAGCGATCCCTCCGCCTGGATCGCGGCGTCCGTCTCGATCTCCGCTCCACTCGCGTCGACGGCCAGGGCGACGGCAGGACCGGGACCGGACAGCGTCGTGAAGCGGCGCTCGAGTCCGAGCCGCGCCTCTCCACCGATGCGCTCGGGCCACTCGGTCACGGTCCGAGCTTCGCCCGCAGAATTCGAGACCTCGAACCGAAGCCAGACCGCCCCGGAGTTCGGGTCGAAGCCGTGACCGCGCCAGCGCAGTCGCGCCGGACGCCATCCGTCGCCCTCGCGCACTCGCCAGGCGGTCGCCTCCGGCGGGCGAAGATAGGCGCGTCCGCGACTCGTCGGCTCGACGCCGTGCTGCGCATCGTAGACGGGGCCCGTGAAATCGATGTCGCCGCGCCACAGCTGGTGGATCGAAGCCGTCTCCGTGCTGTAGCTGAGCCAGAGCTCCGGCTCGAGTGCCATCGAGATCATTCGCGGACGTCCGTCGAGACTGCTGCGGAGGACCCAGGGCGAATGCCCGCGTCCCTCCGCGTCGCGACGGCCGAAGCGCGCGCGGTTTTCGAGCGGTTGTGGAAACGCGGCGTCGCCCAGGACGACGAGGAACTCGAGCGCCCCGAAGGACTCGATGCTGGCGCGCAACTCCGGCTCCTGCTGGACGAGCCAGATGCGGAAGCCACCCCAGAGGAGCAGGGGAATCAGCAGCAGGACACCGAGCACGATCTTGAGGCGGACCATCGATTGGATTCCTCGCGTCATCTGCGCTCGCAGGCGCTACTGGATCTCCCGCGTCATCCAAGCGTCAGCGGCACGCGGTCGTCAACCAGTCGACGACAGCGCGTGCCAGCGCGATCCGATGGCTGGAGAAAGCGTGGTCGGTGTCGAGCACCACTTGGGTGAGCTGCGTCGCGCCGGCCTCCTCGAACGCGCGCACCAGCGGGTCGTGCGCGACCGCGACCGGTGTCGTGCGGTCGCGCGTGCCAGCGACGAGCAGCACGGGTCGGCCGGCGAAGGCGCTGACGCGGCGGATCGTGTCGTAGCGCTCCGCGTTCTGGGTCACCTCGCGGACCAGCGCGGCGCCCGAGGTTCCCGCGAGCGGGCCCGTCCAGCCGTCGATCTGTCGGGCGAAGGCCGCCGCTTGCTCGGGTGAGGCTCCCTGCCCGGCCGCGCCCAGGTTGGCGCCGGCCAGGGATGCGACGCACCGCACGGCGGGCTCGTCACTCGCAACGGTAAGGGCGAGGAATCCCCCCATGCTGTGACCCACCAGCGCGATCCGCTCGGGATCGACCCGGTGGGTCGCCGCGAAGCCGGGGTCGCGCACCTGGTCGATGGTCGCGGCGACATCCTGGAGGGCGTGATCGAAGGCGAAATCGCCGCCGCTCCCCCACGCACCACGGTAGTGGAAGAAGACGACGTTGAAACCGGCGCGCCGAATCGCCTGGGCGAGATCGAGATTGCGCTCGTACCCGGGCAGCCCGTGGAGCAGGATCGCCGTCGGGTGCGGTCCGGCGCCCTGGGCGAGGTAGACGATTCCGTTGAGCGAGCTGCCCGCGCTCTCGAAGGTGGCCTCGGCGAGCGCTGCGGGGTGAGTGGGATCGACGGACGCCGGGTCGGTCGTGACCGGGTCGTGGGGCCGCGGCGACGCGCAGGCAGCGCCGAGCATCGCGACGATCAGGAAGCTGCAGGTTCGCATGATCGGTCTCCAGAGCGATTCACCCGAACGCTACCGGATGTACCCGAGCTCGCGAAGCTGCTCCGACGGCTCCGGGAGGATTTTCACCTCGGCCTCGCCACGTTCGCGGGAGCGTACTTCCTCGCGCGAAGCGAGGGCGAACAGGGGTGCGTTGGGGGGGTCGGGGCCGGATCCCGTTCAGGGGAAGTCGATGACGGCCTTCGCCCGCTGCTCGATGATCGCCGGGCCCTCGGGAAAGACCCGGTGGACCACTTCGAGGAAGTGCGGGTTCAGCATGCCGGAGACCACGAACATGCTCCCGTAGGCGGCGGCGCGCGACGCGCGGAGACGCTCGAAGTCATCGGCGTCGAAGCGGCGGTCGATGGCGACTTCGAGCGTCCGGACGTCGAGATCGGCCTGCGTGGCGACCAGATCGCCGATGGATTCGGCGATCTGCAGGTAGTCGTAGATTGCGCCGTCGATGGCGCCATCGCTCGTGGTGGCGGTCTCGCGCACCAATTCGAGGGTGTCGATCTTCGCGTGCTGGAACTCCTCGAACCAGTGGTACTCGAGGACCCGCTTCACGAGGGGCTCGGTGCCGTTGTCCCGGCGCACGCACTCGCTGTAGTACCACTGGGTGACGAGCTCCAGATGGAGCGTCATGAACACGGCCGGGAGGGAGCCCCGGGAGATCACGAGCTCCGATACCCGTGTGCCGATGTCGATTCCCGCACACTCGACGGGGAACTGGGCGTCGAAAATCGCGACGGCGCGCTCGAACAACAGCTGGTGCTTGAACTCCTCCTCGGCCACTCGAACGAGCGCACGAGCCGCCTCGTTCTCGCCGAGCAGAACCAGCTGAGCCTTCCGGACGCTCCCGGCAATGATCCCCTGCTCGAGCTGTCCGAGGAGCGAGAAGTATCCGCGCGCAGTGAGTTGGTTGAGGGTCAGGCGTTCCCGCTCGCTCAGGAGATCGAGCGTGGTGTTTCGCACCATCGAATCCGGGAGGAACCGGCGGCCGAAGTCGTAGACAGCATCGGCGCGCAGGACGTCGTCGAGCTTCCACCCGATCTCGTCCGACTTCGCGAGACAATCGGAATAGCCGTAGTTGAGGTCCAGCATGGCGCCCCCACGCGTTGCTTCTGGCCCAATGCTCCAGCGATCCCGCCCGAGACCGGGCTCGAGCGACCAGTCATTCTGATGAGTCTTTTCGGCATTCCGCCTCGAGGCTTGAACGCGGCATCTTGCGTGGACGCAAGCGCCGAAGGCGACGGAAGCCGGGGCGATCTGGACTACGCCCGGGTCGGGTCCCCGAAGACTACGTGAACCAGCTCTTCCGAGCGGCGAGTCCGTCGGCGATCAGGTCGCGAATCGCGTCTTTCACCACTTCGACCTTCCCCTCCACCACCGCGTCTTCCTCGCTGGGATCGCCTTCGAAGGTCAGGGGATCGCCAAAGTGGATGCGGAACTTGACGGGGAGCGGGAGAAAACCCGCGAGACCGAGCCAGGGGAACAAGGGGGTGATGGGAAACGCCGGGGAGCCCACGAGCTTTCCGAGCGCCGGGATGTTCGCGAGGCCCGGCGACTGCTCCTCGGCACCGACGATGCCGACGGGCAGGATCGGGGCGCCGGTTTCGAGTGCGAGTCGCATGAAGCCGAGACCGAACCTCTGGAGCTGATAGCGCTGCGCGTAGTTCTTCACGAAGCCGCGCTGCCCCTCCGGAAAAGCCATGATCGTCTCCTCCTGCTCGAGGAGCTGCGAGCAGTTCTCGGGCGTTCCCACCACCGTGCCCGATCGGTGCATGAAGACGTTGAAAAAGGGAATGGTGGGGAGGTAGTACTCGGCCATCCCCCGGACCATACGAGGCGGCTCACACTCGAAGAACATCGCCGCAGCGAGCATCGCGCCGTCCCACGCGAAGGTATTGCCCGCGTGATTCGCGATCACGAGCAGGCGACCCTCGGGAATATTCTCGATGCCGCGCGTCTCGACCCTCAACCAGTCGCTGTAGATGAAGCCCATGACCGTCAGGAGCAGGCGCGCGGTCGCAGGCGAGAAGCCGAAGCGGTCGAAGCCGTACTCGTTGAGGCGGGTGGGAAGCCGCTGGATCCGATCGTCGATCTCGTCGCGCAGCTCCAGAAGCGGGCTCGGGAGCAGGCCGGGCGGCGCGGTCCGCGACCGGGTGCGTGTTCGATTCGTCGCGGCGGCCATACTCGCGGGCAGCATACCAGAGGGCCGGGGAAGCGCCGGACCGCGTCGATTGCGGCGCGGCGCCGTTACACTGCCGGCATGCAGACCGCCGCGCTCGCGGGCTTTCCGCTCTCGCTCCCGGAGATCCCGACGCCCTTTCGAAGTGTGATCGAGGAGTTGAGCGCCCGCGGAGCCGATGCCGCATTCACCGGCCCCTGCGTGGCGGACTGGTTCCGCGGCGATACGCCGGCGGCGGTCGAGATCACGACCACGGCGAGCAAGAGCGAAGTCCTCGCGACGTTCCGAAGCGGCGTCGGAATCCGGCCAACGACCGCGATGCTTCCGACGTCAGCGGGTCCCGTGGACATCACGAGCGTCGAGCCCGCGCGCGGGATCGGAGGCTCGCTTCGCGACCGCGACTTCACACAACACGCGATGGCCTACGACCCGATCCGGAGCCAGCTGTTCGATCCGTTCGAGGGGCGCCTGCACCTCGGAAAGGGGCGGCTGTGTGCCGTGGGCGCACCCGAAGCAGCGCTGGCCGCAGACCCGCTTCGCGCGCTACGCGCGCTGCGGCTCGTGGCCACCCACGGCGTCGAGCTCGAGGAACATCTCGCGCGCGCCCTCGGCGCCGTCGCTGCGCCTCTCGCGCGCAGCGCGCCGAACCGGCTGCGCTTCGAGCTCTGCTCGCTCCTCATGGGATCCGAAGTGGCCGCGGCTCTCACCCTCATGCGAACCAGCGGAATCGAGCAACGCCTCGCCAGTGGCGTGCGCGACGACGCGGCGCGCGTCGTTGCCACCCTCCCCTTCGCCCGGGTCGTCCGCCTCGCGGGTTGGCTGCGCGGCGCCGACGCCGCGGATGCGCTCCGACGCCTCCGCTTCCCACGCCGCGAGGCGCAACGGATCGACCTGCTCGTCCACCTGCATCCCCTCGACGTGGTTGTGCAGCCCGAGCGCGTGACCAGCGTCCGCCGTCTGTTGAAGCGCGCCGGCGAGGAGAACGTTCGAGTGCTGATGGCGTTCCGCGGCGCCGAGCTCGATGCCGAGGGGGCGGCGCCCGACAGCGCAGGGCGCCGCTGGATCGAAGCCCTGGCGAGCGGCATCGAGCGCGTCGGCGCAGAAGCCGAGCTCGCGAGTCGTCGCAGCGCCCTCGCCATCGACGGCGCCGGGGTCATGGAGGTGCTCGGATGCCCCGCCGGACCGACGGTGGGACTTGCGCTCCGCCACCTCGCAGAGTGCGTGGGCCGCGATCCGTCCTGCAACGAGCGCGATCGCCTCGTCAAGCTGCTCGCCGACTGGACGCCCCCTGAGCACGACGCGGATCGGGTCCGCGCAAACCCGGCGGATTGAGCCGCGGAGGCCCTGCCCGAACCGCTAGACCTGGTCGAGCACCTCCCGGTGCTCGGGGAAGCGTCCGGTATTCGCCTTCGAGTAGATGAGCTCGCCATCGACGAACACGTCGAACACCCCAGAGCGCCCCTTCACGAGCTCCGGGGCCTCACCGGTCTTCTCCTCGATCGCGGCCGCCAGCCTGGTGGCCTCGGGGAGATAGTTTCAAGCCGTGCAGTAGGTGATCGAAACCTTCACGTCGGACCTCCGGAGGGAAAGAGTGCCCGATACGGCCGGAATGGCCAAGCCGGGGAACCCGTGGGGCCGCGATTCCTCTAGAGTGGCATCCCTCCGCCACCCCGGGCGACGGAATCCCGGTGAATCAGCAGGCGGACAACGGAAATCGGGAGACGGAAGTGAGTGATCTCAAGATCGGTGTGATCGGTGCGGGCGTCATGGGCAGCGGGATCGCGCAGTCCCTCGCCACGGCGGGTTTCGAAACCGTCGGCTACGACGTGTCGCCGGAGGCCGTCGAGAAGGCCGCGGATCTGGTGCGCACGGGCCGGTACGGCTTCGATCGCGCGGTGTCGCGAAAAAAGCTCTCGCAGCAGGACGCCGACGCCGCACTCGACCGCCTCTCCTTCACCACCGACTTCGCGAAGGCGGCGCACGCCGACCTCGTGATCGAATGCGTGCCCGAGGACCTCGCGCTCAAGATCCGTGTGTTTCGCGATCTCGACGCAGCCGCACCCAAGGACACGATCCTCGCGTCGAACACGTCGGGCTTCTCGATCGCAGCCATCGCCAGTGCGACCGATCGACCCGAAAAGGTGGTGGGCTGGCACTGGGCATCGCCCCCGCCGGTGATGCGCTTTGCCGAGATCGTGCGCGGTCCGCTCACCGGCG
Source organism: Myxococcales bacterium (assembly GCA_013215605.1). Taxonomy (GTDB): domain Bacteria; phylum Myxococcota_A; class UBA9160; order UBA9160; family SMWR01; genus JABSQW01. The sequence continues at coordinate 10,756 of JABSQW010000084.1, forward strand.
ACGACGCCATCGAGACCGTGAAGACCGTCGCTGCCGATTGCGGCAAGAACCCGATCGTCGTGAAGGATACGGCGATGGCCTGGGGCTTCGTCGCCAACCGCGTCTACGGCGCGATGCTCCGCGAGGCGTCGCGCGTGGTCGACGAGGGCATCGCGTCCCACGCCGAGGTCAACGACCTCATGGTCGACTGTTTCAACTGGCCCGTCGGTCCGTTCGCCATGGTGAAGGGCGCGAGCGAGGGTTGGAAATAGGCTCGCTCGGACGCGGATCGACGTCGTCGCTCAGTCGCTCTCGGAGTAGATGCGATTCCGCATCCGCGTCATCCCGTGGATCCAGCGATCGGTGTCACTCGCCCGACGAATCGCGTAGTCCTTCACCACCGGGTGCGGGAGGATCAGGAACTCCTCGCGATCGATCGCGGTCACGACGACCTCGGCCACCTCATCGGGCTCGATGGCGTCGGGAACCAGGTGGCCGCCGCCCCCCATCTGCGCGGCGACCGATTCGAGAAGCGGCGTTACGACACCCTGGGGACACAGACACGAGACACGCAGCCCCTGGGGCCCGTACGCGATGGCGAGCCACTCCGCGAATCCAACCGCGGCGTGCTTGGTGACGGAGTACGCGTGACCGGTGATGTCGGTGAGCAGCCCTGCCGCGGAGGCCGTCGTAAGGAAGTAACCCTCGCCGCGCTCGAGCATCGCGGGGAGGACCGCGCGGGCCGCGTACACGTGCGCCATCACGTGGACGTCGAAGCTCCGCGTCCAGTCAGCGTCGGGTGCGAACGGTCCCGAAGTTCCGCTTCCGGTTCCCATGCCGACCGCGATGCCCGCATTCGCGCAATAGAGGTCGATGGGGCCGAACTCGCTGCGTGCGCGCTCGACGCTGCTGGCGACGTCCGCCTCCCGCGTGACGTCACACGCGACGCCGATACCGCCGACTTCGACAGCCACGGCCTCCGCGGCGGAGGCATCGAGATCGGCGACGAGGATGCCGCGCGCGCCCTCCGCCGCAAACCGCCGACACAGCGCGGCACCGATGCCACTGCCTCCTCCCGTCACCACCACTGCCCGGTCGCGTAGCTGCATCGACAGTCCTCCGTCAGGCTCGCCCGAGCACACTACGAAGGCCCCCAGCAGCGCGCAACGGCGAGCGAAGCGGGTCGATCCGGGCTCCGCCGGATCAGGTCCCCCACCGCAAGCGCGAAGCGCGCGCAGCGAGCCAACGGCGAGCGAAGCGGGTCGATCCGGGCTCCGCCTGGATCGGGTCCCCAAGACCGGATCGGGTCCCCAAGACTAGATGCGTTGCAGCACCGTTGCTGTGGCGAGCGAGCCTCCGCAGCACATCGTGATGAAGGCGAGCTCGCCGTTGCGGCGTTCGAGTTCGTGGAGAGCCGTGACGATCAGGCGGCTGCCCGTGGCACCGACAGGGTGACCCAGCGCGATGGCCCCGCCGTTGACGTTGACCTTGTCCATGTCCGGCTTGTGGACCGACGCCCAGGAGAGCAGCACCGACGCGAACGCCTCGTTGCACTCGAACAGGTCGAAGTCGCTCATCTTCATGCCCGTCTTGTCGAGGAGCTTCTGCGTCGCGTCGACCGGGCCGTCGAGCAGGTAGTAGGGATCGGAGCCCACGAGGGTGTGGTGGAGGATCTTCGCGCGCGGACGCAGACCGAGGTCCGCCGCCTTCTCCTCGCTGGCCCACAGGACGGCGGCGGAACCGTCGGAGATCTGCGACGACGTGCCCGCCGTGTGGATCCCACCCTCCAGGATCGGTCGCAGCTTCGAGAGGCCCTCCTTGGTGGTCTCGCGTAGACCCTGGTCGCGCGTGACCTCGAGGGTCTTGCCCGTGGCCTCGCCGTTCTCGACCACTGGCGCCTCTACCACGACCACCTCGCGGTCGAAACGCCCCTCTTCCCATGCCTGGGCGGCCTTGCGTTGCGACGCAACACCGAGCTCCTCGATGTCGTCGCGCGTGATGCCGCGCTTCTGCGCGATGCGCTCGGCCGCGTCGAACTGGCCCTGGGGGTCGTCCCACGGGTGATCGGGCAGCTTGGCGGAGCCCGGGCCGTTCATGACGTTTGCACCGAGAGGCACGCGACTCATCGCCTCGACCCCGCACGCGATCCCGATGTCCGCGCCGCCCGTGGCGACGAGACCCATGACGAAGTTGTTCGCCTGCTGGCCCGAGCCGCACTGGCAGTCGATCGTAGTGGCCGACGGCGTGTAGGGAAGTCCCGTCCCGAGCCAGGCGTTGCGCGTCACATTCGAGCCCTGCTCGCCTGCCTGGGTCACGCAACCTCCGACGATCTGATCCACCGCAGTCGGGTCGACGCCCGCCTTCTCGATCACGCCGACCTGCGACTTGGCGAGGAGCTGGGGCGCGATCAGTCCCGAGAGCCAGCCGTTGCGGCGGCCGATGGGCGTGCGGACAGCTTCGACGATGACGGGATTCTGCACGGGGTTCCTCCGCGAAATGGGGCGTTCAATCGCTCAGGGTACCCTTGCAACCTCCCGGAATGTGGTAAAAAAAGGTGCCCATGACAGCTGCCTCGCCCCCCGCCCCCACGAGAGATCGGATTCTCGATGCCGCGGAAATCCTGTTCGCGGAGCGCGGCCTCGCGGGCACCGCCGTGCGCGACATCGCCTCCGAAGTGGGACTGAATCCGGCGAGTCTCTACAACCACTTTCCCAGCAAGCTCGCCCTGTACGAAGCGGTGCTCGAGCGTGGCGTACGACCGCTCCTCGAAGTCCTCCACGACACCACGGCCGCAGATCCGCTCCAGGACGGAGACCGCATCATCGAGGTGCTCATGGACCACCTCGAGCGCACGCCGCACCTGCCCCGGCTGATCTACCAAGAAGCCGTCACCGGCGGCGAGCACCTCGTGCGCCTCGCCCGGGTCTGGATCAAGCCGCTCGTCAACGAGGCGCTCTCCGTCCTCAAGCGGAACCCGAATTCGGGGGAGTGGGCCGAGGCGGAGTACCCCCTCCTGATCAGCGCCTGGCTGCACCTGATCTTCGGCCACTTCGCCATGGCGCCCCTGCTCTCCGAGGTGTTCGACGAGGACACGCTGTCCCACGAGAATCTCGCCCGTCAGACGCAGTTCCTCCGCAAGCTCACGCTCCGGGTGCTCGGCGTCTCGAACCCCGGCCCGCAGTAGTTCCACCGACATTTCACCCTCCCATTCACCTCCCAGAAGGATCGATCGTGCGCTACGGCCTCACTGTCCCGCTCGCCGGGGTTCCCCTCCACGCCCAGCGTGAGTACTTCACGGAGCTCGAAGATCTCGGCTACACCGACTTGTGGACCGCCGAATCGGACGGCACCGACGGTTTCACTCCACTCGTCCTCGCGGCGGCGTGGACGAAGCATGCACGCTTGGGCTGCGCGATCTTCCCCGCCTACACGCGCGGCCCCGCCCTCATGGCCATGAGTGTCGCGTCGCTGTGTCAGGCGGCGCCGGGGCGCTGCGTCATCGGTATCGGCTCGTCGTCGAACGTGATCGTCGAGAACTGGAACGGCATCCCCTTCGAGAAGCCCTACCAGCGCAACCGCGACCTCGTGCGATTCCTGAAGCGCGCATTGGACGGAGAAAAGATCAGCGAGGACTTCGAGAGCTTCTCGGTGAAGAACTTTCGCCTGCGCGTCGAGGTTCCCGAGAAGCCGAAGATCCTGATCGCCGCGCTGCGCGAAGGCATGCTCAAGCTCGCTGGCCGCGAATCGGACGGCACCATTCTCAACTGGCTGTCGGCCGACGACGTCAAGCGCGTCACCCCGATCGTGAAGAAGTACGGGGAGGACCGGGAGGTCGTCGCGCGCATCTTCGTCTGCCCGAGCAGCGACACCGATCAGGTGCGCGGCATGGGTCGCTTCGCGGCCAACGCCTACCTGAACGTGCCTGTCTACGCCGCGTACCACGAGTGGCTGGGCCGCGAAGCCGATCTCTCGGAGACCTGGGAGAAGTGGAAGGCCGGCGATCGCAAGGGCGCCGCTGCCGCCATTCCCGACCACGTGGTCGACGACCTCATCGTCCACGGCTCGCCGGACGAGTGCCGCGAGAAGATCCAGCGCTACGTTGACGCCGGCGTCGACACCCCCGTGCTCGCCCTCATGCCCATGGGCATGGACCCCGTCGAAGCGGCTCGGTTGCTCGCTCCGAGGTAATTCCCACCCGAAGTGCGTCAGTGAGCGCCGTGACCCGCCCCATGGAAGCTCGCGCTCCGGCCTCCCGGGCAGGAAGCCGATGGCGCCTTCGCCTCGGTTTCAATGAGGGAATCGGAGATGAGTTCCGACGATGCCGTCGCGGTTCGGGATCTCCCGAACGCCCGCAGAAACTCGACGTCCGCTCGAACGAGATCCTCGAACACGACCCGAACGCACGGAATGCCGAAGCGTCCGTGCGGAAGCCCGGCAGCCAGCAGGCCGCGGCCGGCTACGTCCTCTACGCCTCGTCGGCGACCCTCGTCATGACCCTGGGCGGCGGCGTCCACCGAACCCTGCTCGAGGGCAGCGTCTTTCTGTATCCGCCAACGGCAAAGACACCCAAGGGCAAGCTTCGCCTCATGTGCGAGACGAACCCGATGTCGATGGTGACCGCGCAGGCCGGCGGCAGAGCGGTTGCGGGGGCCGAGCGCATCCTGGAGATCGACCCCGAAACTCTCCACCGACGGATCCCCGTCATCCTCGGTCGCGAGGACGAAGTCGACCCCGTGCTGTCACATCCAAAATGGCCTTCCTATACTCCGGGCGCTCGACTTCCCGACAGTCCCCCGTCTCCATCAAAAGACACCTCCTCGAAAGGACGTGCCGCGTGGACCGCAACTTCGATCTGAAAGCGGCGATCTCTTCGGTCAGGGCGGCATCGCGAGCCTGCCGCGACGTTCAGCAGCGACTCGTCAGCGCCGACTCCCTCGAGAAGAAGGACAAGAGTCCCGTCACCGTCGCCGACTTCGCATCCCAGGCGATCGTGTGTGCACGCCTCGAGGCCGAGTATCCGAACGATCCTCTCGTCGGCGAAGAGGACTCCGCGGCTCTTCGCGAGGACGAGCAGTCGAAGCTACTCAATGCCGTCGTGCAGACGGTCGGATCGGAAATCCGCGGCAATCCCGACGAAGACCAGGTGCTCGGCTGGATCGATCGCGGCAACGCGGACGCCTCCACCCTCCGCTACTGGACCCTCGACCCGATCGACGGCACGAAGGGCTTCCTGCGCGGCGAGCAGTACGCCGTGGCTCTGGGACTCATCGAGGACGGCGAGGTCGTCCTCGGTGTGCTCGGCTGTCCCAACTTCCCCGCCAACGACGGCATCGGTGCGCTGTTTGCCGGCGTGAAGGGCCAGCAGGCACGTGCTTACGCACTCTGGGATGAATCCGACGACACCGGCGCAGAGGTGCACGTTTCTCGCATCGCGAGCGCGGCAGAGGCCCGCTTCTGCGAGTCGGTCGAGTCTGCCCACTCCGACCAGTCGACCTCCGCACAGATCGCGCGAGCCCTCGGCATCACGGATGCCCCCTTCCGGATCGACAGCCAGTGCAAGTACGCGGCCGTCGCCCGGAACGACGCCTCGATCTATCTCCGCCTGCCCATCCGGGCCGACTACGAGGAGAAGATCTGGGACCACGCCGCCGGCAAGATCGTCGTGGAGTGCGCCGGGGGCCGCGTCACCGATGCGGATGGCCATCCCCTCGACTTCTCCCGCGGGCGCACCCTCGCCGCCAATAGCGGCGTGGTGGCCACCAGCGGGAGAATCCACGATGAAGTGATCGACGCCGTGCGCCGCGTGCGCGGCATGGCGTAAGATCCAGCCCCGGGCGTCGGACCGAAACCCCGGACGGCAGCAAAGCGTCGATTCGCCAGGTTCCCCTTCGGTGCCCGGCGTCTCGCCGATCCCCCGAACCGCTCGCCGAGCTGGCTCCAACCGCTCGCCGCCCGGCACGGGGGAAAGCCATGTCTTCGCCACGGAACTCACGGAGAACCCCCCCATGAACAAGCGGATGACCGCAGGCCAGGTGGTCGACGAGCTGCGCGACGGCATGACGATCGGCATCGGTGGCTGGGGAGGACGGCGGAAGCCCATGGCGCTCATCCGCGAGATCCTCCGTTCGCCGCTCAAGGACCTCACAGTCGTCTCGTACGGCGGCCCCGACGTCGGCATGCTGTGCGCCACCGGCAAGCTCAAGAAGCTCATCTTCGGCTTCGTCTCGCTCGACCTGATTCCCCTCGAAGCCCACTTCCGCGCGGCCCGACAGGCGGGCGCGATCGAGGTGATGGAGGTCGACGAGGGCATGCTGCAGTGGGGCCTGCGCGCCGCGGCCATGCGCCTGCCCTTCCTGCCGACTCGCGTCGGCCTCGCCACGGACGTACAAAGGCTCAACACGAACCTGCGCACGGTGCAGTCCCCTTACGACGACGGCGAGACGCTGCTCGCCATGCCCGCCATCGAGCTCGACGCCGCGATCTGTCACGTAAACCGAGCGGACGAGCGCGGCAACTGCCAGATTCTCGGGCCCGACCCTTTCTTCGACGACCTCATGTGCCGCGCTGCGGAGAGAGCGTACGTGTCGTGCGAGCGCGTCGTGGAGACCGAAGAGCTCATCGGAGGCGGTTGCATCCACACGATCGCGATGGATCGCAGCATCGTCGACGGCGTGGTCGAGATTCCCTTCGGCGCGCACCCCACATCGAACACGCCCGACTACGGGATCGACCTCGACCACCTGAAGGAGTACGCGGCCGCCGCCAAGGGGGGCTGGAACGAGTACGCGGCGAAGTTCGTCGCCCTCGAGCCCGCGGCCTACGTCGAAGCGGCCGGCGGCGCCGACCGCATCTCCGCCATCGCGCACCCCATCTTCTAGCCGTCGCGACCCGAGGATCGGGTCACGCGACGACGCGGAAGGTCCCGCGAAGCGGGACCGCAGCCAGGCGAGGAAATCATGAGCGACACCGACTACACGCTGGCCGAGCTGTGCATCTGCGCCTGCGCCGAGGCCTGGCGCGACGCCGGCGAGATTCTCGCCACCGGCATCGGGCTGATCCCGCGCCTCGCGGCGAGCCTCGCGTACCGCACCTTCAGCCCCGACCTCCTGATGACCGACGGCGAGGCATTTCTCGTGAGCGAGCCGGTTCCGCCGGGTCCGCGAGGCGACTACGAACCCAAGATCGAGGGCTGGATGCCCTACCGCAGCGTCTTCGAGAACCTCTGGAGCGGCAAGCGGCACGCGATGTTGGGACCGACCCAGATCGACAAGTACGGTCAGGCGAACATCAGCTGCATCGGCGACTACGCGAAGCCGAAGGCTCAGCTGCTCGGCTCGCGCGGCTTCCCGGGAAACACGATCAACCATCCCAACAGCTACTTCGTGCCGAACCACGGTCCGCGCGTGTTCGTCGAGAAGTGCGACATGGTGGGCAGCGTCGGCTACGACCCGTCGGCCTGGGGACCGGGCATGAAACGCGACTTCGTGGACCTGCGCCTCGTCGTGACAAACCTCGCCGTGCTCGACTTCGGTGGTGCCGACAATGTGATGCGCCTCGTGAGCGTGCATCCGGGAAACAGCGTCGGCGACATCAGCGCCGCGACCGGCTTCGAGCTCGGCGTGGCCGACGACTGCGGCGAGACCCCGGTGCCGACCCCCGAGGCCCTCGACGTGATCCGCAACCTCATCGATCCCCACGACATGCGTGCGAGCGCCGTCCTCGGCTGATCCGCTTCGACACACTCGCAACGCCTCTCTCCCGGAGGAGCTCCCCGTGCCGCTCATGACCACCATCGAAAACGGCATCGCCCACCTGGTGATGGACCACCCCCCCGTGAACGCCTTCGACAGCGCGGGCTGGTTCGAAATCGCCGAGAGCGTCGAGCGGCTGGGCAACGACCCGAGCGCGAACGTCGTCGTCATCTCGGCCGAGGGGCGCGGCTTCTGCGCGGGCGTCGACATCAAAGAGCTCGCCGCGAACCCGGACGCCATCATCGACGTCAACAGGAGCTGCTACGACACCTTCGCCGCCATCCACGACTGTCCGATCCCGACGATCACCGCCTGCCACGGCTTCGTGCTCGGCGGTGGCATCGGCATGGCGGGCTCGAGTGATATCGTCTTCGCGTCGGACGACGCCACCTTCGGCCTGCCCGAGATCGACCGCGGTGCCATGGGCGCAGCGACGCACCTTCAGCGGATGTTCCCACTCCAGAAGGTACGACGCATGTTCTTCACGGGAGAGCCCATCAGCGCCGAAGAGGCGTGGCGCCTCGGCGCTGTCGAGTCGGTAGTGAGCCGTGACGCCCTGTTGCCCACGGCCATGGAGCTCGCCGAGAAGATCGCGAGCAAGAGCCCGCGCGCACTTCGGCTCGCGAAGGAGGCGCTCAACGGGATCGAGCTCATGGATGTGAAAAGGAGCTATCGCTACGAGCAGGGGTTCACGCTCGAGCTCTACAGCTCACCCGAATCCCAGGAATCGCGCGACGCCTTCGTCGAGAAGCGCGAAGCGAAGTTCTAGTTTGGCTGGGTAGCGGCGGGCGAAGCCCGCCTGCCAGCCTGCGCTCGGCTTCGCCTCGCTGCGCGCTTCGCTTGCCGGGCTGGGGAGCGGCGGGCGAAGCCCGCCTGGCCGGGGCTTGCGGGTCTCAGAGGTACTTCGCGAAGTCGCGTTCACCGCGCGAGAACATCAGGAAGCCGAAGACGAACACGGCGACCGACAGCACCGCCAGATAGCTGATCGAGTCGATCGCCGGCATCCGTCCCCAGAGCATCACGTCGCGGTAGCCGTCGAAGAGCCCGACAAGCGGGTTCAGTGAGTACAGGTCGAGGTACTCCGGCGGAACGATGCCGTGTCGACCGTGCTCGGACTTCGCGAAGTAGAAGATCGGCGACGAAAAGAAGAGCAAGCGCGTCGCGATGCCGAGAATGTTCGGCGTGTCCGCGAAGAACGCCCCGATGTAGGCCGTCGCGAACGCAAGCCCCATGCAGAGCAGCAGCTGGATCCCGATCAACACCGGCAGCCCCACCACCCACACCGTGATGGGGTGACCAATGATGGCGAGAACCACCCCGAGAACGACGAGACCCCAGAGAAAGTCGTACAGCCGCGACAGACACACCGAAATCGGCAACACGGCCTTGGGAAATCGCATCTCCCCCACGATGCCGCGATTCGCGCGGATACACGTGGCGGACTGGGTGACGACGCCGTCGAGGAACCGGAAGGACAGAAGCCCGATACACAGATAGATCACGAATTCGGTCGGATTCTCGCCGGCCTGGCGGAAACCGATTCCGAACACCACGTAGTACACCGCCATGAAGAGCAGCGGGTCGAGGAGGTTCCACAGGTTGCCGAGAAGCTTGTCGCGGTGCCCGGCCCGGAGGTTCGAGCTCACCAGGTAGCCGATCGTTTCGCGTCGGAGCAGCAGCTCGCGCAGATTGGCCATCACGGAGTTCCGGTAGGCGGGGATCGGCGAGCCGGACGCTGACGGAGTCGATGCCATGGGCGCCGCGTTCCCCTATCCGCCGAGGAGTACGTCGGTGATGCGTGCCGCTGCCTTGCCGTCGCCGTACGGAGAGACGCCGCGGGCCATCTCCTTGTAGGCGTCCTCGTCGCGAAGCAGCCGCTCCGCCTCGGAGACGATTCGATCGTGAACGGGCCCGACGAGCTTGACGACACCCGCAGCGACGGCCTCGGGTCGCTCGGTCTCGCTGCGCAGCAACAGGACGGGCTTCGCGAGCGACGGCGCCTCCTCCTGGACGCCGCCCGAGTCGGTAAGGATCAGGGTCGAGCGCTTCATGGCGGTAATGAAGGACCCATAGGGGAGCGGGTCGCAGAGCTTGATGCGCGGGTGAGCGGCGAGCTCGCGAGCCGCCACCCCGACGACGTTCGGGTTCGGGTGAACGGGGTAGAGGATCTCGATGTCGGGATTCCGATCAGCGAGCGTGCGGAGCGCGCGGCACACCTGCAGGAACGGCGCGCCGAAATTCTCCCGCCGGTGCGCGGTGACGAGCACGAGGCGCCGCTTCGGATCCAGGTCGACGTGAAGGGGCAGGCCCATCTCGGCCGTCATGAGGAGCGCGTCGATGACCGGATTCCCCGTGATGTGGATCCGGTCCGCAGGTACACCCTCATTGCGCAGGCTCGCTGCAGCGGTCTGCGTGGGCGCGAAGTGCCAGCGCGCGAGTCGCGAGGTGAGTGTCCGGTTCATCTCCTCGGGGAACGGCACTCCGAGCTTCCCGGTGCGCAGTCCCGCCTCGACGTGCCCGAACGGGATGCTCCGATAGAAGGCCGCGAGCGCGGAGACGAACACCGTGGTGGTGTCGCCCTCCGCGAGCATGATGTCGGGCCGCTCTCGCTCGAGCACCTCGTCGATCGGCGTGATGAGCCGGGCTGTCAGCTCGGGGAGTTTCTGGTCGTGCTCCATGAGGTCGAGATCGATGTCGGGGCGAATGTCGAACAGGTCGAGCACCTCATCGAGTAGCTCGCGGTGCTGTGCGGTGGCGAGCACGCGCACGTCGGCTTCGGGGTGCGCGCGCAGCGCGAGGATCACCGGAGCCATCTTGATGGCCTCGGGGCGCGTGCCGATGCTGCACAGAATCCGCGGACTCAACGCGCCACCATCGGCGACGGCGGTGCGGGGGGCGCCGCGGCTGCGAGACGCTGCGGCGTGCGTCGAACCTCCTCGATGTATGCCTTGCACACCGCGCTGGCTTCACCCTGCAGGCGGACACAGCCCGCCTCGAGCCAGACTGCGCGGGAGCACACCTCGCGGATCAGCTGCATGTTGTGGCTCGCGATCACCACCGTCTGCTCCTCGCCGCGAATGTGCTGAATGATGTTGCCCGCCTTGCGCTGGAAGGCCTCGTCCCCCACCGTGAGCACCTCGTCGAGCAGCAGGACGTCCGGCGAGATGTGGATGGCCACGGAGAAGCCGAGTCGCACGCGCATGCCCTTCGAGTACGTACGCACCGACGCGTGTGCGAAGTCGCCGAGCTCGCTGAATTCGATCACGTCGTCGATGATCGAGTCGATCTTCTCGCGTGACAATCCCAGCATACTTCCGCTGAGGTACACATTCTCGCGTCCCGTCAGGTTTGGATTGAACCCGACGCCGAAGCTCATCAGACAAGCCACGCGGCCGCGGACCGCGACCGTACCGCGATCCGCGCCGATGATTCCGGCGAGGGTCTTCAGCAGCGTGCTCTTCCCCGAGCCGTTGCGTCCGATGACGCCTATCACCTCGCCGCGTTGGGCAACCAGGTCGACGTTCTTGAGCGCCCAGAACTCCTGGCGCGCACGCGCCGACCGGGAGCGCCGGGACGGAACGAGGGACTGCAGGACGGCCTCGCGCAGCGTCCGCTCCGCGTGGTGGTGGCGAATCAGGAACTTGACCGAGATGTTCTCGGCGAAGATGGACAGCTCGCCCAACGCTTACCCCTCGATTCGAGCGATGCGACGGCCCCACCGACGGGATCTGCCCACGTCACTCGTCGTCGGATCAGTTTCGCTTCACGAGTGAGGGCTGATCCCAAAGGACCACGGCGGAGCATACGAGACCGCCGACTCTCGCGAAAGTCGCCAGCTCACGAGCCGGCTTCGCGGGTGAGTTCGAATACGAATGCCTGGCGCCCGTCGACTCCGACCTGGAAGACCTCGCGGCCGCCGGCATCCCGCAGATGGGCGACGAGGTCGAGCCCACCCCGGTGCACGCCGGCTTCCGCGATGACGTAGCGCACCCGCTCGCTGAGCAGCGCGCGAACCGGCCGCAGCTTCGTCTCGGTGACGAGCGGCACCCACTCGCGTTTCGCGTAGTAGGCGAACTTGCTGCGCAGCGCCGCGACGCGTCCGGCCGGCAGCGGCTGTTCGCTGAGCCACTCTGCAGCGCGGCGAGCCGCGCGCTCCTCGGAGCGGTGGTCTGCCAGTGACTTCGGAAGTCCGATGGCCACCATGGCCAGCACCACAATGAGTGTCGCTGTGGCGCCGCTGCCCGCGGCCGGCCCCCGGACCACTCGAATCCGCTGCAGTGCGGTGCGCACCACCTCGGCCAGGGCGGGCGCCCCCACCCCGACCCAGCCGAAGAGCAAGACCACTGGCGGCAGGACGTGTCGTCGGTCGAGATAGCCCGCATTGAGCAGCAGCCCCACGAATACGACCGCGTGAACCGCCAGAAACACGCAGACGAACACCGCGCGCGAGTGCGGCGCACCGCGCCACGTGGATGCAACGCCAACGGCGACCAGCAGCAAAAGCTCCGGGCGCAGCGTCGACACGAATACGGCGCCAAAGTGCCCGGCCGCGTCCGGGGCCAGGACGACGAACGCGAGCACTGCGAGCAGCGCGAGGCCCGCAGCTCCCCATCGCCTTCCGACATCGCTCACCTCGCGCCGCGTGAACCAGCGCAGCGACGCGCGGCCCGCGACGGCAGCGACGACGAGAACCGCCATCAGCAGGAGCGGCTCGCCGAGCGTCGCGAACACCCCAGAGGCGGCTTCTCCGGTTTCCGCGGGAAGGGCATCACCCACCCCGAGCAGATCGAAGATCGACTTCTTCTGCGAGACCCGCCAGATTCCCGTCAACCGGCGGATCGCCATCCAGTACGGCGTAGCGCACACGAGCGTTCCCGCAGCCAGGGCAGCGAGCCAGCGCCATCCGATGCCGGGCCGTCGGTCGGTGCGCGCCATGGCGATGCCCCACAGCAGCACGGCCACCACGGGCACGACGATGCCCTCGGGCCGCGTCAGATACGCGAGCCCCGAGGCGAGCCCCGAAGCAAACGCCCAGCCCGCGGCAGCGCGTGGCTGGGAGAGGGCGCGATACAACAACGCGACCGCGCAGAGGAACAGCAGCAGGTAGACGGCGTCGCTCTGCACGTCGGCCGAGAAGCGCACCGCGTAGGGATGGACCGCCAGGGCGAGCGCGGCGATCCAGGCCGCGGTCGGGTCGAAGGCCCTGCGCACGAAGGCGTACAAGGGCACCACGGCCAACGCCCCCGCGAGCACCGAGCAGGCCACCGCGGCCGCTTCCCAACTCGGGATCGAAAAGAACGAGAAGCAGACGTGGGTGAGCTGGATCAGCAGCGAGTACAGCGGGTGGTAGGCGTCCGACAGCCCCTTCTCCCAGTCGCCCCGGTGGAGGTCCTGGGCGATCCTCAGGAATCGCGGCCCGTCGTTGAAGATGGCAGCCGTGCGTACCGCCACGACGGCCCGCACCACGAGCGCCACGCCCAAGATGGCAGCCAGCCGGCGAAAGTCGGAAAGCGGTAGTGTAAGGTGCCGCCGTTCGGTGGATCTCTCGGGTTCGCCCACCTCAACAGTATCGCTGGGAGAAGGTCGGACTGAACGGGCAATTCGAAACTTCCTGGATGTCGGACAGAGCCGCCGTCGCACGTGCGCTGGCCCATTCCGACACTTGCGCACGGACGTCTCGTGGCGCACACCGGATTTCGCGGAGGCCTGGCGGATGAACGCTGCCGCCCTGAGACGGGTGCGCGCCGCGTTGCGCGAGCGCTGGCAGGAGGCGGTATCGACCGCCGTCGTGGCGGCGCTCTGCCTGTTCGCGCACCGCGGGCTTCTCGTGTTCGACCCCTACGCGCTGACCGCGCTCGGCCCGAGCGACGCTGGGGAGATCTTCTTCGCACCCGAAGCGGGGACACCGGGAGTCGTCCTGGCCCTCGTCGCGGTGGTGATCTCCGTTCGACTCGCTCGCATCGATGCGCGGACCCCATCGTACGCGAGCACTGCCGGCTCCGGTGTTCTGCTGCTCTTCGGGAGCGGTCTGTGTGTGTGGGGCGCCGCGACGACGTCCTCGTTCGTCCTCGCCGTGGCGCTGGCGTCGGTCACTCTCGGTCTTGGAGGCTGGCTCTTTGGCTCTGCCGGACACCGCACGCTTTGGATCCCCACGATGATGCTGCTGCTCGCCGCGCCGATGCCACCGAACCTCGTCAATCCCGTGATCTACCCGCTCCAGCTGGCCACCACCAACGCCGCGGCGATCCTGCTGTCGGGCATTGGATACCCGACCGTGGTCACGGGGGATCTCATCTGGGTCGCTGGGCGGGCCGTCGAGGTGATCGAGTCGTGCAGCGGCTACCGCGCCATTGGAACCCTCTCGCTCGCCGCCCTCTTCTATGCCGGCGTCTTTCCGCGACGAACCGCGAGAACGCTCCTCTTGCTCGGTGCGGCCCCGCTCGTCGCATTCTCGGTGAACGCCGTGCGTGTGGCGTCGCTGGCGCTGGATCCCGAGTCGAACATCGAAGAGGTCCACCTCGTACAGGGCCTGCTCGTGTTCGGCGCGGGCAGCCTCGCACTGGGGGGAATCGACCGGCTGCTCGGCCGCCTCCTCCCGGAGCCAGACTCGGCAGGCGCGGTCACGACCGAGGCCGGTCGGGAGGTCACGGCGGGCGAACCCGTCGCCCTCCGCTGGGGGATGGCGGGCGGCCTTCTCGCACTCCTCGCCCTCGCGACGTGGCGCGTCGTCCCCTGGCAGCCCGAGCCACGTGCCGACTGGCGAATGTTCGAGATTCCCGTCGAGTTCGGCCGCTGGCGCGCGGGCCCCCTCCCCACCGATCGCGTGTTCTTCGGAACGGCGCGATTCTCGGACTCGGTGCACCGGCGCTACACCGATCGCGGTGGGTACAGCGTCGACCTGTTCGCCGTTTGCGACGACCGGATGCTGCCGCACACGGGTCTCCTCTCGGCGAAGCTCGTCCTCCCTGCCCGGGGCTGGGAGGTCGTGTCGCGGCGGACAGCGGGCTACCGCCTCGGCGGGCGGCCCGTCGAGCTGATCGAGATCCGCCGCGAGCAGCAGCACGCGCTCGTCGCGCTCGTTCGCATTGGAGTGGAGCCGTTGGGCGTCGAACTCGCTCGCTCGGCGCTGCAGCTAGACCGCGGTCCGTTCCGGCGGACGAATCGCGCCGTGGTGCTCCGCATCACGGCGCCACTGTCTTCGAACTGGCGCAGCCACTTCCGGGCCGAGGCGGGTATCCGCCGCTTCGCGCGCCGACTCGAACGCGAGATCCGCAGACTCGATGCGCGTTACACCACGATCCGCGCCGCACGCGAACGGCGCTGACGCGAAGAACGCGGGTGCAACCCTCTACGGAAGGACCGCGTGGTTCTGCAGGACGGTCAACTGGCTAAACAGCCCGAAGGGGAAAGTAATGGTGCTGACCGAGCCCGATCCATCGATGCTCAGGAGGTACTGGGCCATGTGTCCCGTGGCTCCGCCCGAGGTGTACCGGCCCATGAAGTCGGTGGGTCCCGAGTTGTCGAAGTTGCCCGTGGCCACCGGCGTCGCATTGGCTGGGAGAATCGCCGGGAACGCGGGAGTGAGAGTCGAGCCGCCCCCCGCAGCCGTGAAATCGATGCGGAGCAGGTTGGCCACCGGCGTCGTCGCGGCGTGGAGGAGGTAGTCGAGTTGGGCATCCGCGTTGAAGGCGCCCGTGGCGAAGACCGTGTAACCGGCAGGTACCGTCATCGGGGTGAGGTTCCCGAGGAACGTGGATCCGTTCGACGAGAGCCTGATGACCCGGATGTTGCGAGTCATAGTATTGAATACCGCGATGTCGCCACCGTCCGCCCCGTCGAAGTTCCCGACGCCGATGGGTATCTCGTCGCTCAACATCACGGCGGGGAACAAGTTATTGGAGATCGACATGGTCTCGCTAATGAGGGCGACCATGAGGACGCCGTCGTTGCTACCGCCCGTACCGAAGCGCTTGAAGAACACGAGGTCGTCGACTTCGTCGGCATCGACGCGGCCGATCCCGACGAGAGAGAAGTCGGGGCTCACGTGAGCAAAATTGACCTCGCGTGTGGTGAAATCCGGCCCGACCGGACCGACGAAATAGAGGGTCCCGTCCGCTCTTCGCGCCACGATCTCCGAGGTGTTCGGATCGGAGTCGAAGTTACCGGTGCCCATCGTTTCGAAGCTGGCGGGGAAGATGACGGGGAAGAAAGCCGCGACGTGGGCCGGGTCGAGGAGGTCGCCGCGCACCACTTGGCCGGCCGGGATGCCGGTCAGCGTGCGCGTCGAGAAAATGTCGCCCTGCGAGTCGCCGTTCAGGTCGTAGTAGTTGATGTCGCTGAATCGGGCGACGCTTCCCGCGAGCAGGTTTCCGGGCGCAGCCCACAGGAAGGTGGCCGCTGCCAGGCCGATGAGACAGGACAGCCTGCGTGACGTTCGGTTTTGCACCGTTTTCCCCTTACGGTTTACGANGGGCGTGCTTGGACTGANGCGCACACGCGTTGGCTAGCCCAAACCGTCCCCTCTGAGGCACCCGAGCAAGTCGAAACTACCTGAACTCCCAATACGGTACAACGATTCGTTGCGAGTCAGGGAAACGCCAGCGTCTCGATCGATGGGAGAATACTGCGGGTTCGGAGGCCGCGGCGTCCCCCGATTGAGGGATTCGCCGTCCCCGGGGAGCCCGGGAGGGCCTCGGAGGAGAGGCTTCCCCGAGAAGCCCGCCGCTCCGCACGCTAGCAGCCGAAATAGTCGCAGACGAGAATCTCCTGACCCGCCTTGACGTCCTCCAGGTGGATCAGGGTCTCGGGCTCGATGACGTGCTGCTCGAGCTGTTCGCGGAGACGCCGCTCGGTCTCCGCGTCGAGCGGCTCCTGGGCGGCCGCCAACATCGCGTTGTACTCGTCTTCCGAAGGCATCTCGGGGTCTTCTACGCCGAGCTCCTCCAGGCTCGGGGGCTCCTCCATGCTCTCCCGCAGCGTATCGAGCACCTCGGGCGTTGGCGCCGGCTCCAAATCTCCGAGGGTGCTGGGGTCTTTCGGAAGCACGAACACCGGCCCGACAAGGCGGGAGCCGAATGCGGGGTCGTCGCTCCGATCGGCTCCAGCGACGTCTTCCGCGTTTTCGTCGCCCGACTGCGCGGCCTCGCGTTCGCGGCCCTCGCGGAGTTGCCGCACGGGGCGATCGATCGCCTCCTGGGGGCGCAGCGCCTCCGGGCTGTGGCCGAACTCCAGGAACTCGGATTCGGCGTCGGGACCGAACGGATCGAGTTCCTCAAACGCGGTCTCGCCGGCATCGGGGCCGAACGGATCGAGCCCCTCGAACGCGGCCTCTCCGCTGCCGGCGTCGGCACTCCCTGGGAGAGCCGCGGACGTGCGAACCCGGCGGCGCCTCGCCAGATCCGCTGTCTCGTCGGCCGACTGGGGACCGGCGCGGGCCACGGAGTCGGACCCGTTCGCGTCGGCATCCCCCATTTGAATGGAAGGCTCCGAGCCCGGCCACGCGATGTACGCCGCGAGGGCGAGCGTTGCGGCAGAACCGACGCCCACGATCAACCCACGCAGCTGCCCTGAGACACCCGACGACAAGCTTCTCCCCCTGAAACGATCTTAGATCCGCCCGCTACCCGCTGCAATCGACCCGGAATCCGGCCGGACCCGCGCGAAGCGCGACCCGGCTGGATAACGAAACACTTGTGCGGATTCGTTGCGAAACGGCGGTCGGCTCAGCAACACTCCGGCCGATGCACGTCCTGTGGCTGATTCGTTCCGATCTCGAGCAACAGCCGGGCGGCGACACGACACAGATCCTCGGCACCGCGTCCGCTCTGCGGCGACGCGGCGTGTCCGTCGACCTGTCGAGCGACGCCGATGCCGATCTGTCCCGCTACGACCTCGTGCACATCTTCCACCTCGGCCGTGTCTGGGAGAACGCGCACTGGTGTGAGCTGATCCGCGAGCACGGGCTGCCCTCGCTGCTCAGTCCCATCTACTGGCCGACCGAGGAGTTCGACCGGCGTGGCCGGCACCTGCTTCCGCGGTCTCTGCTGCGCATGGCCGGTCCCGAGAGTGCGCCGCGCATTCGCACCGCGCACCGCTCGGCGCTGTCGACGAAGTGGTGCAGTGGACTACAGAAGCTGAAGCGGACCTCTATGGACTACGCGATGGGGGCGCGCTTCGTGATCGACACGGTCGACGTGCTGTTGCCCAACAGCCATGCGGAGAGCCAGCAGATCGCTCAGCGGTTTCCGAGTCGTACGCCGATGATCGTCGTTCCGAACGGCGTCGATCCCGAGACCTTCTCCG
>JABSQW010000085.1 GCA_013215605.1 Myxococcales bacterium
TCTCGCGAAGGCCGTGCGCGAGCGCCTCGAGGGAAGCGTCGCAGAGACGTCCGTCGCGCCCAAGGCGGAGGTGCTGAGCGCGGCCCGCCGCAACGCGGCAGGGCGCTACGACGCAACCTTCGGAGGGCAGCGGGGGGCGCCGAAGTTTCCATCGTCGATGCCCCTGCGCTTTCTGCTCCGCTACGCCCGACGCAGCGGTGACGCTCGCGCGCTGGCGATGGTCGAACGCACCCTCGAGGGGATGGCGGCCGGCGGGATCTACGACCAGGTCGGCGGTGGCTTCCACCGCTACAGCACCGACGAACGCTGGCTCGTCCCCCACTTCGAGAAGATGCTGTACGACAACGCCCTGCTCGCGCTCACGTACCTCGAGGCGTGGCAGGTGACGGGACGGACAGACTTCCAGCGGGTGGTGCGCGAGATCCTCGCGTATGTCACGCGCGAGATGACGTCGCCCGACGGCGCCTTCTACTCGGCGACCGACGCCGACAGCCTCACGCCCACCGGCGAGCGCGAGGAGGGCGCGTTCTTCACGTGGACACCCGCTGAGCTCGCCGAGGCGCTCGGCGAGCGCCGAGCGAAACTCCTGACGGAGCTCTACGGCGTCACAGCAGCTGGGAACTTCGAGGGCCGCAACATCCTCCACGCTGCCCGGACCGTCGCAGACGTGGCGGCGAGCCGGGGGCGCACGGCCGAGGAGATTCGCGCGATCCTCGATACCGCGCGGGCCGAGCTGCGCGATGTTCGCGCCCGGCGCCCGGCGCCGCTGCGCGACGACAAGATCCTCGTGGCGTGGAACGGCCTGATGATCTCCGTATTCGCGCAGGCGGGGTTCGCCTTCGACGAGCCGTCGCTCGTGGACGCTGCCGCGCGCGCCGCCCAGTTCGTCGTGTCGCGCATGCGGATCGACGGTCGCCTGCAGCGGGTCTTCCTCGACGGGAAGGCCCGTGGCCCGTCGTTCCTCGAAGACCACGCGTTCCTCGTGCAGGGCCTGCTCGACCTCTACGAGGCATCGGCCGAGCTGCGCTGGCTCCGCGAGGCCGTGGCGATCCAGGCGGTACAGGATCGCCACTACGCGGACGCGAGCGGGGGAGGCTATTTCGAGACCGCGGATGACGGCGAGAAGCTCCTCGCGCGCGAGAAACCGGCAAGGGACGGCGCGATTCCCTCGGGCAACTCCGTGGCCGGGCTGAACCTCCTGCGCCTCGCCGAGTTCAGCGGCGACGACGCGTACCAGAGCCGGTTCGACATGCTCTACGCGGCCTTCGAGCCGATCCTGGCGTCGGGTCGCGGAGGTCTGTCGGAGCTGCTCCTGGCCGTCGACTACCAGCTCGATGCGACGAAGGAGATCGTGGTGGTCGCGCCGCCGAACGGCGGCAATCTCGCGGCCATGCTCGCCCCGCTGCGGACGGCGTTCGTCCCCAACCGCATATTGTCCGTCGTGCGCGAGGGCGATGAGCTCGACCGCGCAGCCGCCGTCGTGCCGCTCGTCGAGGGACGCATCGCTTCGAAGGGGCGCGTCACCGCCTACGTGTGCGAGCAGCGGGTGTGTTTGCGGCCGACGGACGATCCCCGCGAATTCGCGAAGCAGCTCGCCGAGGTGAAGGCCCTCGAGTGAGCGACGAGCGGGCGGACGACGCCGGGATCGTGGAACGCTTCGCACTTCCCGCGGTCCTCACCGCGGTCGGATTCGGGCTGCGCCTCGCAGAGATGCGCGACTACTGGATCAGCGCCGACGAGGGGCTGCGCCACTTCATCGCCCGTGCCCCGATCGCGGAGGCCGTGGAGCTCGTGCTCGCGAACGCCCATCCGCCGCTCTTCGCCGCGCTGCTGCGCCTGCTCGCGCCGCTCGGAGACGGAATCTTCTGGCTGCGTACGCCGTCCCTCGTGTGCGGGACGCTCGCCATCCCCGTGGTGTACGCAGCGGGGCGACGCCTGGCGGGACCCGTGGCCGGCGGCATCGCGGCGGCGTTGCTCGCCTTCTCACCGGCGGCCATTTCGATGTCGCAAGTGGCCCGACCGTACGGACTGCAGCTGTTGCTCGTGAGCGGCGTGATCGCAACCTGGCTGCGCGCGATCGACCGCAGACGCGCTCGCGATCTGTGGGTCTACTCGGCGTTGGCGACCGCTGCGCTGCTCGCCCACTACGGTTCACTCATCGCGATCGCGGCAACACTCGCGGGGTTTGCAGCGGAGCGTGTGCGCACGGGCGCGTTCAGTTTTCCGGCGCGCGATCTCGCAAAAGCCCAGCTTCCGGTGTTCGCGGTCCTCGCGCTGCTGTTCGCCGTCCACATCGGACCCCGGCTGTGGGGCAGCCCGCTGCGCGTGGACGCCGTCGAGACCTGGCTCGCGCCGTACTTCGGGGCCACAGCGGGCGGTCTCTGGCGAAACGCGCTCGGTGTGTTCGCGTATCTCGCGGGCCCGGCCCTCGGCGGAACCTGCGCCCTGTCCTTCGCCATCGCGTGGGGGATCGGCGCGCGCGACGGCGGCAGTGCGGCGCGCGCGGCGTGGCTGTGCGCTGCGGCGTTCGCGGTCGGCATGCTGCTCTCCGCGACCTCGCTGTATCCCTTCGGCGGCACCCGCCACGTCACCGTGCTCGCGCCGTTCGTGTGCCTCGTGGCGGGTGTGGGCGTCCAGCGGCTCGTGGCGAGAGGACCGCTGACCGTCGCGGCGGGCACCGCCGTGCTCACACTCTGGGCGCTCTTCGGTGCACCCATCGAGCGGGCCCTCGCGATGCCGAGACGCGGCGCCGCGACGTACCCCGAGCTCCAGATCGCGCGAGAAGAGGGCGAGTGGGCGCGCGCGCAGCTGGAGGCACTGAGCGGGACGCCGGGAGTGCTCGTCACGGACCGTTCGACGGCCTTCACCCTCGCCCCCGTCTTCGGCGACGCCCTCGCCGAAGCGAAGCCGCTCGGTGCGGGTGAGGTCGACGCCTTCACGTGGGGGCAGCGCGACGTCCGCATGGTCGGACGCTGGCTGCTGCGGGTCGGACCCGATGCGCATCCCCGCGAAGCCCACCTCGAAACGGCGCTCGAGGCGGCGCCCATCGCCGTCGGGACCGAGGTCTCGGTGCTCGTCTCCCAGGGCCGCGAGATCGTCTCGGGCTTCGCAGCCCTCACGCGCGGCGGCTCGTCACAGCGCGCCGGCGTCCTGGGAATCGAAGGGAAGGGTCACTTCCAGCGGCTCGAAATCGACCCCGCGCGCTACCGCGCGGCCATCGCGTCCGCCAGGCGCCTGGAAGGGCGCTGAGGCGCGCAATCAGGCGACGTCAGCGGAGCCCGTCCGATCCCCGCGGTCGCCAGCAGCCGAAGGAGCACACTCACCCCTCCACTCTGCGGGAACTACCGCGTCTCGAGCCCCCTCCGCGCTTCGATCGTGCGCGCGAGCTTCATCCGCGCCGCCTCCCAGGCGTCGGGATCGTGGCTCCAGTCGCCCGATTCCCCGCGACGCTGGCTTGTGTCGTCCAGTGCCGAGCGCACCACGGAGCGCGCGACGGCGTCGGCGCCCGCTTCATCGCCGAGCTCCGCCAGCAGTGCCAGGTAGTCGTGGTCGAACGAGCCGCGGCGCAGCTGCTTCAAACGAATCGACGGGATCGGCTCGTCGACCCCGATCTTGGCGCCCGGGTAGTAGAGGACGCCCGGTCCGTTCGTGGGCCACGGATTGTTCTGCGGGTTCGTCCAGATGTCGTCGGTGAGCTGCCACTTGCAGCCCTCCCACAGATCGGCGGCATCCATGCGGTAGCGCCACCCGATAAAGCCCCAGGTGCGAAGCGCGAGCCCCTCGGTGTCGAGGATCTCGGGACCGAGCGCCGGCGCAGAGCCCTGGTAGAACCACACCTGCACCCCCCGCTCGCGCCGCTTCACGAGCTCGCCGAGCAGCCCCTTGAAGTACGACCCCTGGATGGCCCAGATGTCGACCAGCGCGTCGAAGCGCTCGATGAGCTCGCGATCGAGCGCCTTGTAGACGTCCATCCGAAAGCGAATGTCCGGTGCGCCGCGCCGCAGCGCCCGGGCGAGAAAGCTCGCCTCGGCGAAGGCCGACTCGCGGCTCGGCTCGTCGGCGGGAAACGCCACGAGCTCGTCCGGCTTCCAACCCTTCTCCGCGAAGTGTTTCGCGAACGCACGCGCGTAGGCTTCGACGGCGCGGCCGCGCGCCGGCGTGCGCGCGCCACCGAAGCGGTCGGCGGGGAGGTTCTGGGCGAGGCCGATCTCCCAATAGGAGATCGGGCGCTCGTCCTCGAAGGCACTGCCGTCGAGGAGCGGTCCGAAGCGCCGATCGAAGCGCGCCCAGTCGACCGACAGCGCGCCGCTGGCGTCCACGCTCACCGGGAGCTCCACGTTGCGCGGGTGAAAGACGTGTCGGTGCGCACGCGCCATGCGGTAGAAGCGGCGTTCGAGCTGCGCGTACTCGGGTCCCCAGATGTCGAAGCGGTTCTGCCAGCCGGAGTTGATGGCGTGCCCGCCCTTGCCGACGTCGTAGGTGGTCACGTTGATCCGAAAGCTGGGACGTTCGGGCACGCTGAAGTCGAAGACCGTGAGCTCGAGCGACAGACGGATCGGCGCCTTGCCTCGCGCCGTCACCAACACGGTGCCGCGGTACACGCCCGGCGCGGCCGACCGCGAGATCGCCGCGTCGATCCACACCCCCTGCGTGCGCCCGTGTTCGATGGAGAAGGGCGCACCGTGCCCGGGCACGCGGAAGGGGATCAGCGCGTCGGGATAGAGGCCCGTGCCGGTCGAGGGGCCCGGCGACGTGCTCTTCTCGCGCACCTCCGTGTAGTGCGCGAGAAAGCGCTCGAAGTGCGCGACGGGTCGGCCTCCGCCGGCGAGCTCCACCGCCACGTCGACGTCGGAGAGGGCCGCCCTCGACGCCTCGATCTGCAGTTGGAAGCCGAGCGTCTCGCCGCGCGCTCCGGCGATGCGCAGGATCCGCGTCGCGTCGTCGAACACGGCGTTGCGCGTCCGGTGCGAGGGCGGCACCGCCGGGTTGAACCAGCGACCCCCGGGCGACACCTTGAGCGAGTCGCCGTGGGCCCAGACGCGCGTCCCTTCGCTCTCGAAGGCTCCCGCAGCGCCCGCGAGGCCCAGGATCGCGAGGCCGAGCCCGACCAGCCTTCGATCAGGCCGGCGTGTCATTCGCGGGCGAGCGAAGATTCTCGACGCGACCTGCCATGAGCT
Source organism: Myxococcales bacterium (assembly GCA_013215605.1). GTDB lineage: Bacteria > Myxococcota_A > UBA9160 > UBA9160 > SMWR01 > JABSQW01. Next base: position 5,178 of record JABSQW010000085.1, read on the forward strand.
CGGCGATGGGCCGGGTCGACTCGATCTTGTCGAACAGGATCTTCATGATCGCGCTGAGCGGCGTGGCGAGCAGCATTCCTGCGATGCCCCAGAGCATTCCCCAGAAGATCAGCATCAGCAGGATCACGACGGGGTGGAGGTCGAGCGACTCGCCCATGATCTTGGGCTCGAAGATGTTCCCGATGCCCACCTGGATCACGCCGGGCAATACGAGCGCGAGGACCACCGACGTCCCCGTCACTTCCGGCGAGAAGAGGATCACCGGGAGCGGCAGCAGCGTCGCGATGATCGAGCCGATGCTCGGGATGAAATTCAGGAGGAACGCGAACAGCCCGAAGACGAGCGCGAGCGGCACCCCGAGGATCGCGAGCACGCCGCCGACCAGAAGCCCGGTGAATGCGGAGATCCCCGCCTTCACCACGAGGTAGCGCTTCACGCGCTGCTCGATCTCTCCCCAGGTCCCTGTCGACTGACTGCGGCGGCCGCTTCCCACCATCAAGAACGCCACGAAGATGATCACGAGGAACGACTGCGAGATGATCTCGAGGAGCGCGTTCGTGGTGCCCGCGAGCAGCGTGCGCACCGCAGAGAGCGGGATGCTCGAGAGATTCGCGAGGTCGGCCTCGGCGACGAATCCGAGCAGGTTGAAGGGCACGCTGCGCACGGCCCGGTCGATGAGCTCTGCGAACTGCGCGTTGTAGGTGCCCGAGTTCGCCGCCAGCTCCCCCACCGATGCCGAGACGAGAGCACCCAGCAGCGTAAACGCGAGGCCGCCCACGAGAAGCGTCACCGGGAGGGCGAGCGGTCCGGGCACGCGGAGCGTCTTCACCTGGAAGTCGATCGCCGCCGACAGCCCGAGCGAGACGAAGATCGCCAGGACGAAGGGGATCATCACGGGGCGCAGCCAGAACAGGGCAGCGGCCCCGGCCACCGCGGTCAGGATTACGAGACAGACGGTTTCGACGCGCGATTGCCGCGACTGTGCGACCACGACATCCACCCCCAAGACGCGAGACCGAATTCTATCGAACGTCAGGGCTTGCGGCTGGCGCCGAGGAGCCCCGCGACGAAGGGGGTGATTTCTCGCGCGGCAATCGCGTGTCCCTCCGGGTTGGGGTGCTGGTCGTAGGTCGATACCCAGAGGGAAGGCCCGTTCTTTCCCAGGTACGCGGGAAGCAGATTCAGGTGCGGCATGTCGTTGTCGCGGGCGTACTGCTCGAGGAGCTCGACGATGCTGAAGAACGGATACCGGTCGTTGAGCTCGACGAGGATCGGGAAGATGACGAAACCGACCTCGGCCCCCGTGGCACGCACGCCGTCGCGGATCTCACGCAGGTTGTCCTGGGCGAGGCGCCACTCCTCGGTCTCCTCCTCGTCGCCGAAGTACGAGTCGCGAAATTTCTGGGTGTAGCGCTCGCCGACTTCGCGGCGGTCGAGATTGTCCCGGAACCGGCGGTACGTGAACGATCCCTGGTACAGCAGCGACATGCGGTTGCGCTGGGTGATCTCCTCCCGGATCACCCCGAAGAAGTCGGGAATCGACGCGGTACGCGTCCCGTCGCGCAGAAAGAACACCAGGAGCACCAGATCCGGCTGGTAGAACTCGTCGATCCGGTTCCACAAATCGAGCCAGCGGTGCGTGAGGCTCCCCGGGATACCGCCGTTCATGACGTGGAAGTAGCGGACGTCGGGCAGCGTGTAGTCGCGGTTCAGAGAGCGCTCGACGACCTCGCTGAAGATCGCGTGGTCGTCGCGCACGCCGAGGCCGAAGGTGAACGAATCGCCAAGGATGAGGATGCGGCGGTGGTCCGCTGGAGGCGGGATCGGGTAGGGGGCGTCGCGCAGCAGGAAGTTGTTCTTCCGATAGTCGCGCGGACTCGTGTTCGCCTGCTCGCTCGTGAGCTTGATGTACCAGGGCTCGTCGTACAGCGCCCACATCGTGAGCTCGATGGACCCCGCACCGAGACAGATGCCGAGGACGATCAATACGATCCGCTCGACGACCGGGTGGCTCTCTGAATGCTGCGGCGCTGATTCCAACGTGCTCGGGCTCTCGGGAGGAGCGATCGGGGATTCGGTTTCCGATACGCGCGTACGCGGCGGAAGCCTAGCCGCTTCAGTCACGCCTACGCTCAGCATACGGCACGCCGCCGCCGGTGATAGGATGCGACCGCATCCACGAAGCGGGAGAGTCTGGATGGCGAGGGACCACGGCCGCGCCGCCGCGACGCGACGATCGAGCGACGTGCCCCACTTCGACCGCGAAGCCGACGTGGTGATCGCCGGACTTGGCGGAGCCGGGGTCTGCGCGGCGCTCGAAGCGGCCAACGCGGGTGCCGAGGTCCTCGTTCTCGAGCGCGCCGGCGCGGGCGGCGGTACCACCGCCGTGTCGGACGGGATGATGTACATCGGCGGCGGCACGGCGCTGCAGCAGGCCTGCGGATTCGAGGATACGCCGGAAGAAATGTTCAAGTACCTGATGGCGTCGTGCGGTCCCGACCCCGATGAGGCACGCATCCGCCTCTACTGCGACGGCAGCGTGGGGCACTACGAGTGGCTTCTCGACCAGGGCATCCCCTTCAAGGCAGAGTTCTATCCGGACCGGATGCTGTCTCCGGGCGAGCAGGGCCTCACGTACTCGGGCAACGAGCTCGTCCACCCGTTTCGCGAGCAGGCGAAGCCGGCCCCGCGCGCCCACATGCCGAAGAAGGAGGGGTCGACGGGCGCGTTCCTCATGGAACGCCTGATCGTCGCGGCCGAAGCGAAGGGCGTCGTCACCGAGGCGAACGCGCTCTGCGAGACCCTCGTCGCCGATCCCGACGGCCGGGTCGTCGGCGTCGTCTACGTGAAGGAGGGACACGAGTTCGTCGTGCGCGCCCGGCGCTCCGTGGTGCTCGCCGCCGGCGGCTTCGTGAACAACGAGGAGATGGTGGGCCAGTACGCGCCCCACCTGCGCAAGGCCCGCTTCAATGCCGCCACCGATGGCGACGACGGTCGCGGCATTCGCATGGGGATGGGTGCAGGCGGCGCGGCGGTGCGAATGCACATGACGAGCGTGACGCTGCCCTTCTACCCACCGAAGTCGCTGATGCGGGGCATCTTCATCAACGCCAGTGGACAGCGCTTCATGCCCGAAGACTCGTATCAGGGACGCGCCGGTGAGATCTGCCTCCTGCAGGAAAACGGCCGCGTCTGGCTGCTGCTCGACGACGAGAACTTCGAGCGACCCCACTTCGGGGGAGGAGAGCTGGCCGCCGTGGGCGAAACGATCGAAGAGGTCGAGCGCGAGCTCGGCTTCGTGGCCGGCACCCTGCAGAGCACGGTCGCGATCTACAACGACCACGCAGCGCGCGGCGAAGACCCGCTGTTCCACAAGTCCCCCGAATACCTGGTTCCCCTCACCGCGCCGCCGTACGGCGTTCTCGACCTGAGTTGGGACAAAGCCATCTACGCCGCCTTCACCCTCGGCGGACTCCACACGAACACTCGGGCGGAGGTGCTCGACGCGGACGGCCATCCCGTCGCCGGCCTGTTCGCTGCCGGTCGCACGGCGGCTTCGTTCTCCTCGCCCGGCTACAGCAGCGGTTCGTCGGTGGGCGAAGCCATGTTCTTCGGACGCGTCGCGGGCCGCAACGGCGCAGCCACGACACCGCATTGACTACCCACCCCAGAAGGAGCGCCCCATGACCCTGACACTCCAGGAGATCTCGGATCGCATCGAGATCAACGACCTGCTCACCGCCTACAGCACCTGCGTGGACTCGGCGGATTGGCAGGGCTTCGCGGGTCTCTTTACTCCCGACGCACTCATCGACTACTCGGCGATGGGCGGAAGCAAGGGGGGCGTCAAGGAGACCGTCGAGTTTCTCACGAAAGCGATGGCGCAATTCGAGTCGACGCAGCACATGGTCGCCAACCACGCGGTCGATCTGCAGGGCGATCGCGCCACGGTGAAGACCGTCTGCCACAACCCCATGGTCATGAACGGCGGCCACGTCTTCTACTGCGGCCTGTGGTACTGCGATCAGGTCGTGCGCACGCCGGACGGCTGGCGCTTCGCGGAGCGGGTCGAGGAGAAGTCCTACTTCTTCAACCTGCCCGAAGATTTCGTGTTTCCCGAGTAGCCCGCTTTCGCTCCTGCCAGTCGACCGGCGCGGCAGGACTTCGATGAGATAGCTTCTCCAGCCGGCAGCAGGAGAGCGACCCGTGACGGAGCCCGGCACGCCGATCGAAGCAGCCAAGACCCTCGACCCCGACCAACTCGTGGCCGGGGACAGCGACGAGCTGCTGTCGCTCGCGGACGACACACCGGAGACACTCCTCGAGCGCTTCGAAGAGCGCGGCTGGGGCGATGGGCTGCCGTTGATTCCGCCCACGCCGGAGCGTGTCCTTGCGATGCTCGGCGGCGCGGACCCCTCCGAGATCATCGCGACCTTGCCGCCGCGCCGTGGTCTCGCGACGCGGCGCGCCCTCGCCATCAACGCGGTCCTCGCCGGCTGCCGCCCGGGTCTCCTGCCCGTCCTGACCACAGCGATCCGCGCGCTCGCCCGCCCCGAGGTGAACCTCCGCGGCGTGAACGCCACCACGCACCCGGTCGCACCCCTCGTGATCGTGCACGGCGACGCCGTGGCAGAACTCGGCTTCAACGCCGGTCTCGGAACATTCGGCCCGGGCAGCCGTTCGAACGCGGCGCTCGGGCGCGCTGTCCGGCTCGTCCTGCTCCACATCGCGGGCGCGCGACCCGGCGTGGGCGACGCTTCGACGCAGGGGCAGCCGTCGAAGTACGCCTACTGCATCGCCGAGAACCGCGAGGCGAGCCCTTGGGAGAGCTATCCGCACAGCTGCGGCATCGACGCGCGCAGTGCCGTCACCGTGCACTGCGGCGAGAACCCGCACAACTTCCACGACATGGAACGCGAGGGCGACCCGGCGAGCATCCTCGACAAGGGCGCCAGCGTCATGGCGACACTCGGGTCGAACAACGCGCCCGTCTCGTCCGCCGAGTTCTTCGTCGTCCTCGGCCCCGAGCACGCGACCAGCATCGCGGGCGCGGGCTGGAGCCGCCGCGACGTTCAGAGCTACTTGTACGAGCGCGCCCGTCTGCCGGCCGGGGACTTTCGACGGGCCTTCGACGTCACCCAGTACCGCGCCTGGGAGAACGCGCTTTCCGACAGCGATCCGAAGCCTGTGACCGACCATCCGGACAACATCCGCGTATTGGTGGCGGGGGGGGCGGGCAAGCACTCGTGCGTGATTCCGAGCTGGGGGATGACCCGCAGCGTAACCGCGGCGCTCGAAGACTGAGAAGAGCACGACACCAGGGAGGGAACAATGAGCATTCAGGTATTCGCACCGGACGGTGCCGTGGGCGGCGAGACGCGAGAGCTCGCGGCACCGCTCGACACCCTCGCCGAGCGCCGGCTCGCGATTCTCGACAACGGCAAGCCCAACGCCGACGTCCTCATGCAACGCATGGCGAACGCTCTCGTCGAGCGGACGGCCGTGCAGTACACCGGGATGAGCCGCAAGCAAACCGCAGCCACACCGTGCGACGCGGAGCTTCTCGCCAACCTCGCCCAGAACGCCGACCTCGTCATCACCGGCAGCGCGGATTGAGGCTCGTGCACGTCGTGGAGTGTCCACGACACGGTTCAGCTCGAAGCCGCCGGCGTTCCCACCGTGGTCATCGCCACCGAGAAGCTCGAGGCGCTCTGCCGCGAAGTCGCCCGCTCCTACGGTCTGCCGCAGACGCGGATCGTCGTGGTTCCGCACCCGCTCGGCGGGACACCGCCCGATCGACTGCAGGCCTGGGCCGACACCGCCATCGACACGCTCGTAGCGCGCTTCCTTGGGAGTCGCGCAGCAGGAGCGTGACCCGAGAGTTGCCCCGCTCGGCGATCCCGCAACGCCTGGGAACGCAAGCGCGAAGCGAACGCAGCGAGGCGTCGCCGAGCGAAGCTGGGTCGACCCGGGCTCCGCCCGCGTCGGGGATCCAGAACTAGCTGGCAACCCAGTGGACGAGCAGGTGATGCGCGATTGCCATGGGCGGCGGGACGATCAGCTCGGCGCCCTTGGGGTCGCCGCCGAGTGCGCGCTCGACGCGATCCTTCTCGAACCACGACGCGTCCTCGAGTTCGAAGCGATCGACCTCTACCGCGTCGTCGAGCGCCTCGGCGATGCAGCCGATCATGAGCGACGCCGCGAAGGGCCAGGGCTGCGACGCCACGTAGTGGACGTCGCCTACGGGCACGCCGGACTCCTCTTTGACCTCGCGCCGCACCGCCTCCTCGAGGCTCTCACCCGACTCGATGAAGCCCGCGAGGGCGGAGTACATCTCATCCGGCCAGCCGTGCTGGCGACCGAGCAGGCAGCGCTCGCCGTGGGTCACCACCGCGATCGCCACCGGATCGGTGCGCGGGAAATGCTCGACGCTGCAGCCGGTGCACACGCGGTGCGACCCGCCGCCACGGACGACCGTCTTGTCGCCGCAGGTGGGACAAAAGGGGTGGCGCGCGTGCCAGTCCACGCGCGAACGGGCGTGGGCGATGATCGCCGCGTCGGGGGCCGGTAGTCGCGACGCGGCCGCGCGCACGTCCTCGAACTTCGCGACACCCTCGGCGCCGAGTGCCTCTTCGGGATTCTCCAGCGACGAGATATCCACGGCGAAATAGGCGACGTCGTCGACGAGTCCCAGGAAGACGGTCCCGACATCGGGGTTCGCGTGCTCGCACACCACGTTCCGTGCGAAGGCGAGCCCGGCCTCGTCGCCCTGCTTGACGAGCGCGTTCAGACGCCAGAGCGGGATGAAGCGGCTGTCCTCGCGGTCGAGTCGATCCTCGATGAATTTCGGATCTCGGCGCTCGTGGTCGGCGCGGTCCATGGGGCTGCCGGAGAAGATGATGGGGTGGGGCATGGGGAGATTGGGCTCGTGGGTTCTCGAATGAAGATGATGGGAGCTCGACGTTCGTCGAGTTTCCCTTTCGTTCGCCGCCGGCGCTGTTCATCACCAAACCGTCATCCCGCCATCGATGACGTGCTCGGTACCCGAGATGTACGACGATGCGTCCGAAGCGAGGAACACGACGAGACCCGAGACCTCCTCGACTTCACCGGGTCTTCCGAGAGGAACCGCCTGGCGGCGCTGCGCCGCTTCGGCCGGGTCCGTGGGCTCGCTGTACATGCCGGTGCCCGCGATGCCGCCCGGGTGCACCGAGTTGACGCGAATGCCGTCGCGACCGAGCTCCGCCGCGGCGACCTTCGTGAGTCCCCGCACGGCCCACTTCGACGCGCCGTAGGAACCGTGTTCGGGAATGCCGTGGGTCCCGGCGACCGAAGAGATGTTGACGATCGAGCCGCCGCCCGCTGCGCGCATGGCGGGGATCACCTTCTTGATCCCCCACCACGTCCCGATGACGTTCACGTCGAGGAGCCGCCGCAGGCCTTCGAGGCTCTCCTGCTCGAGCGATTTCGTGTGGTGGAGCGCCGCGTTGTTCACGAGCACGTCGAGGCGTCCGAAGCGCTCGGTCGCGAGGTCCACCGCGGTCTGCCAGTCGGCTTCGTTCGACACGTCTTGACGGACGAAGACCGCGGCGTCGCCGAGCTGCTTCGCGAGCGCCGCACCGGACGCCTCCTGGAGGTCCGTGACGACGATCCGCGCGCCCTCCGCGACGAAGCGACGCGCGTGGCTCGCGCCCATTCCCTGCGCCGCACCGGTAATGATGGCGACCTTGCCGTCGAGCTGTCCCATAGTCGGGTCTCCTCTCCGCAGTCGGACGGCGCCAGCATACCAGCCGCTGCGCGCCGAGTTGTAGAGGGACCGCTAGACTGACGGCGATGATTTCTCGGGCGCCCGAGGGCGCAAGTCAGGAGCAGGCTTCCTTCACGCGCGGCTCTCGCACGCGCCTGGTGGGGGTCGCGACGTTCGGCGTCACCCTCCTCGCGGCGCTGCTGCTGTTCGCCTTCACATCCTGGCTCGAGGGCGTTTCGTACGCGTGGCAGCACGGGCTCTACCTGTGGGCCGCGCGCCTCGACACGGGCTCCGCGCTGAACACGCTGTCGAATGCGGCCGAGGTGGTCGCGGCGGTGCTCGCCATCGCGATTACCGTGGTCGCCATCGTCGTGGAGCTCGCGGCCAATCGGTACACCCACCGGATTACCCAGCTCTTCGTCCGAGAGCCCTTCAACGCCCTCGTGATGGGCTTCTTCGTGGTGACGGCCATCCAGTGCCTCTGGGTGTCTGCCAGCCTGTCGGACGCGCCCGCCGACGACGCGGTCATCCCGTATGCGGGTGTGCTCACCGCGATGGGGATGGTGACGGGCTCGCTGCTGCTCCTGCTTCCGTATTTCGCCTACGTCTTCGCGTTCCTGAACCCGATCAACGTGGTGAGACGCCTGGCCCACCACGCCTACCGGGCCGTCGAGCGCGCAAGCCGGCGGGCGCTCCCCCAGATGCGCGCCGAGGCGATCGAGGGCATCGAGGAGCTCGAGGACGTCGCGCTCAACGCCATGGAACACAAGGACCGCGCCATCACCATGGCGTGCATCACCGCGCTCGCCGAGATCCTGGTCGAGTACCAGCGTCTGTGCCGCGACCTGCCCGACGAGTGGTTTCGCATCGAGGGATCTCTGCTCCACGACGCCGACTTCGTCTCGATGTCACCGATGCTCGTGGACGAAATCCAGGAGCAGCGCACCTGGTTCGAGATCAAGGTGCTCCGGCAGTACCACGCACTGTTTACCGAATCGCTCAACCGGATGCGCGACGTCAGCTACTTGATTGCCCTCAACACGCGAAAGATCGCAAACCTCGGCCGACAGGACGGCGACGATCTGTTCGACGTCTCCGTGCGTTTCTTCAACAGCTACCTGCGAGCGGCCATCAACGCCTCGGACGTCCGCACGGCCTACTACGTGCTCCACCAGTACCGGATCCTGGCCGAGAGCAAGCTCACCGCCACGGGGGGCGCCCGCGCCATTCGGATCGCCCAGCACCTCCGCTTCTACGGGCAGCTCGCCTTCACGCAGAAGATGCCGTTCCTGCTGGAGGCGGTCGCCTATGACCTGTCGCTCGTGGTCGAAAAAGCCGTGACCGAAGAGCACCCCGCCACGGACGCACTCCTCGACGTCTTTCTCCAGGTCGACCGCGAGAGCGATTCCGTGGAGCAGGAGACCCGCTTGCTCGGCGTGCGGCGCGCCCAGGTGCAGCTCGCCACGTTTCTGCTCGTGCGTGGCGACACCAAGCGCGCGCGCAGCGTATTCGACGACATGGCGGACGAGAAGGCCGAGCGCCTCATCTCGATCCGGGAAGAGCTCCTTGCGGAAGTCGAGCCCCTGTACTGGGAGCTCACGGACCGCGGAGTGAACTTCGCCTACCTGCCGCCGGAGCGGCGCGCCCGGGTCGCCGAGTTCTTCGAATGGTTCGGCGACCGCCTCGACTGAGCGCGATCGCGATGCGGTCGTTCGCCGAGAAGCTCGGACTCGTCATCCTCGGACTCGCCGTGTGGTTCGCGGTGCTCGAGGCGGGCTCGCGATGGTTTGGCGCTCGGCCCTACAGCGTGACCGTCGAGAAGCTCGGAGGGGGGGACCGAGTGGCGTGACACTCCACGTCCGGCGCGACTCGGGGCTCCGGTTGATGTACGAGACGCCGACAGGAACCCGCCTCGCGCGGAACAGCCGCGCGGTCATCCGGAACCACCCGACGAGCGGACTCGACGTCGTCATCGAGACGAACTCCCAGGGCTTCCGACACCGGGAGCTGCCGCCGAAGACGCCGGAGGACTTCCGGGTGCTGATGCTCGGCGACAGCATCACCTTCGCCTCGCACCTCCCCACCGAGCAGACCATCCCACGCGCCATCGAAAAGGGCCTCCAGGCCCGCAGGCCCCAGCAGACAGCCCGCCGCCGNTTCGAGGTGATCAACGCGGGCGTCGGCGGCATCGACCTGCAGAACGAGCTCGCCATTCTCCTCGAGACCGGAACAGCGATCGNCCCGGACCTCGTGCTCGTGGGCGCCTACCTGAACGACGCCAACGAGTCCGTCTACCTCGAGGTCGCGCAGCTCCCGCGCCTTCTCGCCGCCAGCCGCTTTCTCAACTGGCTGTTCCAGCGCTTCTACGTGGTGCGCGCGCGCTTCGCCCTCGACGCGATCCGCGAGGATGAGCCCGATAGCCTGAATCGGGAGCGGGACCGCTTCCTCGCGAACCACCCGGTTTCCGATGCGCCCTGGAGCACCGATCCCAGCGGCTTCAACCGCCGGATCCTCGGCCAGTTCCACGACTGGGGGTTCGCGTGGACCGAACGCTACTGGGAGAAGTCGCGGGAGCTCTACGCCGTGATGAAACGCGTGGCGGACGACCGGGGCTTCCAGCTGGTCGCCGTACTGTTTCCGGTCGATCTGCAGATCCGCGCGGAGATTCTCCGAGACGAGCCGCAACGCCGCTTCCGAGCACTCATGAACGATCTCGGCATCGCCTTCTACGACCCGCTGCCGATGTTGCGCGAGCGCTTCCAGAGCGACGGCATCAACCTCCTGTACGACTACTGTCACTACCACCCCACCGGATCGGCGGTCGTCGGCGATGCCATTGCCGGATTCCTCCACGAGGAGTTCGTCTCGACGAACTGAGTGCGCGGAGTCTCCCGCGCGGTTCAGACGCCTCTCCAGCGCATGCCTCGGGGCGTCGCTCTACGATTTTCTCGCGCGATGCGGCTCGAGGTAGCGAGCCCGCAGCCAGCCAGCGACCTCGGTGAGCGCAGCCGCGACCACGGGAATCGCGAGGAGGTCGAGGGGGAAGCGCAGCCGCCCTCCTGTGAAGTGCGCCGTAGAGGCGGGCAGCATCACGAGGGCGAACCAACCGACCAGGAACAGACCCAGCCAGGGCTGACGCGTGAAGATCCACAGCGTGGCCGCCGCCGCCAGCAACCAGAACGCGAACAGGACGGCAGAGCCGGTCGTCATCCAGTCGGGGTAGTGGCGCACCTGAGTCGGCGTGGCGGTCATCCGGAGCGGCTCGCCGAGTTGCTCGGCGATTTCGCCCCCGATGCTCGCCGCGAAGGCGAACGGGTGCTCGGCGAAGAACGCCGATGCCTCCTCGCGCTCGATGCGCACCCGCTCTGCGGGATCCATGCCGCGAAACCGCTCGAGGCAGCGCTCCCGGCGCGGCTTGAAGACACCGAGCCCCAACTCCTCTTCGAGGCGCGGCACTGCGTAGCAGCGCAGGTTGACCGTGGCGATCAGCGAGGGCACCGCGACCCCGTGGCGTTGCCAGTTCGCCGCCGTCACGAGCGCTGGAACGATCAGCGTCGAAGCCAGGAGCGCGCCTGCGATCGCGTGCCTGCGCCGTCCCGCGGCGGGCACGAACACGATCAGCGGAAGCAGCAGGGCGACCGCGAAGAACGTCGGCCGCAGTGACTGCACGAGCATCCACGCGAGACCGGCGAGGACCGCCAAACCGACGCGACCGCGAACGCGCCACGCCATTGTGAGCGCAACGGCCACGACCGAACCGAAGGCGTGGAGACCATCGGTCTGGAGCGCCGCCGAGAGCTGGTAGGCGCTCCACCAGAACACGAACAAGGCGACGGACAGGGCGGCCGCCCCGGCGCTTCCCGAGATCCACCCGGTGAGCGTCGCGATGGCCGCGGCGGCCAGCGCCGCCGCCAGCGGACCCAACCAGCGCGCGCCGTTCGGACTTCCCGTCACTTCCTCTGCCGCCACGAGCAGGAGCGGATAGCCCGGTGTCCGCAACAGGTAGGACGCGTCTCCGAGGCCCCTCGCGCGGATGGCTCGCGCCACGTTGCGGTAGGTCCCGTAGTCGCCAGCCGACCAGAGCGCCACGTCCTCCGGACACTCGAGCGACCAGGGCGCGCAGCCGTGCGCGGAGGACGCGTAGACGAGGTGCGCGCCGTGGAGGACGGCCGCGAGGAGCGCGGCACCGATCGCGAGCGGCACGGCGCTCGGGAGGGCGCCACCGAAACCGCGGGTCTCGAACAGTGCGCGCATCCCCTCAGGCGACGCCCGCTACAACCGCGCAGAGGGAGGCGATGAACTCGCGTCGCTTCACCGTTCGCCTCCTCTCGACGTTGCACCGGGCGGTCGATTCGCGCGGCGCGCTGCTCGGCCGTGGGAGCAGCGTAGCCCAGCTGCGTAGGGACGCGTTCACTGGAGCGGGACGCCGTGCGATACTCCGCAAACTTCTCGCAGGGACAGGAGGCGCTTGTGATCGACCTCGCATCGGTGGACGAGGTTCTGGGAACGACGCGATCGGTTCGCCGCCGACTCGACTTCGATCGACCCGTCGCGCCCGAAGTGATCGAGGAATGCGTCGCGCTGGCCGCGCAGGCGCCGACGGGGATGAATCGGGAGGCGTGGCGCTTCCTCGTGATCACCGACGCCGCGAAGAAGCAGGGCGTCGCCGATCTCTACCGCCGCGCGATGGACCGCTACGCGTCGCTGCGTCCCAGCCCGCTCTCCCCCGCGCAACGCGCACTCTCGGACCGACTGCACGAGATTCCCGCGCTGATCCTCGTGTGCAGCGAGGGGCGACCCGAATCGGGGAACCACGCCGCGGAGGTGGCGTTCTACGGATCGGTGCTGCCGGCCGCGTGGTCGCTGATGCTCGCACTTCGCTCGCGCGGGCTCGGCAGCACCTGGACGACGCTGCTCCTGGTCCACGAGCGCGAAACCGCGGATCTCCTCGACATCCCCGACGACGTCACCCAGACGATCCTGCTTCCCGTCGCGTACACGCGGGACGCCGTCCTTCGTCGCGCCAACCGCAAGGGGCCGGAGCAGGTCATGTACTGGAATACCTGGGGCGCGGCGCGCGAACCGGCCGAATGACGGGCGGTTCCAGCGCTCGCGGGGCGCGGCTACAATGGCCTGCCTCCGGGCCCGCTTCGTCGGCGCCCCCCACCCCTCAGGAGGAACCCCTCGATGGCACTTCAACTAGGTGACACGGCTCCGAATTTCGAGGCCGACAGTACCGAGGGCCGAATCGACTTCCACGCCTACCTCGGCTCGAGCTGGGGAATCCTGTTCTCGCACCCCAAGGACTTCACGCCGGTCTGCACCACCGAGCTCGGCGCGGTCGCGAAGCTCAAGGGCGAGTTCGAGAAGCGCAACGTGAAGGTGATCGGCCTGTCCGTCGATGCCGTGTCGGATCACGAGAAGTGGGCAGCCGACATCGAGGAGACCCAGGGCGTCGCTCTCAACTTCCCGCTGCTCGGCGACCCCGATCGCAAGGTGTCGGACAGCTACGGGATGATCCACCCCAACGCGAGCGACACGCTGACGGTTCGCTCGGTCTTCGTGATCGGCCCCGACAAGAAGATCAAGCTCAGCATCACGTATCCGGCGAGCACGGGCCGAAACTTCGACGAGATCCTGCGTGTCGTCGATTCGCTCCAGCTCACAGCCGAGCACCAGGTCGCTACACCGGTGAACTGGAAGCACGGCGAAGACGTGATCATCGTTCCGGCGCTCTCGGACGAGGACGCCAGCAAGAAATTCCCGGGCGGCTGGAAGACACTGAAACCGTACCTACGAGTGGTCGCGCAGCCTTAGTCTGGCGGGTTAACGGCGGGCGAAGCCCGCCTGCCCGCACGGCAGGCCTACGGCCTGCCTTCGTGGCCGGGTCATCTACGGGCGGGGCTACGGGTCAGTCGATCCCGGTCGCATCGATGTCGGCTTCCCAGGGCATCTCGTCACACGAGAGCATCTCCGCAAAATCGGCGGACGACACGGGCTTTCCGAACAGGTAGCCCTGCATCTGGTGGCAGCCCTGGGTGTAGAGGCTCTCGAGCTGCTCGCGGCTCTCGACCCCCTCGCCGATCGTCGTGATGCCGAGACCTCGCGCAAGTCCGACCAGTCCACCCACGATGACGCGGTCTGGACCGAGTGACCCCGTGCCGCGGATGAACGACTGGTCGATCTTCAGTCGATCGAGCTCGAGCTCGCGCAGCCGCGCGAGCGATGAATAGCCGGTGCCGAAGTCATCCATGGCAATGTTGACGCCGAGTCGGCGGAGGTTGGAGAGCGTCGCCAGGGTGGTCTCGTTCGCCTCCAAGACGCTCGTCTCGGTGATCTCCACTTCGAGGCGACCGGGGGAAAGGCCCGTCTCGGCGAGGATGCAGGCCACCTCCTGGGAGAAACCGTGCTGGCTGATCTGCCGGCCCGACACGTTGACCCCGACGCGGAACGAGGAGTGCGGATCGAGCTTCCAACGCACGACGTCCTCGCAGGCCGCCCGAAGCACCCACTCACCGATGGGCATGATCATGCCGGTCTCCTCGGCGAGGCGAATGAAATCGCCCGGAGAAATGAGACCCCGGTTCGGGTGGCGCCAGCGCACGAGCGCCTCGGCACCGATGATCTGACGCAGCCCCACGTCGACTTGCGGCTGGTAGAAGAGCACGAGTTCGTCGCGGTCGATCGCCTCGTGGAGATCGTTCACCAGCTGGAAGCGATCGCCACCATGGGCGTCCATCGCGTCTTCATAGAACTCGTACTGGTTCGGCCCCTGCGCCTTGGCGTGGTACATCGCGGTGTCGGCGCTGCGGATCAGCGGCTCCGGGTCGCATCCGTCGCGCGGGAACAGGGCGACACCAATGCTCGCGGTGATCCAGCACTCGGTCCCATCCAGCTCGAAGGGCTTCGCGAGTTCACCGCGGATGTTCTCCAGGATGGTGGCGAGCGCGAAGGAGTCGTCGGCGTTCTCGATGGTCACAACGAATTCGTCGCCCCCGAGACGCGCGACGACATCCGTGCTGCGAAGGGACCGCGAGAGCCGCGTTGCCACGCCCGTGAGCACGGTGTCGCCTACGGCGTGGCCGAGGTTGTCGTTGACCGCCTTGAAGCCGTCGAGGTCGATGAAGAGCACCGCGAGCTTTCGCCCGTTGAGATTCGCGTCGTCGAGCGAGCGGCGCAGGTGATCCTGGAGCGACGCGCGATTGATCAGACCGGTGAGTGCATCGTGTGTGGCGAGGTACTGCTCGCGCTGCCGCGCCACCGAGAGGTCGCGCAGCAGACGATGGCGCTCGACGGCGTGGCGGAGCGAGCGCGACAGGAGATGCGGAGTGACCTCCTCCTTCAGGAGGTGGTCCTGAGCGCCGAGGCGCAGGCAGGTGTACTCGAGGCTGTCGTCCTCGGTCGCCGAAGTCATCACCACGACCGGCACGCTCTTCTCCGTGGCGCGCGCTCTTTGCAGGATCGTGAGTCCATCCGTGGCGTGACCCGCAACATCGAGCAGAACGACGTCGAAGTCATCGTCCTTCAACAGGAGGACCGCCTCCTCGACGCGATCCGTCGACCTCGTCTCGAAGGCGTCGGCCCGCCACTCGGAGAGGAACCGGCGGATCGTGACCTCGTCGAAGGGGTCATCGATCACGAGCAGGACGCGCGTCGACGGTCCAGCCCGGTGCACCGGGTTGTGGGACGGATGAGTCGAGTCGACCGAGTCGCTGTTTCGGGGTCGCGAAGCCGGCATGATCCGGGGGCGGGTCTCCTGCCGGGTGTTTCGGTAGATCGCGGATCGATCGTGAGGAGGGGGTGGGATCGAGCGGCTCGTCTCATGGGCGCGCAGGCGGTGTGCAATTCGGCGATCGCGGAAGAACTCGCGTCGACCCGGGTTCGACGGATTTGCACTGCTCCAGCGAGGGCGGAGTCGTTTTCCGAGTCGTCCTCCGGGCCGATATTCCCGTATCCAAGACCGCCGCGGGGTGTTAGGGTGCGCTTCACCGCAGCTCCCGGCCGTGGTCGGCCGCACTCCACACGGAGCGCAACACGGAGAGTTGGCTCCATGAATCGTGGACCGTTGCAGACGCTCGCGATTGCCCTCGCCAGCGTCGCGCTGTTCGCAACCGTCGGTCTGGCGCCGAACGCGGCGCGCGCCAACGAAGGCGTCGAGAACGATGGGAGCGACTTCGCCCGGACGGGTTGGTACCTCCAGGGATCCGGCGTCTTCGGGGTTTCCGCCTATCGCGATCGCAGGGGTGAGGTCGACAACAGCACCGGCGCAAACTTCCGCCTCGGGTATCGGGCGAACACTTTCGCCGCCCTCGAGGTCGAGCTCGAGTGGATCGATCGCTTCACCGAGGAACTCGGGGGTAGCGAGCCCGCGAACTTCCGCAGCTACGTGTTCGGCGCGAACGGCAAGGCGTACATGGCGGAGGGCCGTTTCCAGCCGTTCGGCATCGTCGGTGTGAACGTCATGAACGTAAAGACCCGGGATGCCGCGCTGGGATCGGATGGCAACGCGGACTGGGCCTTCCGAATGGGCGGGGGGCTCGACGTCTACGCGACGCGCCACGTCGCCGTGAGCCTGGAGGCCACGTACGTCTGGGGCGTCGGCGACGTGTGGAGCCGCGACTACACGTCGATCGGTGGTGGCCTTCTCTACCGCTTCTAGCCCGCCGCGGCCGAACTCCGGCGGACGCCGATCACGCGCGGCGCCGGGGGCCGTGCCCGGAATCCGTGCGCCTGCTCGCCCTCGACGCCGCCGAACGGCGCGCTGGCGTCATCGCCCGGTCGGCGGGCAGCCACGCTCGGGCCGTCGCCCACCCGCTGCACGATCGAGCCCCCAACCCGTTCCCCCAGCCCAGGGCCCCCATGCTGGCGTTGTGCCGCCCAGCACTGCCGTGATATACGGGACCCGTCCCGGAGAAACGGAGAATGGTATGCGACGTTGGCTGTCGGGCGGATCAGCCGCCCTGGTGTTCCTCGTGACGCTTCCAGCAGTCGCTCAGGACAGCGACTCCGCGGACACCGCAGCCCCGGGCTTCTTCGTGGGTATGGATGCCTCCTACACTCACGATTTCGCCGGGCCCGAAGGGGCAAAGAAAGCCGGGGGATTCACCCTGCGCGCCGGTTACCGAGCAAGCCGCTTCTTCGCCCTCGAGGGACAGTTCGAGAACCCTACGGGTTTCGGGGAGGTCGATGGCTCGAGGCTCGAGTCGGTCGATCCCCTGGTCTTCAGCGTAAACGCGCGGGGCTACCTCCCGTTCGGAGACTTTCACCCCTACGCGCTCGTCGGAGGGGGTTTGTGGTCGCCTAGTTTCATGGACTCCCGGGGCCTCTTGAAGGTGGGCGGCGGCCTCGACTACTGGCTCACCGACAATCTTTCGACCGGGCTCAACATCATCTACTCGCTGCCCTTCGCGGGTAGCGGGGAGCCCGACTTCGATTACCTCAGCGTGGGCTGGGGTCTCCAGTACACCTTCCGGTTCGCGGGCGAGAACGACCTCTAGACCGTCAGACCCTCGTCGGAGTCGTGGGCGCTATCGCCTGACGAACGTCCCCGAGCCGTCCACCGCCATCTCGCCGAAGCGACTCGGTCTCCACCAGAATGTCGAGTGTGCGGCGTCGCCCTCGTCGAAGTCCGTGACGGAGAGGTCGAAGCGAAACGAATCCCAAGCCCGCCCCTGCTTCTCGTCGAGGTAGGAGCCCGGGATCGCGATCTCGACGGTGTAGCCGGTCTCGGTGCGTACGCTGGCAGTCTCGACGCCCTCCGGCAGCGGGGGCAGAAAGATCGAGAACACCGGATCCTCCTTCGGAGTGACCGGTCCCGCACCGGTGAACACCACGTTCCGGAGCGTTCCATCGGAGAGCGCGCTCCAGAAATCGATGGTCGTCGAGCGCTCGGGGTCCGGCCGCGCATCGAACACGAACGACACGCCGTCCTGCTCGCGGCCGGTGCGTGCCTCCGAGAACACCGCGGAATCATCGACGACTTCGATGGCGATGTAGACGTCGTTGCCCTCGTGCGCCGTCGCGAAGCGCAGCGACAGGTCCTCGGGCCCGGAGTGTGCGGAGGGATTGTCGAGCTGCCCGGGTACGGAGACCTCGAAGGGCAGGCCGCGCCACTCGTCGAGCCGCCCGTCGACGGCGACCGGCCCGGCTGCCGGGGGACAGTCGAAGCGGCGCTCAGGAAAGAGGGTCGCGGTCCGCTCGACCTCGACGGGCGTTCCGTCGCTGCTCGTACCCGACAGCGTGAAACGGGCGTAAGCGGGCGCGATCCGCTCGAGCGCCACGGGCGCGCCGGTCGCCAACTCGATCTCGAGCGTCTGCGTCGCGCCCGGAGCCAGGCGCCGCCGCGCGCCCGCCACGCCGGGGGTGAGATCGCGACCCGCCTCGAAGTGGCCTTCGACCTCGATCGCGGCGCTCCCGCTGTTGTGGAGCTCGATGCGCGCCGTCCCCACGGAGAACGACGTCGAGTCGACCACGAAGGGCGCGACCCGAACCGACTGCTCGAGGTTGCGAACCGCTTCGCGAACCGTCTTGTTGCGGACGTTCTCGCCGTGGATGCCATCGACCAGGAGGTTCGCAATCAGCGGCCCGTCGTCGGACATCGACACGAGTGCCACGTGGTCGAACTCGCCGTGCACGAGGCCGCGCATGGCGCTTCCGCCGCCGGTGGTCGCGAGCGTGACGAAGCTGCGATCGTTGCGGATTTCGTTCGTGTAGGCGTGGATGTGGCCGGCAAAGACGGTGTAGGGGCGATCGCCGAGCAGCGACTCCACGCGCAGCCAGTCGGGGTGAACGGGCTCGTAGTCCCAGAACGGCTGGTGGACGATCACGATCGTCCAGCGCGCGTCCGCGTTCTCGGCGAGCACCCGCTCGGCGAATGCCATCTGCTCGGGCTGCGTGTCGGGCCCCTCGACGGAGTGCCCGGGCTTGCTCACCATGCTGAACAGCTCGCTGTTCAGCAGGACGAACAGCACGTCCTTGTAGCGGAAGTGGTAGTAGGACGGGCCGAAGCGCTCCTGCCACTTCTCCGTCATCACGCGGTTGCTCATGTCGTGATTGCCGGGGACGTAGAAGAACGGCATCCCGAGCTGCTCGATGAATCCCTCGAACTCGTCCCACTCGGCGTCGAGGTCCGCCTCGTCATCGGTGTAGCCCTCGATCAGGTCGCCGACGCTCAGCACGAAGGCGGGGTCGAGCAGGTTGACCTTCGGCATGGCGTCTCGGAACACGTGGTCCCGGTGCTCGCCCGTGCGGTCGGTGACGAGGACGAAGTGAAAGTCGCCGGGATCGTCGTGAACGTCGAGACTCGTCCAGGGCGCGGCGCCCGACGGTGCCTCGACTTCGACTTCGGCGACCTTGGGTCCCGCGTTCGCGCACGCGAGCGCAAGACCCATCCAGACAACGGACCCGCGGAGGGCGTAGGGGGACATCGACTCCTCGGCTCGAAATTGAATCCGGCAGCCTACCACGGGCTCGTCGAGCGGCGGTACGAGCGCTACGCGCTTCGGCGGAGCGCGAGCCGTACGGCGCAAACGGCCTGTCGCCCAGCCATGCGCTGCCGATCCCGACGCCGACAACGAACCTCAGTGTGTCGCCGTGGCCGCGCGTTCTCGCGTCCTCGATGAAGAAGCCGGGCGTGCCGATGCCCAGCATTCCGAGCATCGTGACCCCCGCAGCCACGCTCCCAGCGGTGGGGGAAGTGACCCGCGCCGAGGGAAATTCGTTGAAGCGCGCCGAGATCCTCCATACTATCCGCGACACAGGGAGGACCCATGGCCGAGAGCACAGACCGTCTCATCCGCGTCGACATGACCGATCAGTCCATCTCCATCGACCCCTTCCCCGACGAGTGGAAGCTGCTCGGCGGGCGTGCACTGTCGGCGAAGATCCTGCTCGCCGAGTGCGATCCGACCTGCGATCCGCTCGGAGCCGACAACGTCCTCGTGATGGCGCCGGGTGTGCTCACCGGCAGCGCCGCTCCCACCTCCGGCCGCATCTCGATCGGCGGCAAGAGCCCGCTCACCGGCGGCATCAAGGAGGCCAATGCCGGCGGCAACCCGTCGCAGGATCTGACGAAGCTCGGCTACCGCGGGATCATCGTGAGGGGCAAGCCCGCCGACCCCGACAAGCGCTACGCGATCGACGTCACCAAGGACGGTGTCAGCATCAAGGAGGTGCCCGACTGCAAGGGCATGTGGAACTACGCGCTCATCGAGCACCTCGCACAGAGCTACTCGAAGACCGCGTCGTTCATCTCCATCGGCCCGGCCGGCGAACTCCAGCTGAAGGGCGCATCGGTGGCCTGCACCGACCAGGAGAAGGCCCGCCACCCGGCCCGCCACGCCGCGCGCGGCGGCCTCGGCGCCGTGATGGGCAGCAAGGGTCTCAAGTACGTCTCGGTCGACGCGGAGAGAACCCCGGTTCGCACCCCGGCGGACAAGAAGGAGTTCACGCGTCTCGTCAAGACGCTCACGAAGGGCTACCTCGACGGCCCGCAGCCCATGAAGCACGGGACGAGTACATCGGTGCCGATGGCTCAGGTGCTCTTCACGTTCCCCTACAAGAACCGCATCGAGGGCCAGTCCCCCGACGTCAAGACCCTCGACGGCGCCCGCATCATCGAGAGCTTCGAAGAGCGCGGCGGCGGCATGCACAACTGCCTGACGGGCTGCATCGTGCAGTGCAGCAACATCGTCCACGACGCCGACGGCAACTACAAGACGTCGGCCCTCGAGTTCGAGACGATCACCCTGCTGGGCGCCAACTGCGCGATCCAGAGCTGGGAGGACGTCGCCGACCTCGACCGCCTCTGCGACGAAGTCGGCCTCGACACCATCGAGACGGGTGCCGCGATCGCGATCTACATGGAATCGGGTGGCCTCCCGTGGGGCGACGCCGAGGGCGCGAAGGGCATCCTGCACGAAATCGCCGAGGGAACGCCGCTCGGGACGACCATTGGCAACGGTGCGGACAGCACCGGCAAGCAGCACAAGGTCGACCGCATCCCCACCGTCGGGGGCCAGGCCATCCCGGCTTGGGATCCGCGACCGCTGCGCGCCACGGGCATCACCTACATCACCAGCGCCCAGGGCGCCGACCACACGGCGGGACTCGTGGTGAACCCGGGCATGGAGCCCGACGACATGCCGCGGGCCTCGCAAGACAACCAGATCATCAACGCGATCATCGACTCCTCGGGCTTCTGCATGTTCCTCGGCGTCAATCCCGACGTCGTCCGCGAGTTCTACGGCGCCTTCCTCGGCGAAGAGGTCAGCCGGGACCAGATCTACGATCTCGGCTGGCAGTGCATCGAGGACGAGTGGACCTTCAACGACCGCGCCGGGCTGCCGCGCGCCACCGACAGCATGCCCGAGTGCATGAAGACGGACGGTGTGGGACCGCAGAAGGCGGTCTTCGACGTCGACCCGGCGATCGTGGCCCGGACCTACGAGCGCATGGGCCCGACGGACGAGTTCTTCAGCAAGGGCGGGACCGGCTGATCAAGCTTCGGACCCTTCGCGCTCAACGCCCAGGCCCCGGATGAGGGGAACAAGCACACCCTCCTGCACTGGGTGACACCCGAGCAGACGGACAAGTACCTGAAGCCGCTGTGCGACGAACGGCTCCAAGGCGATCCCGCTGCAACCCTCGAATCGCTGCGGATTCTGACGCGAATTGCCTGAAGCAGAGCTACGCGGGTTTGCGCGCGCTCACCACCTTCGACAGCCACGCGCGCTCCACATGCACGCGCTCGAACCCGGCGTCTGCCAGTAGAGCGCCAAGGTCATCGCGGAGATAGTCGCGGTAGAACGGCTCGTGCATCTGACTCGGAAACGACTCGAGGAAGAAGGTCAGGTCGCGCGCCTCGGCGTACTGCGCGGAGTCCTCGATCACGAGAACACCCCCCGGTTTCAACACGCGCAGCATCTCGTTGACGGCGCAACGCCTCGCCCGACGCGGGAGCTCGTGGAACAGGAACACACTCGACGCGCAATCGAAGTAGCCGTCGCGAAAGGGGAGGTGCTCCGCGTTGTCGGCCACCAGAGTGACCTCGGGGACGTTCCGGAGCGTCTTCCGGGCACTCTCGAGGTAGAAGGGGCTGAGGTCGACCCCGAAATACTGCTGCTCGGGAAGCGCCGTAGCAAGCTGCGACAACACGCGTCCGGTGCCGCACCCGACGTCGAGCAGGCGCAGCGGGCGGGCACGATGGCTCCGGGCGAAGCGCGTCATCGGTGGGATCACCTGCCGCCGCATCACATCGGCACAGCCGAGGAACAGCAGCTCCACGCCCACGTCGTACAGCTCGGCCGAACGTCGGCTCAGATAGCCGTCGGTCTGCCAGTGAAACGTGCGGCGGAAGTAGGCGGGAAAGCGTTTCCGGTCGACGTCGTCCGGCAGATCCTGGTAGTCGCGTTCGCGGAAGCGCCGGAAGGTCCTCGGGAGATCGAGCAGGAGCCACGGCAGGCGCGTCGCGTAGTTCCGCACCGGCATCTGGAAGAGCAGCGACGCCGGGTAGGCGCCCCGCTCGACGTTGGCGAGGTCCGCCTCGAGAAGCTTGGCGTACTCGCGCTGCAGCGCGGCGATCGCCTCCGGATCGGCGGCGCGGTCACCGACGAGCGGGCCGAGCAGCGCGCGGGTCCACGTGAGCGGAAGCCGCAGTGAGGCCTGCTGGACGCGATAGGCCGATCGCAGGGCCGGAAGAGCCAGAGAGGAAACCGCCAACATCGTCGCGAAGGTAGCGCAGCGACCCGCGCGGATTGGCGCTCAGCCGCTCGCGGGGCGGGCTCGTCGAGAAGGTCGCGGCCCGCCCGCCGGTGGAAGCGATCTCTGGAGAGATCGGGGCTGCGGGTTCAGAACCGCGCGCCCAAGCCGATGCTGAGGCTGCCGAAGCCGAACGAACCGATCTGCTCGCTCAAGGGCAGGACATAACCGCCCTCGGCGTACACGAGGACGTGATCACCCAGGTAGTAGTCGGCGCCCAGTCCGAAGCGCAGCGCGCCGCCGCTTCGAGAGCTGCGGAAGTTGCCCGTAATGCCGTCGAGATTCCCCACGAGTCCGCCGACGCCCGCCTTCAGATAGGGCTGCAGCTCGTCGGTCATGAGGAAGTACTTCTCGTTGATCGAGAACACGAGGTTCTCGACCTGCATCGTGTCGGCCCGAATCCCGCCCGTCGTGATGAGCTGCGTGTCCTCGAATCCAGGCACATAGGTGAACTGGAATTCCGTTGCCCAGCGCTCGTGGGTGCGGTAGCCGCCCACGAGGTCGACACCCCCGGCCGACGCCGGGTCGAAATCCGGCCCCCCGGCGCCGTTGGTGATGTGGGAGTCGAAACTCGGGATGGCGACGAGTCCACCGACTTGGACGTAGACACCCTTGCGCGCAGGGCCGGTCTCAGCCTCCGCGGGGCTCTCGTCGTCGGTGCCCTGGGCCCAGACCAGCGACGGAAGCAGTAGCAGGAGGAGAGCCGCGATCGATCGAATCATTCTTCCGCCTTTGTAGCGCTGGCGCCCCTGGGCTCCATGCCCGGGGCGGGCCCCGCAGTTTGAGCCGTTCGAACCTCGTCTGGCAACACCCAGCCTGCGAATCGCAGGAGAATCCGCGGCAGCGCGGCCCGGCCGCGGCCCAGCGCCGGCTCAGGTCGGGAAGGGCGGTTTCGCCCGGAGTTCGCCCCGTGGCGTCCCGCCCACTCAGCCGGCGCTGGCGGCGAGCGCGCGCGCCAGCCTCGCGCCGATGGCGGCTGCGCTCTCGCGCGTGTCGATGAGGTCCTGGCGGACCTCGAGCTCGAGGTAGGGGACCTCGTGGCGCCGGCCGTGGCGTCGCGCAGCGTAGATGAGCCCGTCCTTTCCCGAGTACGGCTCGTTGATGGCGGTGGCGAAGCCCTCGTCGTCGAGGGCCACGCTCAGACAGCGCCCCGCCTCCTCGTGGACGTCGAAGAGAACCCCCACCTCCATCGTCCGGGAGGTACCGCCGTAGTGCGGCGTGAAGGAATGGAGGGCGCAGAGGATCGGCGGCACACCGCGCGCGAGGCGGTGTCGCAGCGCCGCGTCGATGGCGCCGTGATACGGGTCGAAGTAGCGCTCGCGTCGCCGGGCCCGTTCTACCGCGGTCACATCGCGGTTGAACGACAGGCCGTGCCCCCCGACCTCCGCGACGACGAAGCTCGCCTCCGACGGGTGGCGGTTCGGGTCGCAGACGAGCCGCGAGTAGCACGAGAGCACCGCCCAGGACCCGGTGGCCTCGACCAGCGCCCGCGACAGCGCGGCCGCGCCGATGTCCCAGCCCCAGTGATCCTCGACGAGCGGCCGGTCGGCGTCCGCCGCCGTCCACTCCGGCAGGAGGTTCGTCGCGTGCTCGCACGTAAATACGAAGCGGCTCGCGGTGTCCGGGTCGCCGATCAATTCGAACACCGTTTCGTTCACACCTCGCCTCCGGACTCGCGAATTCCCACGCGCGGGGAAGCATACAGCGGTCCCACGAAGCTGGATCGCGAGCTAGTCTCCACCGCCCGAGGTTGAGGGAGAGGGAGAGATTTTCGTGCAGGTTGGCGGGGACATCGAGTCCATCTGCGGGAAGTGCGGCGCCACCTGGCACCTGGTGATCGCCCTCGTCAAGGGCCAGATCGCGAGGGTCGAGTGCAAGCAGTGCGGCGCGCGTCACCGCTATCGAGGCGTGGCGGCGGCAACGAGCGCGGCTCCGCGACGCGCTTCGGCGACGCGCACGCCGTCGACGCGAGCACGCAGCTCGAAGCAGCCGCCCATCGTCGAGGCCGATCTCTCGCGCCCGATGCGCTCGTTCCGAGTGAGCGACACCTACGGGGTGGGCGACCGCGTCGCGCATGCGAACTTCGGCGAAGGCGTCGTGCAGGCCGTGCGCGGCGTGACGAAGATCGAGATCCTCTTCGACACCGGCCGGAAGACGCTCGTTCACGGCCGCGGTAACACTTCCTGAGCCATCCCCAGCGGGCCCGGCGGATTCCCGGGACTCCTCGGCGGTCCGCGTCGGGAAGCTCCGATCCGTGAAGCGACGGCACATCGACTCGGCGGATTCGCTGTAGGGTAGGGCGCGAACTCGGGGCGGCGCGATCGCTCCGAGGCGCGCATGGAGCGCCGATGCGTGAGCCCCGCAGCCAGACCCCCAGCGCCGAACCGAGCAGCGACTCCAGCTCCGAACCCAACTGGGATGCGCTGTTTCCGTGGATCGAGCAGGCGCTCGGCGCCCGGATCGTCGCGCAACGACGTCAGGTCCGCGAATCGGGCGGTCGCCCCGCGTGGTTCGTCGACCTCGAGATCGACGGTCGCCCGCAGAAGACGTATGTGCGCGGCACCCGCGACGCCGCGTTCGCCTACACACGCACGTACACGACCGAGCGAGAGGCAAGGATCGTCTCGGAGCTCGAACGCGCCGGCATCCCTGTTCCCGGCGTTCTCGCGTTCTGCCCCGACCCCCCGGCCATCGTGATGAACTTCGTAGAGGGCCAGGACAACTTCAACGAGGTCGACGATCCGGTGCGCCGCGAAGCCATTGCGCGCCACTTCATGGAGCTTCTCGTGGATGTCCACGCCCTCGATTCCGCGCGGTTCGAGAAGCTCCGGATCGAGCGCCCCGCCACACCGGAGGATTACGCCCTCTCGGACCTCGCCGTCTGGGAACGCTCCTACGAGAGCGCGACCCGGGAGCCGGTCCCGCTCATCACCTTCACCTGCGACTGGCTGCGCCGCAACGCGCCCAGCGGGATTCCGGAGACCGTTCTCGTCCAGGGCGACACGGGCCCCGGGAACTTCATCTTCGCGGGCAACCGGGTCGCCGCCATCACCGATTGGGAGATGGCGCACCTCGGCGATCCCATGGACGACCTCGCGCTGATCCGATCGCGCGATCTCTACTACGACTTCGGTGACCTCGGCGAGCGCTTCGGCCTCTACGCCGAACTCTCGGGCCGAACCCTCGACCTCCAGCGCATTCGCTACTACACGGTGAAGGCGA
Source organism: Myxococcales bacterium (assembly GCA_013215605.1). GTDB lineage: Bacteria > Myxococcota_A > UBA9160 > UBA9160 > SMWR01 > JABSQW01. The sequence continues at coordinate 30,904 of JABSQW010000085.1, forward strand.
TGATCATCGTTCCGCTCGCGCTCGCGCCGGTGATCGAAAATCTGAACCCGCGCTCCGAACACGCCGAGTGGATCGCCCAGTACGTCTTCTACGAGCGGACCACGCCCGAGGCACTGGCCGACGCGATGGGCATCGCACTCGCCCCACCGGACCTGCCCGACGCTCCCGAATCGCAGATCGCGCCGCTCTACGACATTCTCCTCGAAAATCTCCGGGACGAGCAGACGCCCCATATCGAAGACCCCTACCTGCGCGCGCGGATGGGATTCAGCGTGCGACTCGCGGAGCACCTGCGCCGCGTCGAACGCTATGGCGGCGTCTACGACGGGCAGGAGCTCGACGACCTGGGCGAAATCCTCGGGCGACGACCGGCGTCGACCCTCGAGGGCCGGCGGGCGCTCGACCGCTTCATCCGCGAGCACGGCGAGCAGCACGAGGAGGCGCTCGTCCGCCATTTCCACCGCCGCGCACTGCGCCAGGAGTCGCTCATGCGCGGCGCACTCGGCATGGCGGAGGGGCGGGCCCTGTCACCGATCGACGCGGTCGATGAATCCGGAGAGCGACGGTGACTTTCCATTCGATCTCACACGCGATTAGACTACGCTGGCGGCGGATGCCCGGTCGCCCAAAGCAGGCCGGTGGAAATGAGGTGACCATGCACTCGCTCGCGCGGCTTCGCTCGCTCTCCTCCAGTCGGTCGACCGCGATCGCGGGAATCCTCTTCCTGCTCGCCGTACTGCCGAGCTGTGGGGGAAACGAGTACGCGCCGCCGCCGCCGCCCAGCGTGACGGTCGACCGCCCCGAGGTGCGCGACGTCACGGAGTACAGCGAGTTCACCGGGACCACGCGGGCCGTCGAGTCGGTGAACATCCGCGCGCGCGTAGAGGGTTTTCTGATCAGCATGCACTTCCAGCCGGGCGACGACGTGAAGAAGGGCGATCTCCTCTTCATCATCGACCCCGAGCCCTTCGAGGTGGCGCTCGAGGCCGCGAAGGCCGATTTCGAGAGCAACCAGGCGGAGCTCGACCTGGCGGAGGAGGAGTACACGCGCACGCGGACGATGTACGATCGCCAAGCCACCAGCGAGATCCAGCTCATCAAGATGCGCGCGCAGCGCGCCAAGGCCCGGGCGGCGGTCGCAGCCTCGAATGCGGCCATCCACGCCGCGCAGCTGAACATCGACTACGCGCACGTCAAGGCGCCGATCACGGGCAGGGTGGGGCGCCACCTCGTCGACATCGGGAACCTCGTGGGGTCATCCGGGGTGTCGACCCATCTCGCGGAGATGGTCCGCTACTCGCCCCTCTACGTGTACTTCTACCTGAGCGAGCGGGAAGTCCTCGCCGTACAGGAGCGGAGCAAGGCGCGGCGCGCCACCAGCGGCCGCGAATTCGACCGTAACAACATCACCCCCGTCGAGATCGCGCGCGCCAACGACAAGGGTTTCCCCTACCACGGGCAGGTCGACTACTCGGCACTCGAGGTCGATTCCAATACCGGCACGTGGGAGGTACGGGGCGTTTTCGAGAATGAGGGCGTTCTCGACGAGATCATCGTGCCGGGCACGTTCGTGCGCGTAAGGTTGCCGATCGGCGAGTACAAGGATGCACTGCTCGTCACGGAGAGCGCGCTCGGCGCGGACCAGAGTGGGCGCTACCTGCTCGTCGTGAACGACAAGAACGTCGTCGAGCAGCGGCGGATCGAAGTCGGCGCCCTGGTCGATGGGAAACGCGTAATCACAAGCGGCATCCGAGCCGACGACCGGGTCATCGTGAACGGCCTGCTGCGCGCGCGCCCGGGCGCCACGGTGAACCCCCAGTCGAAAACGCCGCCGATCAACGCGAGCGCTCCAGCCACCACCTCGGCCGGGAGCTGAACGCCGACGTGTTCTCCCGTTTCTTCATCGAACGCCCCATCTTCGCGACGGTGATCGCCGTCGTCATCACGATGGCTGGCCTCGTGAGCCTGCCGGGGCTGCCGATCGCGCAATACCCGGAGATCACACCGCCCACGGTGAAAGTCTCGTGCCTGTATCCCGGCGCGAACGCCGAGGTCGTCGCCGAAACCGTGGCTTCGCCGATCGAACAGGAGGTAAACGGCGTCGAGGGCATGATCTACATGTCGTCGACGAGCGCGAACGACGGCTCCTACTCGCTCACCGTGACGTTCGAGGTGGGCACCAACCTCGATATGGCCCAGGTCCTCGTACAGAACCGCGTCGCGATTGCCGAGGCCCGGCTCCCCGAAGAGGTGAAGCGCCAGGGCGTCACGACCAAGAAGCAGTCGACGAGCATCGTCCTGATCGTGACGCTCACGTCGCCCGACCAGCGCTACGACAGCCTGTTCCTCTCCAACTTCGCGACGCTGCGCGTGGTCGACGAGCTGAAGCGCATCGATGGCGTGGGCGATATCACCCTCTTCGGCGGTGCCGACTACAGCATGCGGATCTGGGTGGATCCCGAGAAGCTGAAGGCTCGTTCTCTCACCACCGGGGATCTCGTCGCGGCAATCCGCGACCAGAATGTCCAGGTCGCCGCCGGACAGATCGGGCAACCCCCGGCGCCGGCTGGCCAGAACTTCCAGTACGCGATCAACACCCTCGGCCGACTGCAGGACGTCAAGCAGTTCGAAGAGATCATCGTGAAGACGGGAACCCGCCGTAGCCTCACCCGGGTCCGCGACGTCGCACGCGTCGAGCTCGGCGGCAAGAACTACAGCCAGTTCGCCACTTTCGATGGCGACCCGACGAGCGCCCTTGCGATCTACCAGTTGCCCGGCGCCAACGCGCTCGAAGTCGCCGCACGCATCCGGGCGGCCATGAAGGAGATGGAGAGCAGTTTTCCCCAGGGACTCGAGTGGAAGATCCCGTTCGACACGACGAAAGCCGTGGCGGCCTCGATTCAGGAAGTCTATGAAACGCTCTTCATCGCGATCGCCCTCGTCTTCCTCACCATCTTCGTCTTTCTCCAGGACTGGCGGGCCACCCTGATTCCGGCCGTGACGATTCCGGTGTCGCTCATCGGCACCTTCGCGGTGATGTCGGCGATGGGCTTCTCGATCAACATGCTGACGCTCTTCGGACTGGTGCTCGCCATCGGCATCGTGGTCGACGACGCCATCGTGGTGGTCGAGAACGTCACGCGGCTGATGCACGACGAGGGACTGTCCGGTCGCGAGGCCGCGATCCGCGCAATGGCTGAGGTCAGCGGCCCGGTGGTGGCCACGACGCTGGTGCTGCTCGCCGTGTTCATCCCGGCGGCCTTCATGGGCGGCATCACGGGCAGCCTCAACCAGCAGTTCGCGCTCACCATCGCAGCCTCCACGCTGATCAGCTCGCTGAACGCGCTCACCTTGAGCCCCGCGCTGTCTGCACTGCTCCTGCGACCGACCGAGGCCCGCACCACCGGTTTCTTTGGCGCCTTCAATCGCGTCTTCAATCGCTGCGGCCAGGCCTACACGAAGCTCGTAGAAGCCAGCGTTCGGCGCATCGGCCTCGCCATGCTGATCTTCGCGGCGCTGGTGACCGCGGCGGGTTGGGGCTACAGCGCACTCCCGACGGGCTTCATCCCCACCGAGGACCAGGGCTACTTCTTTGCCGTGGCTCAGCTCCCCGACGCCGCGTCACTCGAGCGCACCGGTGACTTTTCGAAAAAGATGACCGACGTATTCTCCGCCACGCCGGGGATCGCCCAGTCCGTGGTGGTCACCGGCTTCTCCCTTCTCGACAGCGCGGCCATGTCGAACGTCGCGACGGCGTTCATCGTCATGGATCCGTGGGACGAGCGCACCGACCCGGCGCTCGCCCAGGATGCGATCCTGTTCAATCTGCGCCGGCGTCTCGCGCAGATCCAGGAGGGGGCGGTCTTTGCCTTCGTGCCTCCGGCCATCAACGGCCTCGGCGTGAGCGGTGGCTTCCAGCTGCAGCTGCAGGATCGCGGGGGGGTGGGCTTCGACACGCTGCAGGACGTGGCCGTCGAGATGGTCCACGACGGCAACGCGCAGTCGGCTCTGCAGGCGCTCAACACGAGCTTCCGGGCGCGCGTTCCCCAGCTCTTCGCCGACATCGATCGGACCAAGGTGAAGACCCTGGGGCTCCCGCTCTCGACCGTGTTCGACACGCTCCAGGCGTCGCTCGGCTCGGCCTACGTGAACGACTTCAACAAGTTCGGGCGCACGTATCAGGTCAACGTCCAGGCCGACGCGCGCTTCCGCCAGCACCAGAACGACATCCAACGCCTCGAAGTCCGCAACGCCAGCGGCAGCATGCTGCCCCTCGGCGCGGTGTTGAACGTCGAGGAGTCCTTCGGGCCGCAACTCGTCAAGCGCTACAACCTCTACCCATCGGCAACCATCAACGGCGAGCCGGCGCCCGGAAGGAGTTCGGGCGAGGCGCTCTCGTTGATGGAGCAGATGGCCGACGCAAAGCTCCCCCTTTCGATGGGCTACGAGTGGACGGGCATGTCGTACCAGGAGCGCGTGGCGGGGGGCGGCGTCGCGCTGATCTTCGGCCTTGCCGTGGTGCTCGTCTTCTTGGTGTTGGCCGCGCAGTACGAAAGCTGGTCGGCACCCGCGGCCGTGATTTTCGCGGTACCGCTCGGCCTGCTGGGTGCGGTGGCAGCCGTGGCGATGGCGGGCCTGACGAACGACGTGTACATGCAGGTCGGTATCGTTCTGCTCGTGGCCCTCGCGAGCAAGAACGCGATTCTGATCGTGGAGTTTGCGCGCGAGCAACACGCGGGAGGGCTCGGCATCCTCGAGGCCGCCAGCGAAGCCGCGAGGCTGCGCTTCCGGCCGATTCTGATGACGTCGTTCGCGTTCATACTCGGCGTGCTGCCCCTCGTGTTGGCGACCGGAGCGGGCTCGGCGAGTCGGCGCTCGCTGGGCACCGTGGTGCTCGGCGGTCAACTCACCGGCACGCTGATCGCGGTGGTTCTCGTGCCGGTGTTCTTCGTGGTCTTTCAGCGCCGCAGCGGGCGCGGAAGTTCGGGATCCAGCTGAAGCGGAATTCCGGGGGCCTCCCGCTCCTCCGCGGGGTACGGGGTTCGCTCCCGTTCGGTGGGCCTGGCTGCGGTTGCCCCCATCGACCCCCCGTCGTCACGAGGTTCACGGGATGCGTCCCGGACCCCGTGGAAGCTGGCGAATCCGACCTCACTCCTCCGTGAAGGGGTTCTCGATCTCCCCGGTCAACACGGCCTTCAGCACCTTTCCGCTCGCGTTGCGGGGAAGCAGCGCCTCACGGATCTCAACGTAGGCGGGCACCTTGAAGGCGGCGAGGGTCTCGCCGACGTGCCGCTTCAGCACTTCGGCGTCGGGTACGGCTCCCGGCTGCGGCACGACGATCGCCTTGATCTCCTGGCCGAGGCTGCGGTGCTCGACGCCGACCACCGCGGCTTCGTGGACGTCGGGGTGCTCCTCGAGCCGGTTTTCGATCTCGATGGGGTACACGTTCTCGCCGCCGCGGATGATCATGTCGCGCTTGCGCGACGCGAGGAAGAGCAACCCGTCGCGCAGGTGACCGATGTCGCCACTGCGCAGCCAGCCGTCGTCGAAGAACGCCTCGCGCGTCGCGTCTTCGTTGCGCCAGTAACCGGGCATGACGCCGGGTCCGCGGATACAGATGTTGCCGTCTTCGCCGTCGGGGAGACGCATGCCGCTGTCGTCGAAGATCGCGACGCCACACGTGGGAAGCGCTCGACCCACCGTGTCGGGAAACTCGCTGAGTAGATCACCGCGCGCCATCGTGCACAAGCCAGCGCACTCCGTCAGCCCGTAGCCCACGTTCAGTTCGTTCGCAGCCTGGGGGAGTTTCTCGCGAACCAGGCGCTGAAGTTCGGGCGAGAACACCGATCCGCCGCCACCCGTCGAAGTGATCTGCTGGAACTCCCCGGGCTCGAAGTCCGGATGCTCGAGGAGACGCCAGAGCTGCGTGGGCACGCCGCCCCAGCGGGTCACTCCCTCTTCGAGGGTGAGACGGAAGATCTTCTCCGGGTCGAAGCGCCCCGTGGCCCAGACGTACTTGGCGCCGGTCGCGGGTCCCATGAGCGCGCAGGACTGAAACCCCGAAACGTGGAACAGCGGTGACGCCGTCACCGACACGGGAGGCGTCGGCGGCTTCTCGGGCGGGTACATGAGCGTGCCGATGGCACCGCTCGTGAAACTGATCTGCATGAACGCGATGAAGTTCCGATGCGTGCTGATCGCCCCCTTCGGGCGACCCGTCGTTCCGCTCGTGAACAGGATCGCCGCGGGCGCGTCCTCGTCGATGGGATCCGCGGGGAGGGGGGCAGCGGGGGCGTGGGCTTCGATGTCGGCGAAATCGTCCTCGACCACGATCGTCGGAACGTCGATGGCATGCCCGGCGATGCGCTCGAGGCGCCTGCGGTCGGCCACGAGCAGGTGCGGGTCGGCGAGGTCGAGGCCGTAGAGGATCTCGTCGCCCTGCCACCAGCCGTTCATGGCCACGACGGTGCCGCCGAGGGCGATGGTGGCCCAGGCGGCCAGCACCCACTCGGGGCAGTTCGCGGCGAGGATCGCCACGCGGCTCCCGGGACCGATGCCATGGCGCTCGCGAAAGGCCGCGGCCACCGACGCCACGAGTTGCGCGTGCTCGGCGAACGTCCAGCGCACGCCCGTGTCCCACACGCTGAACTCCCGGTCGCCGTAGGTCTTCGAGTGTTCGAGCACTTCGAGGAGAGACTTGAAGCGATTCTTGAAGACGGCCATGGGCCGCCCGTCCACCGGCTCGAGCGCCGTTTCGAAGGCCGCGCCCGGCGCGGTGATTGTGGCCAGTGCTTCCTCGTAGCTCATCTTCGGGAATGTCTTCACGCTTCCGGAATCTCCCGCAGCCATCGCAGTCCCCGTTGAGTCTCCATCACCGAGTACGAGCAACTCCCACAGCATGAGAGCGTACAGGAGCCGTGTGATCTCCCACCCGGGCGCCTTCGAGTTCGCGAACGGGTGGAGGACGGACGCGATGCCCCATCGTCGAGGGCTGCCGGGCCGACGGCTCTTGCAGGCTGCGTCAGGAGCGAGTTCGCCGGCGCCGGGTCAACGCCGGTGGCAGGGCCGTCCGCTGCGGGCCGAGGAGTACGCCCACCCCGGCCCCGGCGAGCACGAGGCCCAGCAGTCCCTGTGCCCACACCGGCGCCGCGGGTACGACCACGGGTGACGCCGGGCTTCGGAAGCCGGCGACGACGGGCGCCATGGCCGAGAGGATCGACGCCGAGTCGTGGCTGGCGTCGCCCAGGGAAACCGTGTCGGGGAAGTGGCAGGTCTCCAGGACCGCGGAGAAGGCGCTGCAGTCGTTGTCGCCCGCGACGCTGTCGCCCGCGTTGGAAAAGCGCCAGACATAGCGATAGGCGTCGAGTCCCAGGGGCACCGCGACGGTCATCACGGTGCGGTACTCGCGCAACTGGGCCGTGTCTCCGGCGATCGAGAAGGAGGCCGTGCCCTGCACACCGTTCTGGTGCTGCCCCCCCAGCAGGTGGCCGGTCTCGTGGGCGGCGATCGGGGGGTTCACGCCGGTGTAGGTCAGCTGGGCGTAGGCCTTGTCCGCACCACCGCCGGGGTTGGCCCCGTTCGAGGTCGGGCCTGCGTCCCCGATCTGACGCCAGTAGATGAGGAGGTCTGCCCCGTGCAGCTCGCGGAGCGGCCCGACCACGTCCAAGTAGGGGATATGGGCGGCGATGGGGTCTCCGGGACTCATCAGCGCGAAGCTCAAAGTGGCCTTCCAGTTGTTGGGATCGATGTTGGAGAAGTCCACGGCCTCGTGGTGGACGATGCGGAACTCGACCGGAATGCCGCTCTGCTGGTAGATCTGCGTCACGCGCGCAAAGTTGGCGTCGAGGAACGCGCCCATCTCGGTCTCGCCCCAGGCGCGGTTCCACGCGATCAGGCTGGCGAGGTGCTCCGCGGCGGGACGCGGGTAGACGACCAGCACGTCGATGGTCGAGGTGGGCAGGAAGTTCGAAGCCTCGCCGGCCGTGCCCACGTCACCCGCCCGGGCGTGCGGCGCGCCCAGCCACAGCAGCCCCGCCAGCAACGGCAGCACGATCGTCTGGTGCAGCGAGCGAGCGTCCACGTCGTCGATTCTCCCGGTGGCGGCCGCGCACCCACCCGGGCCGACTCGCGCCGAGGCGAAGTCGAATCCCGCCAGGGGCCGCTCTAGCATAGCCCGCCGCCTCACCGGCCAAGCAGCGGCCAGCGACCGGAGGGGGTGCGCGAGAAACACCTCCGTCTTCTCGACCGCGTCGTGCCGCGCTAAGCCGTCCCCTCGACGAAGCGCCGGATCGCGGCGGTGCAGCGCTCGGGCTCCTCGGGGTAGAAGTTGTGTCCGTGGCCCTCGAAGATTTCGATTCGTGCGTCGGGAATCTTCTCGCGCATGGTGATCTGGTCGCGCAGGGGCGTGAGAGCACTGTCGGCCGGCGCGAGGATCAGGGTGGGGACACGCACCTCGGGCAGCAGAGGCTCGACCTCGACGTGGGGAGTGAGTCGCGCGAGGCCTTCGAGCGCGTAGCCGTTCGCGCGGTCCCACTCGGCGCGGTGCCAGGCACGTTCCGCCCGCGCGGCGGGATCGTCGGGCTCCGGTCCCCGCGACACGTAGCCCCCCGGCCCGAGCTCTCGAATCGCCGTCGCGAAGTCCGGGTAGCCGGCGCCGAGCACCTTCTGCACCGGCTCGTCGAGCCGCAGCACCCCCGACACCAGGGTGAGGCTCGCGAGGCGCTCGGGGTGGGCCACCGCCAGGGCGATGCCCGTCGGGCCTCCCACCGACTCCCCGACGTAGTGGACGCGGGAGAGACCCAAAGCGTCGAGGAACGCCACGAGGTCGGCGACGAGACCGTCGACGCTCCACTCATAGTCGGGCCCGGTGTCCGTCGAGCCGCCGTGTGCCCGCATGTCACGGCGGATCACGCGATAGTGACCCGCCAGGTAGGGCACCCAGCTCGTCCAGTAGCGCCCGTTGCGGCCGAAGCCGTGCTGGATCAGCACGGTCTCGCTCTCGACCCACGGGTCGCTGAAATCGTCGTCCTCGTAGTGGCAATCGAAGTCCCCGGTTCGCACGCTGGGCACACTTCCTCCCCGGCCCCCTCTCGTGGGGAGCAATCCATTTCTGGACGAACCTACGCTGCCGCAAACGTCGTCAGCCGTTCCTGGGTGACCTCGCAGATCGCGGTCCCGACAGCCCGAGCGTCGTCGATCGTCCTCTCCGTTCGGTCCAGCTGGATTGCGAGGATCGATCTCAGGGAGGCAGGTCATCGAAAAAGCAAAGCCCCCGGAACCTTTCGGTACCGAGGGTTTGAGTGGTAGCGGGGGCCGGATTTGAACCGACGACCTCCGGGTTATGAGCCCGACGAGCTACCAGACTGCTCTACCCCGCAATAAACTGGCGGAACTTATATCCACGACCCGCAGCGCTGTCAATCCGCGACAGGGGAGGGTGTGGGGCCGGAAGAAACCACGGGCAGGCGGGGAATTCCAGTGGCATGGGGAGATCGGCGGTCACCAGCGGCCCGTCGAGGGTGTCTCTCAGGTGCGCGAGAGCGCCGTCTCCAGGCCGAACTGGTGGGGGTCCGCGAACCAGTCGTTGATCGGGACGCGGTAGAGGCGGAAGGGGTCCGTGCGCGAGGTGACGGTTCCTCCGTGGCAGGACACGCAGCACCGGAAGCCGGCCTCGCGCACCAGGTCGCGGTTGTCTTCGGCCAGGGCGTCGGGGCGGCCGAAGGGGTAGGCGAAGAGGTCGATCGCCGTGCCGAGCTCGGCCTCGATCTCTTCCCGGCCGCCCCGGATCTCTTTGCGCGCGGTGTCGCCGGCGACCTCGCCGAGGTTGGCGTGGCTGCGGGTGTGACCGCCGATCGTGAAGCCCTGAGCGGCGAGGGCGCGAACCTGGTCCCAGCTCATCCATCGCGGCGGCGGCGTGACGTCGGCGTCCCAGCAGGGAACCGTCTGCGTCCCGATGAACTGGCTCGTGATGAAGAAGGTGGCGGGCAGGGCGTGGTGTCGGAGGATCGGCGCAGCGACCGTGTAGTTGTCGAGGTATCCGTCGTCGAAGGTGATCGCGAGGCTTCCGCCGATACTCTCGCCGCGCTCGATGCGCGCCACCATCTCGCCGAGGGGCAGGACCTCGTAGTGGCGCTTGAAGAACGCGCAGAAGCGGGCGAAGGAGCGGCAGCTCACGGTGAGCGCGTCGCCCGCGGTCTGGTCGTTCACGCGGTGGAACGCGACGATGATGCCGCGGTCGCCGAGGAGATGCCGGTGCATGCCGGCGGCGAACACGGCGCGGCCGGCCAGGGCCTTGAGGGCCTTCTTCATCGATCCTCCGGACGTTGGTAGCGAACCCGGTAGCCGCGAATCTCCTCGTCGGGGCGGAGCAGTGTCGACAGGTGCTCGTAAGACGCTCGAAACTCGTCCGCGGACGACGGATCGATGTACGTGAGGTTCGGGTCGTTCGTCTTCAACGCGAGGCCTCGTGTAAAGGGCCGCCCCTCGGCCAGGGCGGCGTCGCGCAGCGCGGCTTCGAGGCGTTCGGTGGTCACGGGGGGCGACGCGTTCTCGCACCACCAGCCGCGGGGATCGAAGGTGTGGCCCTCGTCTCGCATCATCTCGAGGGCTTTGTCGAGATCGCAGGCCGGTGCGCGGATGCCGGTGCGATCGTTGATGTCCGCGGGGCGTGCGCCCTCGTGGTCATCGAGCACGATGCACGGCGTGCCAGCGGCGAGCCCCTCGTAGAGGATCTTGCTCGCTCCCTCTTTCCGCGAGATGAGCAGGTTGGCGTGGGAGCGGTTGAAGACCTCGTTGACCTCCTTGCGGTTGATGCGCTCGTAGAAGTCGACGCGACCCGCAAGGCCGCGGCGGCGCACCTCGGCGTGGAGTCGCTCCTGGGTGTACTCCTTCCACGGATACCCGACGAGGGCGATGCGGGCCGTGGGATCGTCGATCTTCGCCAGCGCATCGAGGAGCAGGTGGTGGCGCTTGTGGGGTGCCCAGTTCGCGATGAGGACGCCGAGGTATTCCTTCTCGGATTCCGGCAACGGGTGGAAGTTGCGCGGGTCCACCCAGTGACCGGCGCCGAAGGGGACGGGCACGAGGTTCGACCCGGTAGCGCGCAGTGTCGCCTCGTCTTCCGGAAACTGGGCCTCGACGATCACGCGCCGCTCGCGCGCCGTGAAGAGCTGGAGGATCGGATCGTGATAGCCGATCCAGCTCGGCTCGAGAACCACCTGGTAGTGCTCGAAGAGGCGCGAAAGATCGTAGAGTGCTGCGAAGCGCCCGAAGGCGGGCGTGTACTTGATGATCACCACGCCGAGTTCGCCCGTGTCGAGATCGGGCGCCTTCAGCATCATGAGCTCGCCACCCAGATTGACGAGGCGCTCCCAGGTGTTCATCCCGCCGCGGAAGGAATCGGCGGCCGGGCCCTTTCGAAAATCGTCGACGAGGCGGTTCTCTGCCGCGGGAAGCGGCGCACCGGTCTGCGGGTCGAGGATCGTCTGCCGCCAGATCCGCTCCTCGAGGCGACAGGCAATGCGCGCGAGGCCCGGCACGCGCAGTACGCGACCGATGCGGCTGGCGGAGTCGAGGGCCAGGTAGAGCTGGCCCCTCCTGAAACGGGCGAACGCGCGCCCGAGGTCGATGCAACCCAGGAGCGCGCGCGCCAGCCAGCTCTCGCGGAGTCCCTCGAGGGCCCCCCATCGGGCCGCCCGCATCCGCTGGTAGGTGGAAGCCTTCATGCCAGGTGACGTCTCCCCCCTCCCTTGTCGGGAGGAGGTCGGGCTCCCTGTAGGTCGGAGCCTGGGCGCTCAGATCCCCTGAAGGCTCCGGCGAATCAACCTGCTCGACGTCCAGGCGAAGTAGGTCAGCCAGAAGACGATTCCAACGAACTTGCAGCTGTCCTCGACGAACGTCTCGAACCGCGAGTACACCAGGAACTCGTCCATTCCCACCGACAGCGCCATGAAGACCAGTGAGGCCGCGAGGATCACGTAATCGGTCTTCAGGATGCTCGGCATGAAGCCCACGAGGAACGCCGTGATCATCCCGATGTAGACCGCGTAGACGCCTTTTTGCGGCAGCCCCAGATAGGTGGGGAAGACCCGCTCGTGGAGCAGGAACGCGTCGTCGAAGCCGAGCAGAGTGGTGAGCGCCCCTGCGCAGAGCAGAAACCACATGCTGCTTCGGTGCTGCGCCATGCGTCCGACGAGGGACGCAGCGAGCAGGCAGATCGCCGCGGCAGCGGCCCACAGCATGAGCCCGGTGGTCGACAGTGCCCCGGTGTAGAGGTGCGTGTCCACGACCGCGACGACGTCGCGGGTCAGCTCCGACAGATCGGAGCCCGTAACGCTCGCGAGGACGCAGATACCGGCGATCCCGAGCGCTCCAATGGCCGATCCGATGCAAAGAGGCAACCGGTTTCGAAAGAACTGGTCCCCCAGGTCGATGCTGCGCATCGCCTCGAAGTATGTCGCTGTCCTGATCATCTCAGCGTGTTTCCTCGTGCAGCCGTGAAATTTCCGCAGTGTGCCGCGAAAGTAAGTGTCCCTCGTGGCGAAAAGGGTGACGGTATCTTTCACGCTGCGGAATCTCGTGTAGCGGCGCGAGCCGTTGCCTACTCGAGATGCCATTCCTGCTGGCCGGGTCCCCACGACTGCATGCCGCCTGCCGATTCCGCGTCAACCACTGCGGGAAGCTGCCGATAAGGCTGCGGATGCCCTCCATCAAAGCCAGCGAATTGCGCGCCAACGCAGGGCTGCTCGTCGTGTCGCTGATCATGACCGCCTGCGTGCTCGATGTAGCGCTGCGATTCATCTATCCGCCGCCGATTCGGTGGACGTTCCCGCAGGAGTACTACGACTTCGACGCGGAAATTGCGCACGCACTGCGTCCGAATCATCAGGCGTACACCCACGACAAGCCGGTCTCCGTGAACTCCCTCGGATTGCGGGACGGCGAGTACGCTGCCGTTTCCGCACCGGGTACGTGGCGCATTCTGGGAATCGGTGACTCCCAGACCTTCGGAAATGGCGTTTCTCTCGATGATTCGTGGCCGAAGCAGCTCGAGTCGCACCTCAACGAGCAGCAGAGCGAGCTCGGAACGTGGGAGGTCCTGAACGCCGGCATCCCCGGGACGGATACCTGGCAGCACGAGATCTGGATGTCGCGGCTGCTCGACGCCTACAGCCCGGACGCCGTGGTCCTCGCGTTCTACGTGAACGACGTGTCGCCGAGTTACGAGCCCAAGCCGGCGAAGTCCACGGCCAAGACGAACACGTTGAAGAAGAGGGTGGGCTACGTCCTCAAGCGCAGCGCGTTGCTCAACATCGTCCAGCAGCGGATGGCCGCGATGAAGCACAGCCGACGCCTCGAGAGCGGGCGCGCATCGAGCGAGTTCATCGTGAGCGGTGAGCCCAACGAGCGGATCGACCGGGGCTGGACCCAGGTGGAGACCTCCCTCGCGGCCATGCGGGCCCGCTGCGACTCCCGCGGCGCTGAGTTCCTGGTCGCCGTGCTGCCACGCCGTGACCAGGTCGTCAGC
>JABSQW010000086.1 GCA_013215605.1 Myxococcales bacterium
GAGCTCTCGGACGGCGCCAGCTCCGCGCAGGTTGCGGACGCCCTCGAGAGCCATGCCGCGACCCTGCGCGCTGCGAAGCTCGACCGCGAGTACGTCGCCAAGGCAGTCGAGACCCGCTTCCGCGATCGCAGCGGCAACGCGATGTTCCTGCTGCTGAGCGAGCGGCTGGCGCCCGGGGAGATCCCGCAGCGCGCCTGGCAGCGCACCGAGCGAACGCTGCGTCGGCTTCGCGGAGCGGAAGCCGTCACGACCGACTCCCCCGCACCGAATCTGCCATAGCGCGCAGGATGATCGCCGCCACGTCGGTCAGCCGCGGGCGGCAAGAATGGCAGCGATGCGAGAACCTCGCAGGGAAGCTGCAGACCGCGAGAGTTGACGCGTTGCCGGCGGTCTCATCACAATGCGCGGGTCGACTCGGGAGGAATACGCGGTGCACGAAGTAGACGACTACGCACAGCCGATCGAATGCGATGTCGCCATCGTCGGCGCCGAGATGTCGGCGCTCGTGGCGGGCGCCATTCTCGCGAAGCACGGCCGGCGCGTGGTGGTGGTCGACTCGCCGCCCGTCACCGGTGGGCGCGGTGGGTCGGTACCGTTCCGCGGTTGGTGGCTCGATTGCGGACACCGCCTGGGCAGCGACGTGACGGATCTCGAGATCGGCTGGATCCACGGCCAGGAAGCCTGTCGCGAGGCCGACGTCGAGGTGCGCATTCGCGAGATGCAGTCGCATCTGCGCGTGCACCTGATCCCGGAGTTTCCGCCGCGCCCGGCCGCGCTGCCGGCGCAGATGGTGTACGGCGACTGGAGTCCGGAGGGCTTCGTCCCGCTCGCGCGCGACGTCCTGGGGGTTCCGGTCGAACTGATGTCCGAATTCTCGAAGGTGATGGAGCGCATCGCGGGCTCGACCGCCGAGGAGCAGCAGGAGGTCGTCGAGGTGCCGCTCGGCGAGTGGGTCGAGCAGAACGTCGACGAGCCCGAGATTCGTGCGGCCGTGCTCACCATGGCAAAGACCATCTACTGCCAGTACCCCGAGCGCGCCTCGACGGGTCGCATCATGGGCTTCTTTGCCACGCGCCACACGGGTCTCCACCCCGTCCACGGGTTCGCAGACGACGACGAGGCGGGCGGCATGCAGGGCGCGATCGCACCCTTCGAGCGCGCGCTGGTGGAGCGCGGCGGACGCGTGATCCTGTCCCACCAGCCCGTCGAGATCACCTTCGATGGCGAGCGCTCGAGCGGCTTCGTGGCGATCAACGACAACCACCTGGCGCTCGAGGTGCGCGCGCCCGTCAGCGTGATCAGCTACCCGATCTGGAGCGCGCTCCCGCTACTGCCGCCGGAGCGGCGCGACGCCGAGCTGGTCTCGATCTCCGAGCGCCTCGAAGATCACTGCACCGACGCGATCGGTCTGCAGATCGGTCTCTCGCGCATGCCTGTGCTGCGCGATACCGGAGAGGTCGAGACCCACACCGGTTGGAACCGGCTGCTCATCGGCCCCGACAAGCACTTCCGCGGCGGCTTCCACTTCCCGTCGCTGAGTTCGCGCGCCGCCGCACCAGCCGGCAAGCACCTGCTCCACTGCCTGATCACCCGCTGGCTGCGGCGCGACGAGCGCATCGGCTGGGACGAGACCAAAGCCACCGCCGACGCCGCACGCCGCTATCTCTCGAGCTGCTACGCGGACTTCGACGACTGCGTGGAGTGGGAGGCGCGTCAGTGGGTGCAGCGCCCGGCCGTCATGGGCTGGTTCTGGGCGCCGGTGCGCCGCCACGGCGTTCGCGTGCCGGGCTGCCCGGGTCTGTACCTCGCCAACTCCACCATCGAGAGCGACGCGGGCCCCGTGGACATCTCGGCACAGGCCGGGATGCAGGCTGCCAGGGCGATTCTCGCGGATGGCTAGGGGCGGGCGGGTGCGACGGCCGCCAACTCTTCCGCACTGAGCCGCCGCACGTTCACCGGGATCGCGCTCTGGCGCGGGATGCCCGAGATCGGCTCGAAGTTGCGCTCGGTGCTCACCAGGCGGTTCGTGGTGCTGCCGATGTTGCGCACTTCACCGTCGAGATCCGGCTCGCCGCCACGGGCGTGGGACATGGAGATCACGCCGGGTCGGATGTCGTTCGCACGCTCGGCCACGCCGTAGATGAAGTCGTGGTCCGAGTCGATGCGTACGACGTCGCCGCTGTCGACGCCGATCGCTGCCATGCACGCGGCGTTCATGAAAGCCGGGTTGTAGGGGAAACGGCGTCGCAGACCCGGGAGGTGATCGCCGGTCGAGTTGTAGACGTCGAGCATGCGGCGGCTGATGAGACGGTGGCTGAACTCGCCCTCGCCCGTGTAGCCCCCGGAGTCCGACACCGCCTCGCCGCGGATCTCGCGCAGCTGTCGGATCACCGCGGCGGGTGCCACGTTCATGCGCGCCTCGGTGTGCTCGGGGCGCGCGGGCTGCACTCGCGCCGGCTCGTCCGGCTCGAAGACGTGGCCGCTCGGATACTTGCGGACTTCGGAAAGCGCTACGCGCGAGCCCGTGTGGAGCAGCTCCAGGAACTCCTCGTCCCCGGGCTTGCGGTCGAGATCGAGCGGGACGCCGCGCGCCACCTTGATGGGGGTGCGCATGCGGTGCGCCATGCCCCACAAGAACTCCCACTCCTGGATCACGTCGAATTCCGGCTCGAGGATCGCCGGTGTGTACTGCGCGAAGGGGACGTCGAACTGCAGCTCGGCCGTGCGCGAGGTGCTGGGCTTCTCGAGGGAGAGCTTGCAGCCGAACACGTAGTGGGCGAGCTGCGCCGTGGCGGTCATCCGCACGTCGAGTACCACCGAGAGCTCGAGGGCGCGAAGCGCCTCGAAGACCTTGCGCTGGTCGGGAAAAGCCACCGCGGGGTTGCCGCCGATGCACACCAGCGCGCGGATCTGCCCCTCGCCCTCAGTCAAGATCTCGTCCGCGAACACGTTGATCGGCATCTCGCCCATGAAGTGGCCGAGACCGCGGAAACGCGATTGCGGTCCCTTGCCCCAGAGGTCCTTCGGCGGAACCACTTCCGCGTAGTGGGAGCGGGGCGGCTGCAGCGCACCGGGATTGGCCACGAGGTCGCCCTCCCGATTGAAGCGGCCGCACAGCGCGTTCAGTGCCGAGACGAAGTGCTGGGTCACGTCCGGGCGCGGCGCCATGTTGACCCCGGTGCAGCTCATCGCCGAGCCGCTGCGCCCGCGCGCGAACAGGCGCGCGGCCTCCACGACCTGCGAGGCCGGTACCAAGCTGCGCCGCTCGACGTAGTCGGGCGTGTAGTCGGCCACGGCCTCGCGGAGCGCCGCCAGCCCCTCGACGTGGGCGTCGGTGAACTCGCGGTCGTAGAGCCCCTCTTCCAGGATGGTGCGCAGCATGCCGGCCAGCAGCGTCGGATCTTCGCCGGGCCGCACCTGCAGGTGGAGATCCGCGCGGCGGGCGAGCTCCGTTCGGCGCGGATCGATGGCGATGATCTTCATGCCGCGTCGGCCGGCCTCTTTGAGGTACCCAAAGCCGTTCGCATAGGGGGGTCCGCCGTCGCGAGAGAACGCCGACACCCCCGGGTTGTTGCCGATGAAGAGCATCACGTCCGCGTCGCAGAAACGGCTGCCCCCCGCGTCCCAGGAGCCGCAGCGCGCCCGAGCCGTCGACTGCGAGGGCTGGTCGATGGTGTTGGGCGTGAAGTAGTACGGCGTGCCGAGCGCCCGCACCCACGAGATGATGAGGGGCGCCGCCGTGCTGAACAGACCGTGGGTGCCCGAGTAGACGGCCACCGAGCTCGGCCCGTGGCGCTGCTGGATCGCGAGAAGTCGCTCCGCCACTTCGTCCATGGCGGTCTCGCTGGGGATCGGCTCGAAGCTGCCGTCCGCTGCGCGCTTGACCGTGCCGCGCAGGCGGTCGGGGTGGTGGTGCTGGTCGGGGAGCGCGCGCCCCTTTGCGCACGTGTAGCCGCGCGAGATGACGTTGTCGCGGTCGCCACGGACGGCGACCACGCGGTTGTCGGCGACGTCCACTTCGATGCCGCAGAGCGCGTGGCAGAAGCGACAGAAAGTCTTGTGGGTCTCGACCACGCTGAGCTCCGGTGGAGTGTCGTGGAATGGTCAGTGTACCAGAGCTCGTCGATCCCCTCGTCCGGACTCACAGCTCGCTCGGCTGGCGTACGGATCGCCACCTCGACCGCACGGGTGATGAAAACGGAATCCGCTCGTTGCTATTTCTCCGCCTATCCAGTTCGCTCCGCTCAAGAACGCGGTGAGGCGGTCTCGGGAGAGGACGCCAGCGTCCGCGCGAACCAGCCCTGCAGATCCTCGAGCACGGCCACTTCGCACGGCACCAGGACCAGGGTGAAGAGCGTGGAGACCGCGACGCCAAAGGCCAGGGACACCGCCATGGGGATCAGCATCTGCAGCGGCACGCTGCGCTCGAGGAGCAAGGGCAGCAGCCCGACGAAGGTGGTGAGCGACGTCAGCAGGATGGGTCGGAAGCGCGCCTCGCCGGCGGCCACGATCGCCTGGGACGCGGACGCGCCGCGCTCTTGCAGGCGGTTGTTGAAGTGCACGAGGATCAGGCTCGCGTTCACCACCACCCCCGCCAGGGCGACCATGCCGACGATGGAGAAGAACGTCAGCGGCATGCCCATGAGCAGGTGCCCCGCGATCGCGCCGAGCGAGCCGAAGGGAATCACGCTCATGATGATCAGCGGCTGAAGATAGGAGCGCAGGGGAATGGCGAGCAGTGCGTAGATCGCGGCCAGGGCGAGCACGAAGCCACCGAGCAGTCCGGCGCTGGCTTCGGCGTCGGCCTGCTGGGCGCCCTCCAGCCGATAGCTCACGCCCGGGAAGCGCGCGAGCAGCGCGGGCAGCTGCGCCTCCAGGGCGCCGGTGACGCGCATGGGGGTGGTGAGCGCGCGGTCCACGTCGGCCGCCACGTTGACCACGCGCATGCGGTCGACGCGGTGGATCGACGGCAGCGCGCGGCGCGGCACCAACTCGGCCACCGTGGACAGCGGCACCTCGGCGCCCTCGTCGGTTCGCACGCGCAGCGCGTCGAGGCCGGCCAGGGAGCGACGCTCCTCGAGCGGGTAGCGGACCATCACGCGCACCTCGTCCACCCCGCGCTGGATCCGCTGCACCTCCTCGCCGTAGAACGCCTGCCTGACCTGGCGTGCCAGGTCCGCGAGGGTGAGCCCCAGCGGCCGCGCCTCGGGTCGCAGCCGCAACTCGATCTCCCGCTGGGCCGAGGAGAACGAGTCCTGCAGATCGACGACTCCCGGGATGGCGGCGAGACGCGCGCGCACCTCGCGGGCGGCCGGTTCCAGGATCGTGAGGTCCGGTCCCCGGAGCTGGATGTCGACGGAGCGGCCCGCATTGAACATGTCGGCCGAGAACACGAGGCTGGTGGCGTCGGGCGGCAGCGGCGCCCGTTCGCGCCAACGTTCCGCGATGGCGTGCGCTCCCACCGAGCGCAAAGAGGCCGGGCTCAGCACCAACGTGACCTCGGCGATACTGGCGCCCTGGCTGGCGCCCATGCCAAAGGCGACCGACAGCATCTGCCGGAACGGTTGGGCGCCGATGGAAGACACCACGTGTTTGACGATGGGCGCGTCTTCCGGAGCGTGCTCGGCCTCGAGTTCGAGGCGGAGCGCCTGCGCGGATGCCTCGAGGGCATCGACCGCAACGCGGGTGGACTCCACGGAGGTTCCCGGCGGCATCTCGAGCAGCGCCGAGACGTGATCCCCCTCGACGGGCGGAAGAAATTCGTAGGGGACGCGGCCGCTCGCCACCAGGGCGGCCAGCAACACGATCACGCCGATCGATCCGGCGAGCACGACGTAGCGTTGCCGCATCGCGCGCACGAGCAGCGGCCGGTAGCGCGTCTTCACGAAGCGCTCCAACGCAGCTCCGACGCGCTGGTGCACCTGGCTCCAGCCCGTCCTCGCGTGGTCGCCCTGCAGTGACGCCACGGCGAGGTGGGCGGGCAGGATCCACTGCGACTCGACGATGGAGAACAACAGGCACGCCATGACCCCGACCCCCACCCCCGAGAACATCTGGGCCAGGTTGCCGCCCACCAGGACCAGGGGGGAGAAAGCCGCCATGGTGGTGAGCACGCCGAAGATCACGGGGACGTAGACCTCGCGGGTGCCCTCGATGGCGGCGCGCAGGGGGGCGCCACCCCGCTGCTGGTGGCTGTAGATGTTCTCGCCCACCACGATGGCGTCGTCCACGACGATCCCCAGCGCCAGGATGAAGGCCATCACGGTGACGGTGTTGAGTGAGAAACCCAGCCAGGGGAACAGGCTGATCGCGCCCAGGAAGACCACCGGCAGGCCCGCCGCAACCCAGAACGCCAGGTGGAAACGCAGGAACAGCGCCAACACGATCAGCACGAGCGCGAGGCCCAGTAGCGCGTTGTCGAGCAAGGTGCCCAGGCGTTGGCGGATCTCCTCCGAGTGATCGAGCCAGATCCCCACCTGGATGCCCTCGGGCAGCCACGACGTGTCTCGCTCGAGGTACTCCCCGACGCGTTCGCGGATGTCGAGCGCATCCTGGCGGCCCACCCGCAAGACCCGCACCATGACCGCCGGTTTCCCGTTGATCCGGGTTTCCAGGTCCCGTTCTTCGAAGCCGTCCAGCACGCGCGCCACGTCGCCCAGAGCAACCTCGGTGCCGTCGCGATCCGTGAGCAGGATCAGCCGCTCGAACTCGCGGCCCCAGTAGGCCTGTCCCGTGGTGCGCAGGCGGATCTGCCCATCGCTGCCCCGCAGCTTGCCGCCGGGCAAGTCGAGGGAGGAGCGTCGGACGGTTTCGGCCACCTCGTCGAAGCTGAGCCGGTAGCGCCGCAGCGCGTCTTCGGAGACCTCGATGGCGATCTCGTAGGGCCTGGCGAAGTGGAGTTCGACCTGGGTCACGTCGGGCAGGGCGAGCAACTCGTCGCGCAGGCGTTTGCCGACGCGTTTCAAGGTGTGCTCGTTGGCGTTCCCCGACACCGACAGGTCGATCACCGGAATGTGGACGACCATGTGGTCGACGATGGGTTTCTCGGCGTTGTCGGGAAAACGCTCGATGCTGTCGATGCGGCCGCTGACGTCGGCCATCACCACGTGGGGGGAGGCGCTTTCCAGGAGTTCGACCATCACGCGGCAGGCGCCGTCGAGGGCCAGCGAGCGGATGTGATCGACCCCCTCGGCGCCGTCGAGGCTCTCCTCGATGCGCACACAGATCGACTCCTCGACCTCGGCGGGCGCGCCGCCCGGATACGCCACGGTGACCTCGATGATCCCGGGGCTGATGTCCGGAAACTCCTCCCGGTACAGATTCGTCGCCGCCACCAGTCCGGCGATGAACAGAAAGCCCATCAGCAGGTTCGCGGCGATGGGGTTGCTCGCGAACCAGGCGATGGCCCGGTTCAAGGGGTGAGCCCGGTGCCGGGGGCCTCGGCCACGACGACCGGCATTCCCTCCACGAACATGGGCATGTCGGAAAGGCACACGAGTTCGCCGGGCTGGAGCCCCGACGTCACCACGGCCTCGTCTCCCTGCAGCCTCACGACGCCGACCTCGCGCTCGCGCAAGCGGCCCTCGGCATCCACCAGCAACACGCTGTTGCGGCTGCGCAGCGACGAACGCGGGAGCACGATGGCGGCGGGCTCGACCCGTCCGCGGATCTCGGCCTTCACGAACAGGCCCACCACCAGGGGTGCGATGGTGTCCGCGCCGCGCTGTCCGTAGGGATCGTCTACGCGGGCGATTACGTGCACCATCCGCGTGCGCGGGTCGATGGCTCCATCGGTGCGCACGATGCGGCCGCGCCAGCTCCGCTCGACGCCGCCCAGTTTGGCGCGCAGGGTCACCTCGGGCTGCGTGCCGGGCGCGAACACCCCGCTGGTCGACGGCCATTCGAGGAACATGAGCTCCGCGTCGGACAGGGGGAGCCGGACCTCGGCTTGATCGATGGCGTAGAGCGTGCCCACCGGGTGGCCCCGCTCGACGAACTGGCCCACGTCGACGCGCTTCTCGCGCACTCGACCCGTGAAGGGAGCCCCCAATTCGGTGCGGTCGAGGTTGCGCTGGGCCTCCTCCAGGCTGACTCGGGCGTCTTCGAGATTCGCGAAGGTGACCCGCTCGGCCCGGCGCGCGTCGGAAAGCTGCTCCTCCGAGACCACGTCGCTCCCCGCCAGGCGTTCGCGGCGCTGAAGCTCCGAACCGGAATGGGTGTGCTCGGCTTCGGTGCGAATGACATCGGCCTTGGCGTGGCGCAGCGCGGCCTCGTAGTCGGCTGCATCGATGCGCAGGAGCGGGTCGCCGAGTTCGAAGGCCCCGCCGTCGGCAAGCGCGGGCGACACCCACACCACCCGTCCGGAGACCTCGGGGACGAGCTCGCGCTGCACGGGTGGCACCACCGTGCCCTGGGAGTGGACACGGAGCACGACGCTGCGTGGAATCGCCTCGACCACGCGAACCCGGGGGCGCTCGACGACCCGTTCACGCGGCTCCACCCGCAGGGGGTTCGCCAACAGGACCAGAGCGGAGGTGCCGAATGCCAGCAGCACCAGAACCGCGGGGATCAGCTGTCGGCGGATACTGTCGGCCTGCATGGAGCTCCCGGACCCAGACCCTGGTGGGGCCCTCTTGCCTGTCGAAATCCAGCGCGCCGCCCCGACGGCGCGAGACACGGCGGCAAAAGCATAGGCTATCGGGGTTTTACGGTGGGGCGCGCGAGCCGCGGCTGCTTGAAAACACGGCGGTGGGACGCGAAGGGTAAGATGCTCGTCACCAGCCCTCGACCCGCGACCTGCTGATCGAGCCGAGGGAAGACGGCGGGCTGCGGATCTTGGAACCGAGCGGCGGGACCAGCGGCCGCGGGAGCTGTGCAATGTCCGAAGAGCCGGTCGACGTCCTGATCATCGGTGCGGGGGCTGCGGGCGCGGCGATGGCGTGGAGCCTCGCCGAGACGCGGATGCGAATCGTCTGCCTCGAGCAGGGCGGCTGGATGAATCCCGCCGAATATCCGACGACGCGCAGCGACTGGGAGATGGATCGCCTCGGCGCGTTCGGCCTCAGCCCGAATGGTCGCGGTCGGCGCGAGGACTACCCCGTCAACGACAGCGAATCACCCATCAAGATCTCGAACTTCAACGCCGTCGGCGGCAGCACGATCCTCTACGCCGCCCACTTCCCGAGACTTCACCCGTCGGACTTCCGCGTGAAGACCCTCGACGGAGTCGCGGACGACTGGCCCATCGACTACACGAGCCTCGAGCCCTGGTACGACCTGAACGCCCGCATGATGGGCGTTGCCGGTCTGGCTGGGGACCCCGCCTACCCCCCGAAAGAGCTGCCACTGCCCCCGGTACCCCTGGGCAAGCTCGGCGAAACGCTCGCCCGGGGCTTCAACCGGCTCGGTTGGCACTGGTGGCCGTCGGACAGCGCCATCGCGACTCGCGACTACGAGGGCCGCGCGGCCTGCATCAACCTCGGACCGTGCATCATCGGCTGCGCCCAGGGCGCCAAGGGGAGCACCGACGTCACCTACTGGCCCGTCGCGATTCGCGAGGGCGTCGAACTCAGAACCCACTGCCGGGTCCGCGAAATTACGGTCGACGAGAACGGGATGGCGAGTGGCGCGACCTACATCGACGAGGAGGGAATCGAGCACCAGCAACCGGCCGAGATCGTCGTGGTTGCGTGCAATGGTGTCGGTACACCGCGATTGCTCTTGAACTCCCGCTCGGACCGATTCCCCGACGGCCTCGCGAACTCGAGCGGCCTCGTCGGCCGCAACCTCATGTTCCACCCCTACGCGATGGTCACGGGCATCTTCGACGAGCGCCTCGAAGGCTACAAGGGGCCCACCGGCTGCTCGATCATCTCCCAGGAGTTCTACGAGACGGACTCGACCCGTGGCTTTCTGCGCGGCTACTCGTTCGAGATGCTCCGCGGCATGGGACCCATCTCGACGGCATTGTTCGGGTTGTCGTCGCGTCGACTGCCCTGGGGCGCCGACCATCACGCCGCCTACGAAGACATCTGGGATCGGACGGCGGGCATGGTGGTGATCTGCGAAGACCTCCCGGAGCCCGAGAATCGCGTGACCCTCGATCCCGAGCTCACCGACGCCGACGGGATCCCGGCGCCCAAGATCCAGTATCGGCTCAGCGACAACAGCCGCAAGATGCTCGACCACGCGGCAGCGCGAGGAATCGAGGTCCTCGAGTCCGCCGGGGCGAAAGAAACGCGTGTGGAGGCGCCGCTCCCGCCGGCGGGGTGGCACCTCATGGGCACCGCACGCATGGGCAGGGATCCGGCGTCCTCCGTCGTCGATCCGTTCGGTCGGAGCCACGACGTGAAGAATCTCTTCATCGTCGACGGCAGCGTTTTCGTGACCGCGGGCGGTGTGAACCCGACCAATACCATCCAGGCCATCGCCCTCTACGTCGCCGACCACATGAAGAAGAACCTCGACCAGCTGTTCGACTGAATGCGCTCGGGACGGATCCGAGGCAGAACATCAAGGACGACCTTCGAATGCAACGCACCCTCAGCGCCGTACTCGACGAGCTGATCCCCGCCCGTGACGAAGAGATCCCCGGAGCGGGAAGTCTGGGCATCGGCGCCTTCGTCGAGACGCAGCTCGGCGACGCGAGTTCGTTGGCCGCCAGCGGACTGACCGCACTCGATGCCCGCGCACGCGACCGCGGCGCGGCAGACTTCGCCGACCTCCCCACCGAAGAACGAGCGCCGCTTCTCGACGAGGTCGCCGCGCAGCACCCCGGATTCGTCGAGAGTCTCTTCTTCCACGCCTGCATGGGCTACTACCAGAACCCCGCGGTCGTCACCGCCCTCGGGCTGGAGCCGCGTCCGCCCCACCCCGACGGCTACGAACTCGAGCCCGGCGACCTCGGCCTGCTTGCCGACGTACGCAAGAGCGGGAAGCTGTACCGCGACGTTTGACCACGACCTGGAAGCGAACCTGGGGGGCGGGCTCTCGCCTGCCCGGGGCTAGTTGCGAAAGTGCGGCAGCACGTGCTTCCCCGTGTGAGCGATGGATTCGAGGCACACGTCGTGGAGCGTGTTCCCCCAGCCGATCACGGGGACGAAGACGAGCATGTCGAAGCCGACGTCTTTGAAGCGTTGAACGCTGGCGATCACGTCCTCGGGATTGCCCACGCAGATGCCGTTCTGGGCGAAGAAGTCCTTCGAGGACCCCCCGGAAGCCAGCGGTCCCTGGACGTCGGCGTTCTTGCGGTTGCGCTCGATGAGTTCGCGGATGCGCGTCTGCGACATCGGACGCGGCTCGTCCTTGAGGAGCTCGCCGTTCTGCACGATGGTGTCGAAGTACACCGAGAAGTGCGCGGTGACGTCGTTCGAGCGGCCCGAGTAGATCGCGCGCGCCTGGTCTCCGTCGGGAAGACACATGAGCGGCGTGATGGTCATGATCCGGTCGTTCACGAACTCGCCGACGGGCTCTGCCTTCTGGATCGCCTCCTTGTAGCCCTCTACCGCCGGGCGCAGCAGCTCCGGGTCCGAGAAGTTGAACATCGCCACGCCGAGTCCCATGCGGCCCGCGATCTCCACCGTGGACGGGTTCGACGTGGTGACCCACAGCGGCGGATGGGGCTTCTGCACGGGCTTCGGCAGGATGCAGCGCTCGGGCACCTGGAAGTACTCGCCGTCCCAGGAGAACAGGTCCTGGGTCCACATCTTCGGGATGGCGCGGATCGCCTCTTCCCACATGGGCCGCGTCTGCTCGTTGAGGATCCCGAAGGTATTGACCTCGGTGGATCCGCTGCCCCGGCCGGTGCCGAGGTCGACGCGCCCGTTGGTGAGCACGTCGATCGTCGCGATCTGCTCGGCGACACGCACGGGGTGGTTGATGGGAGGGCAGAGGTTGAAGATGCCCGTGGCGAGTCGGATGTTCTCCGTTTTCATCCCCACGGCCAGGCACGAGAGATGCGAGCACGAGTTGTGCGAGTACTCCTCGAGGCAGTGGTGCTCGGGCGCCCAGAAGTAGTCGAAGCCCGCCTTGTCGGCGGCGACTCCGATCTCGATGTCCTGGCGCATCCGCCGCGGCTCCGACTCGTCCCACGGCCTCGGTCCCACCGACGCACCCTGAAAGACTCCGAACTCCATGTCGTACTCCTGTCTCAGTGCGGCCGACGGGCGTCGATCGACGCAGACGTGGGTTCCGCAGCTTCAATGCCGATGAGCTCACGCGCGAGAGCCAGCATGTGTGCTTTGTGGCGTTCGATGTTCGCCTTGGCGAGCGGATCGAAACCGTTGGCGAGCGCCGGGGACGCGGCGATGAAGAACATCGTGGCGCCCGTGATCAACGTGCCGATCTGGATCTGCTCGGCGGCAGCGGCGCGCGTGACGGCGCCTTGGGTTCGCTCTTCGAAGAGCTTCGCGAAGAGCTCGTTGTAGAGCTTCGTGTAGCGCTGGATCGTCGCCCGACCGGGGCCCGCCGCGTTGGGCAGGTCGCGCAGCAGGATGCGGGCGAGGGCCGGGTGCTTTGCGAGGTAGTCGACCCACAAGGTCACGCCGGCAGCGACGCGCTCGTCGAGGGTGGCGGTGCGGCTGGCGGTTTCCTGGGCGGCTTCGAGCAGCTCGCCGAAGAGGTCGTCGAGGACGGCTTCGTAGAGCTCGGCCTTGTCGCGAAAGTAGTAGACGATCGAAGCGCGGCGGATCCCGACCTGGACGGCGATGTCCTCGAGCCGCGTGGCCTCGAAGCCCTGGGCGGCGAAGAACCCCTCCGCGGCGTCGAGAATGGCGCGCCGCGTCCGGGTGGACTTGGGGGTGAGCCTGCGCTCGGTCACGCCCTATATTCTACCTGCGCGCAGGTAGAAAACAAGTCACCGTTTGGCCTCGCGGCCGAACAGGATCCCCGCCACCCGTCGGATCTGGATCTCCTCCGAGCCCTCGGTGATCCGGTAGCGGCGGTGGTGGCGGTAGATGTGCTCGAAGGGCTTGTGACGCGTGTAGCCGATCCCGCCGTGGACCTGGATCGCCTGGTCGGCGGCCTCGCACACGAGCCGATTCCCCCGGTAGTTGCACATCGACACCTTGTCGGTGACGTCCATGTGGTGGTTGCGATCGAGGTGCCAGGCGGTCTTGTAGACGAGGTTGCGCACCATCTCGCACTCGGTCTGGAGCTCGGCGAGCGGAAACTGGATGGCCTGGTTGAGCCACAGCGGCTTGCCGAAGACGCGGCGCTGCTTCGCGTACTCCACACTTTCGGAGATGCAGAACTGCGCGGCCCCCACCCCCGACGCCGCCTGCCGGATGCGGTTCTCGTGCGTAAAGGTGTTGGCCGGCGCGAGCCCGCGGCCCTCCTCACCGAGAATGGCATCCGCGGGCACGCGCACGTTCTGAAGCTTCACCTCCGCGGCGTCGCTCGGCATGTTGAACGTCCACCACAGGTGCTCCACCTCGAAGCCCGCTGTGTGGGTGGGGACGATGAAGCAGGTGATGCCCTCGGCACGGCCGGGCTCTCCCGACGTCCGCGCGAAGACGAAGTCGTGAGTCGCGCTGTGCAGGCCCGAGTTGAAGCGCTTACCGCCGTCGATCACCCACTCGTCCCCGTCCCGCTGCGCGGTGGTCTCGAGGAAGGTGGCGTCGCTGCCGTGGTCGGGCTCGGTGAGTCCGAAGCCGATCTTCACCGTTCCGTTCAGGGTGCCTTCCAGGAGCTCCCGCTTCTGCGCTTCGCTGCCAAACCGGTGGAGCATGATGACCGTTGGAAAGTTGCCCACGATGGACGACTCGTTCTGCAGGTCGTTGTGGAGGCCGAGACCCTTCGCCGCCAGGTGCTCGCGGATCACCGCCATCGCGAGATTCGAGCCGTCCTGTCCGCCGAGCTCCTTGGGCAGGCCGAAGCGCAGATGGCCCGCCGCGTCGGCGCGCCGGCGCATCTCGCCCAGCAGCTCCTCCCAATCCTGCCGGGGTCTCCCGCCGCCGTCGAAGTCGGTCCGCGCCCACTCGCGGCGGTGGTCGAAGAAGCGGATGTTGTCGTCCTGCTCCTCGAGGGGCTTGATCTCGCGCTCGATGAAGTCGTCCAGCTCGTCGAGCTTGTGCCGGATCTCCTCGGGGATCTCGAAGTCCATGTCGTCTCCACGGTTGAACCGCGTCGGCGCGGCGCTTTGCACCCTGGCGCCCCCGCCCAGATCTCGCCGGGGACGCCGAATCGCTCACGCCCGCATTCTATCCGCTCGGGCAGCGAGGAGGCGCCGTTGCAGACCGTCGGAATGCGAGTTGAATCTGAACAACGGCTCCAACATAGTGTCGAACCATGGGTAGTCCTACAGCTCCCGGGCAGCCTCGAGCGTGAGCGAGCTCTTCGGCGTCGAAGGGAAGGTCGCTCTCGTGACCGGCGGATCGCGCGGCATCGGACGCATGATCGCGCGGGGGCTCGTGGCCGGTGGCGCCACGGTCTACATCACCTCGCGTACCGGATCCGAGGAGACCGCACACGAGCTCTCCAAGGAAGGGCGCTGCCTCCCCCTGAAGGCGGACCTCTCGAAGGAGTCGGGCATTCGCGCCCTCACTGCCGAGCTTCGATCCGCCGAGTCCGCACTGCACGTGCTCGTGCACTCGGCCGGTACACACCACGTCGCGTCGCTCGAGGAGCACTCGGCAGAGGCCTGGGACGACGTCTGGTCGGTCAACGTCAAGGCGTTCTTCCGACTCGTGCAGGAGCTCCTGCCCGAGCTGAAGGCTGCGTCGCGGCCCGACGATCCCGCGCGAGTGATCGCGCTAGGATCCGCCGACGGAGCGCGCGTACCGCAGATGGACGTCTATGCGTATGGGGCCAGTAAGGCGGGGCTCCACCACCTGGTGGCCCACCTCGCGCGCAGGTTGGCTCGCCAGGGCATCACCGTGAACGCGATCTCACCCGGCACCTTCCCCACCGAGATGCTGCGCCCCGCGCTCGAACGCTGGGGCGAGGAGACGGTGATGAAGCAGGTGCCCATGCGGCGATTCGGCGAGCCCAGCGACATCGAGGCGGCCGTCCTCTACCTGGTATCGCGCGGGGGCTCCTACGTGACCGGTGCGATCCTGCCCGTGGATGGCGGTCTCGCCCTGAGGTAGCCCATGAGCGAAACAGTGGAACCGTCTGTCGCCGAACTCGAGGCGTTTCGCGAAGAAGCGCGTCGATGGCTCGACGAGAACACACCCCCCAAGCCGGACTTCAAGCTGCCCGACAGCTTCCTCGAGGTCAGCTCGGAGGAGCAGTTCGAACACCTGCGCGCGTGGCAGCGCTCCGTCTACGACGCTGGCTACCTCGGGATGACCTGGCCGAGCGAGTTCGGAGGTGGGGGCCGTCAGCAGATCTATCAGAGCATCGTCAACGAAGAGATGGCGGACCGGAACCGGCCCTTCATGCTGAACATCGTCGGCCTGATGTGGGCCGGGCCGGTGATCCTCAAGTTCGGCACGCAGGAGCAGAAGAAGCGCTACCTGGCCCCGTTGCTCCGGGCCGACGAGATCTGGTGCCAGGGTTTCTCCGAGCCGGAAAACGGCTCGGATCTCGCCAACGTTCAGACCACCGCCGTGCGCGACGGCGGCGACTACGTGATCAACGGAACGAAGATCTGGACGAGTCTGGGGACTCAGGCCCACCACATGATTCTGCTGGCGCGCACCGATCCCAATGCGGGAAGCAAGTACCGGGGCCTCACCTTCTTCCTGGCTCCCGTCGACGGCCCGGACGTCGAGAAGCGACCGATCCGCAAGATGACCGGGGAGTACGGTTTCAACGAGACCCACTTTCGCAACGCCAGGGTTCCCGCAAGCTGCGTGCTGGGTGAGGAAGGACAGGGCTGGGCCATTGCCATGGCCACGCTGGCCTTCGAGCGCTACGCGGAGGGAGGCCAGGCGGGCGGGCTCGACATGGTGCAGCTGCGAGTCGCCGAGCTGGTGGAGATGGCGCGCGAATGCCGGCGCGACGGACGGCCGGCCATCGAAGACCCGATCGTGCGCGAAGAGCTGGTGCGCTTGAGCGTCGAAGAGCGCGCGATCGACATGAACGACATCCGCCGGAACTTGCCCCGCCTGTGCCGCGAACGCCCGGATGCCATCGGGCTGATGAGAAAGCTCGTGACCTCGGAGTTTCGGCGGCGCATGTCCCGCTTCGCGGTCAGCCTGCAGGGCGAGGCGGCGAAGCTCTACATCGGCGACCCCGCCGCAGTCGAGGACGGCGACTGGCAACGTCACTACATGAACGCGTACTCGGTCACCATCGGCGGCGGCACGAGCCAGATCCAGATGAACATCCTCGGTGAGCGGGTGCTCGGCCTGGACAAGGGGTAGGTGGTGACGGAGGTCATTGCATTCAACGAAGAGCAGGAGCTGATCGCGAGCAGCGCGCTCGAATTCCTGCGCGGTCGTTGCAGCTTGGACGATGTCCGCGAGTGGATGGAGACCGAGACCGGCTTCGACGCGGAGCTGTGGCGTGAGATCGGGGCGCTCGGCTGGTTGGGGATGGGGATCCCCGAGGAGTTCGGCGGCGCCGACATGGGGACCACCGAGCAGGTCTCGGTCATCGAGGCGATGGGACGCCAGATGTTCGGTTCCCCGTTCCTCGCGAACAGCCTGGCGGCCGAATTGCTGAACCGCTCCGGGAGCGAGGCACAGAAGCGGCGTTGGCTGCCGGGGTTGGCCTCGGGGGAGACCGTCGGCTGCGTCGCCCTCGGCGAGAGCGCGGGCTCCTGGGATCTCAGTGAGCTCACGGCCCGGGCCGAGATCGATCGCGCGCAGATCCGCCTCGAAGGGGAGAAGTGCTTCGTGCTGGACGCCCAGAATGCGGACCTGTTCCTGGTCGCGTGCAGCGGTCGCGGCGAGCCGGCCGTGGTCGCGGTGGAGCGGTCCCAGCTACCCGAGGGCGCGCTTCGCAGCGAGCGGATCGTCGACGAAACGCGGCGCAGCGCGCGCCTCTGCCTCGACGGCGTGACCCTGCCGGCCGATGCCCTGCTGCCGGGGGGCGACGCCGCGGCGCTACGCCGCGTCCAGATGCTGGGCGCTCTGCTCGTCAGCGCGGAGCTGGCCGGGGCCACCCAGGGCGTCTTCGAGCTGACCCTCGAGTACCTGAAGACGCGCGTGCAGTTCGGCAAGAAGATCGGCGGCTACCAGGCCCTCAAGCACCCGATGGTGTGGATCATGGTCGGCATCGAGCACAGCCGCTCCCTCCTCTACCGGGCCGCAACACTGTGGGACACCGGGGAGGACGCCAGTGAGATCGAGACCGCCGTGCGAATGAGCAAGGCGCAGTCCGGCGAGGCGTGCACGCACGCGGTCGACCGTGCGATCCAGTTCCACGGCGCCTTCGGCTTCACCTGGGATTGCCACGCCCAGCTCTTCTTCCGTCGCGCGCAGTGGGCCGAGTACAGCTTTGGCGACGCCGCCCACCACCGCAGGCACCTGGCCGGGCTCCTGTTCGGGAAGCCCGCGGCTTGACGCAGCCGTTCGTCCACCAGAGGAGGGGGCCGACATGAGCATGGCTCCGATCGGAGAAACGCTCGACCGGCTCGCCGTCAACGCGGCCGAGACTCCCGAGAAGCCCGCGGTCATCGACGACCGCCCGGATGGGTTCCTGCGGATCGTCACGTTTAACGAGCTCAACGAGACGGTCAACCGCATCGCCAACGCGCTGGTCGACGTGGGCTTCGGGTCGGGAGAACGCCTCGTGTGGGCGGGCCGGAACTGCCTGGAGGTGATTGCGATCCAGCACGCCGCGAGAAAGGCGGGGGGCTTCTCGATCTCGCTCAATCACCGACTGACGAAGAACGAGGTGCATTCGATCATCGGGGTTGCCGAGCCCACCTTCGTGTGGACCGCCGAGGCCCACCGGGAGCTCTTCGTCAAAGACGAGCTGCCGAGCGTCCGNGACGTCGTCGTGTTCGACGGGGAGCCGCTTCCCGGCCAGGTTCCCGCGGAGGAGTTCATCGCGGGACATTCCGCAGACGAGCCGAAACCGCGCGGGAGCCCGCGCGCCGGGTTCGACCCCATCCTGATCTTCACCTCGGGAACCACCGGACTGCCGAAAGGCGTCATCCGCTATGGACTGGGCGCGAGTGAGGTCGAGCTCCAGACCGGCCTGCTCGGCGGCGGCAACGGCGTCTTCATCGTGACCGGGTCGCTCTCCCACGGCGGACCGAACGGGATGGCGGCCAACAGCCTGCTGATCGGCGGCAGCGTCGTCCTGCAGCAGCGCTTCGACGCCGAGGACTGGCTGCGGCTGGTCGAGAAGTACCGCGTCACCAACTCCTACAGCGCTCCGTTCCCGGTCCGCCACATCTGCGGTCTCCCCGAGGCGGTGAGAAGCCGGGTCGACGCCTCGAGCCTGAACACGATGATCGCCGCAGCCGCACAGTGGCCGCACTCCCTCAAGGAGGCCTTCGTGGCGGCGTTCCCGGACTGCGACCTGTGGGAGCTCTACGGCTCGTCGGAGCTCGCCACCGTCACCGTCCAGGCGCCCGAGGACCAGCTCCGCAAGCCGGGCTCCTGTGGTCGGGCCGCTCCGGGTGTCGAGATCCTCCTGGTGGACGACGACGACCAGGTCATCACCGAGCCCCACCGGCCGGGGGTCCTGTATGCCAAGAGCGAGTCGGTCTACCGCGGGTATCTCGGAAACGACGAAGCCTACGCGAATTCGCTGCGCGGCGAGTTCGCGACCACCTACGACGTCGCGACCTTCGACGAAGAGGGCTTCTACACCATCTGCGACCGGCAGAAGGACATGTTGATCTCGGGCGGCGCCAACATCTACCCGAAGGAGATCGAGAACGTCCTCGAGAGCCACCCCGACATCTTCGAGAGCGCCGTCATCGGGCTTCCCGACGAGGAGTGGGGCGAGCGCCCCCACGCCCTGATCGTGATCAACGAGGGCGCCCGGCTCAGCGGCGACGACGTCCTGGCGTTCTGTCGGGAGAACCTCGCCGGCTACAAGGTTCCGAGCTCCCTGGAGTTCGTCGACGAGCTGCCCCACATGGTGAGCGGCAAGCTCGCCAAGCAAGAGCTCCGGGCCCGCTTCCGGGGCTGAGCGCGGCAGCTCAGCTCTTGAATCGCGGGATCACCTCTTTGCCGAACAACCGCAGCGATTTCCAGACCTGCTCCTCGTCCTCCATCCACGACGCCAGTCGGGGCAGCATCACGAGCTGATCGATGCCCGCTTCCTGATAGCGCCCCACCGTTCGAGCGACCTCGTCGGGCGTGCCCGCGCAGATCCCGTTCTGGTGCAGGACCTCGGGATCGACCATGCCCTTGGCAAAGGGTCCGGGAAGCTCGGGATCGGCCGCTGCCTCTGCGACGAGCTCGCGCAGGCGGGTCTGCGAAACCGGACGCGGCTCGTCCTGCGTGCGTTCGGCCAGGCCGCGGATGGTGTCGAAATAGACCGAGAAGTGCGCGTCGATCTGCCCCGCTCGGTCGTCTTGAATCCTGCGCGCCAGGTCACCGTCCTCCAGACAGACCAACGGGGCAATCGTCATGAACTTGTTGTTGATGACGTCCCCCACCGGATCCGGGTCCTCGATGGCTCGCTTGTAGGTGTCGACGAGAGGGCGAAGCAACAGCGGATCCTGGAAGTTGAAGACCGCCACCCCGAGTCCCATGCGCCCGGCAACTTCGACGGTCTCGGGGTTCGACGAGGTGACCCACATCGGCGGGTGCGGCTTCTGGACGGGCTTGGGGAGGATGCAGCGCTCGGGAACCGTGAAGTGCTTGCCGTTGTGGGAGTACAGATCCCGGGTCCACATCTTGGGGATCTCGCGGACCGCTTCCTCCCACAGTTCGCGCGTGTCTTCGTTGGTCAATCCGAACGTGTTGACTTCCGTCGACCCGCTGCCGCGGCCGGTGCCGAGCTCGACGCGGCCTTCGGTGAGGATGTCGATCAGCGCGATCTGCTCGGCCACGCGCACGGGGTGATTGATGCTCGGGCACAGGTTCATGATCCCCGTCACCACCCGGATGCGCTTCGTCTGCAATCCCACGGCAAGACACGTCAGGTGAGACGACGAAGAATGCGAGTACACCTCGAGGCAGTGATGTTCGGGCGCCCAGAAGGTGTCGAAGCCGGCCTCGTCAGCGACGATTCCCGACTTGACGTCCGCGCGGAGCACGCGGGGCTCCGATTCCTCCCAGGGTTTCGGTCCCACGGTGCCCGACGAAAAGATTCCAAACTCCACTTCATGCCTCCTTCCGGTCCGAATTCGACGCCTTCAAAGTAGACGGCGAGCCTCTCGAGTTCAATTCGCGTTTCACTCGCCGTTATCGTACGCGTATCCGTCGATGACGGTCCGTCCGGCGCGCAGGCGGCGGAGCACCTCCTCGCGCAGCGGGCCGACCTGGATCTTCTGATTTCCCGTGAATGCGATCTCGTCCTCTTCGAAGAAGAGAACGTGCTTGGGCACCTTGTAGGCGGACAGCCGCTCGCGCAGGTACGAACGGATCGCCTCGGCGTCGAGCGCCGCGCTGCGGATGGGCAGGGCACACAGGATCACGACCTCGCCGAGCGAGGGATGCGGGATCCCCACCGCCAGCCCCGCTCGAAGGCCCGGACAATCCGACAGCGCCACCTCGATCTCCACGGGGGAGACGTTGGCGCCGCCCGTCTTGATCATGTCCGA
>JABSQW010000087.1 GCA_013215605.1 Myxococcales bacterium
TGCTACCCGATGGGCCAAGGCTTCGCGCAAGGAACACTTCCCGGTTTTCGCGCCCAGATCTGGGTCAGGTCCGGTTCGGGCGACTGAACGACTGAGCGAAATCGCTGGCTCTGCTGACGCTCGTGGCGTTCTGCGAGTCGCAGGTGTCCGGTCGCCTTTGGAGGACGCCCCGTCGTCACTCCACGTATCCCAGGGCGCGCAACTCCTCGATGAAGCCCGGATTCGCAGCTTCCGGGCGCGCGACACTCGCCTCGGGCAGGCTGCGCCGGCGCTCGATGGCGGCGGCCAACGGAGCCTCGAAGTCTGCCAGCACGTCGGGGCGAAGCAGAACGAGGTTCTCGCTCTCGCTGGGATCCGAAGCGAGGTCGTACAGCTGCCTGCTTCCGTCCGTGCTGCGGTAGATCAGCTTGTACGATCCCCTGCGCAGCCCCAGGACGAAGCCCGGCTCCGGGTCGTGATTGGAAAGAAGCGGCCGCTCCACCGACAGGTCGACATCGCTCAGGAGCACGCGTCCCGGTGGAACGACGTCGCCCCTCAGCTGCGACACGAGACTCACGCCGTCGAGGTCGTCGGGTACCGGCAGCCCCGCGAGCTCGAGTGCGGTGGGAGCCACATCGACGACTCCCACCGGGCTCTCCACCACCCGACCCCCCTCGAGTCGACCGGGGCACCACACGAGGAGCGGAACGGATGTGACCTCCTGAAAGAGCTTCGCGCGGTCGTGAAAGAAATCGCCGTGCTCCCCGAACGCCTCGCCGTGGTCGGAGGTCAGCAGCACACAGGTGCGGCGGTCGAGTCCGCTGCTGCGTAGCCACCCCAACAGTTTGCCGATCCACAGATCGACGAAGCGGATCTCGCCGTCGTAGAGCTTGCGAATTTGCGCGGCGACCGCGCGATTCTTCACTCCATCGCGTGCCCAGGTGCTCAGCGCTCCGAAGGGAAGCGAGCGACGCTTGGGCCCGGTGAGTCCGCGGTCGAACATGCGATCGTAGGGTCGCGGGGGCTTGTAGGGCATGTGGACCTGGTAGGTGTGCAGGAAGAAGAAGAAGCGCTCATTGCGGTGCCGGGAGATCCAGTTCCACGCGTTGCGGACGGCCCGCTTCAGGCGACCGGAAAACCGGAACGTCTGTTCGGCGCTCCGGAAGCGCTCGAAGCCGCGGTCGAATCCCTGGCGACTCGACACCCAGCCTCCTCCCGCGAAGGCCGCCGTCCGAAAACCCGCCGCCGCGAACCGCTCCGCCAGCATCTCGACCTCCCCGGGAAGACTCGAGTCCCCTCGAAAGGCCACGACACCGTGGCTCGCGGGATCCAGACCCGTCAGCATCGTGGCGTGTCCGGGCAGCGTCCAACTCGACGCCGCGACCACGTCGGCGAAACGCACCCCTTCCTGTGCCATGCGGTCGATGGCCGGGCTCGTCCTCCGGTCGTATCCGTAGGCGTGCAGATGGTCCGCCCGGAGCGTGTCGATCGAGATGAGCAGGATGTTCGCCGCCGGCTCGGCCGCCCCCTCGCGCAACGCTGCGGGTTCCGTGACCGCGGGTTCCGCACTCCACTCGCTACAAGCCACGGCGTTCACCGCGAGGACAGCCCACCCCGCTCGCGATAGCAGCCGCGAGACGCGCAGCCGTTTGCATCGGATCACGGAGATCCCTTCTCCATCAGTTTTCGGGCAGCGATCGATCGACGTTGCAGCGCAAGGGAGATGCTGGTCTGCAGGATTCGGAAACGGGGGCGGTGCCTCGCCCAGCGCGTCCGCACTTTTGGTGCAAGCTCGGTCCTGCTGGGGCCCGCAGCAGCGTGCCCGATTAAGAGGCCACGTAAATGGCGCGCGGAGGATCATCGTTCCACAGGGAGAGGATCGCCGCGAGCATGGCCGTGTTGAGCGGAACCCCTCCGATTCGGTTCAGCACACGGATCACTACGGCTCTCCTCTTGCGGGCGCCCGCCCGGCGAACACAGGCGACAGGATACAACTCCATCCACAGCGCCTCCAACCTCGGGCGGAGCTGAGCCTGAACGGGCTGCCACGGAGGCGCTGGGCGAGCATCCGCCGCGGAATGTGGACCTGGGTTTCGGCAGCTGGCGCCGAAACTCGGAGCGCAGTCGTCTCGAGCGGGCCGTCGTCGCAGCCGCACCGCTGGC
Organism: Myxococcales bacterium; assembly: GCA_013215605.1. GTDB lineage: Bacteria > Myxococcota_A > UBA9160 > UBA9160 > SMWR01 > JABSQW01. Next base: position 2,143 of record JABSQW010000087.1, read on the forward strand.
CGGACTGATCTTCCTGGAGCACTTCTTCGTCACTCTCGCCGTTGGAGAGTTGTGTCGATATCGGTGCGGTCGAAACAGATCATGGTCGGAATCTTGATTGTGCTCCCTCTGCACTTCTGGATCGTCGAGGGCGGCGGGTGGCGCGTCGATGTCGCGGGTCGTCCCTCCTCTTTATTTCTCGTAGTCGTTGCAGTGCGGGATCGTCTGCGCCCTGTCCCTCTGGATTTCAGGAATGGAGAGAAGGAAGACTGTGAGGTCTAGGCCTTCGCTCGAGATCTGGTAGAGTCTCCCCGATCCAATCGGGGCATGGTTAGGCCGTGGCGGAAACACTCGCTCCGAGGGCCGAAACACCGAGCAAGGCGACGACTGCCGGACCGGTCAGAAGGTTTCCAAATTCGCACGCGCCTATACGGCAGACGCGCGGACAGGTAGTTCAGGTGGGCCATCGAAGTCTGAGAACGCCCGCGATGTCCAATCTACAGGGAACCGCGGACTGGCTGAGACTGTAGGCGGTGTCCCAAAGTTCACGACAAGTTCAGCGCCAACAACGTCTCCAGCGTTCACTGGACCGCCTCCTGCTCGTTGCGCTCCCGTTGGGCGGCCTCGCCATCGCCGGTCGACTCTTCATCGAGCTCGCAGGTCTTCCCTTCTTTGGGCTCAACGCGTCGAGGCTGTCGTGGTCCTTCGCGCTCGCCCACGGCTACCAGCTGTACCTGTTGCCGGACGAAGGGCCCCTCGTCGACTACCACTACACCCCGCTCGCGGCTATTTCATATCTTCCGGCCACGCTGGCGTCCACCCCCAGCCCCGCCCTGCTGATCGGTGGAATCCTGACCCTCGGCTTCGTGCTGCTCCCCGCGGTGTGGCTCCACGCCGCAGGCGAGCGGGGACTTTCGCGAACGGTCGCCGCCGCGTCGTTCCTCGCATTCTGCATCTTCCTCGTCCACGACGTCGCACTCGAGCGTTCGGCATTCATGATCCACGCGGACGCGCCGGCTCTGGGGCTGTGCGTCGCTGCCTGCGCCTGTCTGATGCGAGGCCGCCCGGGGGTTGCCCGCTCGCGCGCAACCCTGGCTCTCGCCGCGCTGTTCGCCGTACTCGCCGTATGGACCAAGCAAACGGCGATCGCGATCGTCTGGGCACTCCCGCTCCATCTGCTGCTGGCCGAGGGGGCCCCCACGGCGCTGCGCTACCTGCTCTACATGGCGCTGGCGAGCGCGGGCACGGCCGCCGCCTTCGGGCTCGCCTTCGGCCCCGAGCGGATCGTCTACAACCTACTATTGATTCCACTGGACCAGATCGCCGCCACCAGCGACGCGCTCCCGAGTGCTGCGAGCGCTCTGGCTCGGCTCGTGTGGATCCTGCGTTGGCCGCTCGTGGTGATCGCACTGCTGCTGGTGTGGAGCAGGCGGCGGGTGCGCGGTTGGCGCGTCTGGCTGCGCGACAACCCCTGGACGCTCCTGTTGACCGTCGCGCTCTGCATGGCGCCGGTGGCGACCTTGGCGGCCCAAAAGGTGGGAGGGAACGTCAACTCCTACAGCTTCGCCACGGCCTTCGCGATCGCGGCGGCGACCGTGGGACTCGCCGGGGCAACCGTCCGCACCGGGGCAGCGGGCCTGGTGGCTCGGGCCGGGCTGCTGCTCATCCTGGCGGTGGGCGTTGTCTCCGGCCTCGGAAGCTCCGAGCGCTGGAGCGATTTCGAGAGGGCAGTTGCGCGCGCCTCCGCGTTCCGCAACAACCCCGAGGAGAAGGCCTACCGCTTCGCCTTGCGCCACCCCCCTGGGCAGGTCTACTTCCCCTTGGATCCGCTCCCCACGCTGCTCGCCGAGGGTGTGCTCTACAACATGTCGCTGGGAATGGTTTCGCGCAGCGTGGCCAGCGTGTCGGTGAGCCCGGCGCTCTACTGGAGGTACCTCCCGCCGGATCTGCGCGTCGTCGCCATGCGGCAGTGGTTCCCGAAGGTCCGCTTTCCCTTCCCGAAGCGCCTCGCCGCAGCGGGGTTCGTACGACAGCCGCCGGACCCCGCCCTTCCCGGCTGGGAGTTGTATCGCCGCCGTGCAAACCACAAGAAGGCGAAGGGCGCGGGGCCACGGAAGCGGCGCCGGGGGCGCTCGACCCGCTGACGCGAGCGCCCCGCGTCTCAGGGCTTCTGGACCACCACCCGCATGTTCGAGTCGGAGTTCAGGATGTACTCGACCTCGACCGTCTCGAGGCCCGCCGGCTCGGCCGATCGCGAGATCCAGCGGACCCGACGCGTCGTCGACCCGCGAACTTCGGGCTGGCCCCTGCTGTCCTTTCCCTACTCGTTGGAGGCATCCGGAACGGGCGAAGGTCCGGACTCCCGAACCAGTTGACGCCAACGAAACGGCGCGCCGAGCAGCGAGCGGTAGCTTCGGGGGAAGTTCGGTAGGTCGCCGATTCCGGTCTCGACCGGGGGCTCGCGATTCTCGGGCAGCCAGCGAGTGCCGAACACGATGTCCCAAAAGATCAGATTGCCACCGTAGTTGCGGTTCGCCTCGGCGACAACCGGCGAGTGGTGCCAGCGGTGCAGCTCGGCCATGCTGAACACCCAGTTGAGCGGACCGAGCCGGCACGGAATGTTCGCGTGCTGGAACACGCCGTGCACGGCCGAAAAGATGGCAACCAGTGCGAGGACCGGGCCGTCGGCGCCGAGCATGACGAGGGGGACCAGCTTCCCCTGGCCCACAGCGAGGGTCTCGAGTGGGTGGAAGCGAAGGGCGTTCAGCCAGTAGAGCCGCTCGGCGCTGTGGTGCGGGCTGTGAATGCGCCACAGCCACGGGACCTCGTGCATGGTGCGATGCACGCTGTACTCGACGAGCTCGCCGATGAGAAGCGCGAGAACGAGCTGGATCGCGAGTGACCACTGGTTGAGCCAGATCTGCGCACCGTACTCCGCCGAGAGCCACGTGGCGACGTCCACCGCCGCAGCGAAGAGGAGCGGTCGCGCGACAAAGACCACGATCGCGTTGGTCGCGCCGAGCCCCAGATCGGCACCGAGATCGCCGTGGGATCTCGACCATTCCGGGTGCAGAGGGACGAACCTCTCGAGCACGGCGATGAATACGTACGCGGCGAAGATCATCTGCCCGGCCGTGACTTCCGGTGACACGCCGCGGTTCAGCAGGACGATCGCGCTACTGATCGAGGCGGTGATCGCGAAGGGAAACGCCGTCCGGGCCACGATCCAATCGATCTTCCCGCGCACGTGGTCAGTGTAGCGTTTTGGTGTCGGGCGGGTCCCGTCCCTCGGTCTCCCGCCACCAATCGAGAACGAGGCGGGCTGTGGCACGATAGCCGCGCGGGCGAAAATGATCGTCGTAGTCCCAATAGAGTGGCTGAGTTTCCGTCCCCAGCTCGCGCAGCGCGGGGCTCAGGTCGAGAAAGGGGATTCCGAGCGCGTCGCACACCAAAGCGAGCTCGCGCGCGTGCCTCTGGAAGACCCGTCCCGTGAAGGAGACACCAACCTCCATGCGGGTGAAGCGCGCGAAGTAGGGCGCGTAGCGATCGGTGACCTGGCTCTTGGTCGGGATGTAGACGATCCGAAGCTCGGTGTCGTGCTGGGCCACCGTCGAGGCGAAGAACTTCAGGTAGGTGCGGAAGTCGCTGCGTCGGTTCATGGATTCGAAGGCGAATCGGCGCCAGAGCGCGAGCGCGGGGTTGAAGCGCCCTCTTCGCATGGCGTCGGCGATGTCCTCGTGCACGAACTCCCGAAGCTTCTCCGCCTGCTCGGGATGCGACCAGGCATTCCGCCTGTCCGGTACGGAGGCGAGGTAGGCAAATGGAGATGCTGTCCAACGCCGCGGTACGCGTCGGCCCGCTGCCCTGTCACGGAGTACGGCGAGCACTCGAGGTTCGAAACGGTTCGCGTACTCGGGCTGGAAGTTCGCCCACCCCCAGGTCTTCTTGAGGTTGTAGGGCACAATGTCGTTCTCGTATAAGACGACGAACAACACCTGCGGGCGAAACAGGGGGACGGCGTCGCGAGCGAGTCGGAGGTAGAGGAGAGGCCCGGCACCCCCCATCCCCAGGTTGAGGACCTCGACGGGGAGACCGGATTCCCGCGCTCGTCGCCCGAAGGCGGCAGGAAGGGTGTTGGGTCCATCCGAACCGAAGCCCTCGACGAAGGAGTCTCCGATGAAGGCGACGCGGGTCGTCCCGGCTTCGCGCTCGACCTTCCATGTGTCGTCCCGAAAGCCGTAGAGGTTCAGTCGGTGGACGAACTCGTACTCATCGGGATCGGATGACCAGGTAAAGGAGGCGTGACCGAGGGTCGCGGGCAGGATATCGCGCGAGCGAAAGAGCTTCGGTGAGTAGTTGATGCGATGGAAGTTCACGACTTCGGGAACTGGGAAGACCAGCCGAAACGCGCCCTCCTGGAGGATCAGGAAGAGACCGATTGCGAACAGTGCGCGTCTAGCCAACCGACGTATGGGTTCTCTTTTCCTCCAGCTGGAGAAGCACTCGCGGCCGGAAGCTGCCGGCATCGGACGGCCCCCAGTGGTGGATTTCCTCTGCAACGACCATGGGAGAAGGGCAGCTTCGATCGCCGGCCCGAATATTCTCGAGCAGCTCGGTCCGGTCTCCACCCGCTTCCCGGTCGGGGAAGAACGCCACCCCGATAGCCCTGCTGATGACCACGGTCAATCCCGATTTGCGGGCGGGAATTTCTGGGGCCTGCGCGCGACGATCAACTCCCTCACCCGCGCGTTGGCGTGCGCCAGGGCGGCGCGCCGAACCAGCGGATCCCGCTCGATGAAGCGCACCTGACGGCCTCTCGCACGGTTGTCGGGGAACGAGATCACGAAGATGCCCGCGTGACCCGGGAAACCGCCGAAGGGTGGGCCGGCGTTGAAGCGCGCGTTTCGCAGGAACACGGTGGCACCCAGGGGTCTGGCCCGCACCGCCCTGTCGATACGATCCAGGGCACGCCGGTGTTCGGCGCGGGCCGCGCCATCCTCCGGGCCCGGCGCGGCCGGGCTCGCCATCACGTAGAACGCGACGCTCGCGAGCAGCCATGCGCCGTAGAGCACACTTCCTTCCCTGCCGGCGCTGCCCTCGGCCTCGTCCCCGCCCGATTCGCGCCCGAGCATCAGGCACAGGACCACCGAGATCGCCATCGGCCCGCAGTAGTGATAGCGAAGTGGGCTGACCGCGAGAGCGAGGGAGACGTCTTGGGATGCGTAGAAGTCGGCGCGCCCGACGGCGATCACCGCGTAGCCCGCGGCGGCGATGGCCCCCATGCCCAGGATCTGGCCCCTTCGCTCGGGGGAAGCGCGCCACCAGGCCACGGCAAGCGCGGCACAGAACAGTAGGAGAACGACGACAGCGACGGGCAGGCCCTCGGCCAGCGCGCGTCCGCGCATTGGGCCGAAGGTGAAACCGGAGGCATCGTGGGCGAGCCAGGGTCCGAGAACCAGCCCAGCCAGCCCGTTCGCGAACAGTTGAAATGTCATCGACGCGGTTCCGGTAACGAGATCCAGACCATCGCCGAGGCGATCGGCGACAAAACCCACCCCGTCCTCTCCGCGAGAAACGTGCACCGCAGCGAACAAGAGCGGCATCACGAGCGACAGGCTTCCGACCGAGAGTGCTACGCGAGTGCGATTCGGGGCGCGAGGCAGCAGCACCCACAATACCGCGCCGAAGATCATGCTCACCGGCAATCCCACTCCAAAGCTCGTGCCTCCGGCCAGGAGCAGCGCAATCCAGCGCGCCGTGAGGCGAGGCGGCACGGGGTCACGCGATCGCCAGCGGTTCGCGACGTCGCGTAGCACCCACAGGAAGAAGTGCGTGGCGAGAACGTGACCGTATGCCGAAAACAGGCCTACCGACCCGACCGCCGCGGGTGACATCCCGAAGGCCGAAGCACCGAGTGCGGCGAAGAAGGGTCGTCGCGTGAATCCAAGGATCACCGCGAAGAGCAGGGCCACATTCGCGAGGTGGGTGAGCACCGCGAGCCCGTAGTACCCCCAGGCGTCGAGCCCGAACAGCGCGTGGCAGAGGTAGAAGGCCAGATTGCTGGGAATCAGCACGTGACCGCCGTGGGGCTGAAAGAGGAAGCTCGCAAAGCCCTGCACGGCGATCTGGTAGAGGTGCAGAAAGTCGTCCGCGGCGAAGTAGCGCCCCACGGCGGGTCCCTGGACGATCGCCGCGAGCGAGACGGACGCGATTGCGAGCAGCCTGGGGAGCCAGACCGTGGAGTGCGGGTTCGTACCGCTCAGCTGGGGCTCCTCTTCCACACCCAGGTCTTTCCGATGCCTACGGCCGGCGCCGTCCAGTGGGAGTTCACGCAGCGTGTTCTTCGAAGGCCCTAGGGCTGGACGCGACCGGCCCGTGCCATTTCGCCCGTGGCTGGAGCATAACGGGCGCCCAGCGAGTCCATCCAGTCTGGCACGGTTTGCCCTCCAGCACCCCGTGGCATTCGCGGATCGCTTGGCCGAGTCGCTCGTCGCCCGCTGGCAGCTGTGGCGCGGCAGCGACGGAATAGCCCCCTACGTGGCGACCCGCAGCGCTGAAGGGCCTTTTTCGGCTTCTCTGCTGCCTTCGTTGACATGACACACGCCTACTGCATTGTCGTGCGATCTGGTGTGTCTACGAAACCGGGGCAAACTCGAGCCGCTTCCAGGAGGCGGTCTCCATCTCCGATCCGCCCCGGACTCCGGCGTCAACGATCAGAATCAAGGGACGCGAGCGCTGGGTCATCCTCGGCTCTTCGGAAGGGCTGGTTTCACGGAGACGACCTCCTCGGGAAGAAGCATCCGAACCGTGGTACCCGCGCCTTCCATGCTCTCGATATCGACGTAGCCCCCACTCTGCTGGACGATGCCGTAGACACTCGCCAACCCGAGACCCGTGCCCTTGCCGACTTCCTTGGTGGTGAAGAAGGGCTCGAATACGTGGGAGAGTGTTTCCGGGGACATCCCCACGCCGGAGTCCCTGAACTCCAGCCGCGCATATCGCCCGGGTTTTGCGTTCGTCGGGACGTGCTGGCGCTCTCTCGGGATCTCGATGTAGTCCAGAACGATCTCCAAGCGGCCACCGTCCTCCATCGCGTCACAGGCATTCACCACGAGACTCGTGCAGATCCGCTCGACCTGCCTCGCGTCTCCGCGGACGCGCCAGCGCGGCGGATCGATCTGCAGCGACACCTCGAGGCTCGCCGGACAGACCGTGCGAAGGGTCGTTTCGAAACCTTCTACCGCGCGACTCAGATCGATCGCTTCCAGGTCGAGCTCCTGGCTACGGCTGAACGCAACGAGTTGGTTCGTGATCACCGCCGCGCGTTCGGCCGCCCTGGAAATCTCTTCGGCATCTTTCCGGATCAGCGCATCCGACTCGGTTTGGGATACGATGCTCTCGCAGTATCCACTGATGATCGTAAGCAGATTGTTGAAGTCATGGGCGACCCCACCGGCCAGACGCCCGACGTCCTCGAGGCGGCGCGCCTTCTGGAGTTGTTCGTCGCGTCGTCGCAAGAGCGCCGCCGCACGGCGCTTCGGGCGCAGGTCCGTCAAGAACGCGGTAAACCGCGGGGGCCCCGGAAGCGGGATCCTCTGCACTTGAACCTCGACCGGGATCTCGGTTCCATCGATGCAGCGCCCCACGAGTTCGACGGGTTGCCCCAGAATCGTCGGCTCTTCGGTTTTACGGTAGCGAGCAAGACCTGATTCGTGCTCCGCGCGCTGCGCCTTGGGAACGAACAGATCTCCAACCGTACGACCGACTGCGTACGCTCTCGGATAGCCGAACAATTTCTCGGCTGCCGGATTGAAATCCGTAACGATTCCGTGGTTGTCACACCCGACGATCGCTGAGAGCGAGGAGTCGAGAATGGCCGACTGGCGAGCACTGGTTTCTTCCAGCAGATCGGCTTTGCGCTCGAACTCCTCTGCGAGCGCGTCGAAGTCCCGACGGCTGCGTTCATTCGCGCTCCGTGTGGCAACCCCTGTTGCTATACCGAAGATCGACGCCAGCAGAAGGTTGAAGTACGAGAAGAATGCCGGAGCGGTCGAGGTCGTCTCCGCACTCGGGAGCAGAAGCTCGGCTACGTAGAGAAACGTAAAGCCGAGGATCCCAATGGCGGTCGAGATCAGCGCAATGCGCACGCCGAAGAAGATCGGCGCCAGCATCGGAACAATGGCGAACCAGATCAGAAAGGGCGATCGGATGCCTTCGAGCAGGAATGCTGGGACGAAGATGGGTCCCGCAGCACCTGCGAGAAGGACGAAAGCCCCCCAGGCGACAGAATCCGTCCTGCGGTGTACCCAGGGCGCCGTGGCGAAACAAACGATCGAGGTCGCCCATGTCACGTACATCGCGAGGTCGAGCGTGCGCGATAGGTGGCCCACGATGCCGGCGACGATGAGCGCCGCCAACGCTCCCACGCTCAAGAAATGCAGGAGTCGTCCGGCGTTCAACTCCAAGATTCCGGCACTTGCCCGTCTTGTGAAGGGGGCTCGACTCTCCGCGACCCGATCGGGACCGGAAGGCTCTTGCTTCATCTCTTCTCGCTCACGCATGCGGTTCGTACCGATTCGCGGGGGCGGGTGGGATGGCAGAGGTCAGGCGGCGGCCGGGACCGGTCGACCCAGGGCCTCCAACTCCGCCTCGAGGCACCCCGAGCAGATCACGTGGGATATGCGAGAGACCGAGAGCGGAACGGACTCGTCCAAAGCGTAGGCTCCGCACCACGCGCACTCCCGCCCAGTTGCCGAAACCGGCTCGTCTTGGCCCAACGCAAGATTCTGTCCTCGGGTCGCTCTCATCTCCTCACCTCTCCTCGATACAGCATTGCAGTGACACGCTGGCCGCGAGCATGCGACCCGAATTGCGAAGACATCACCGAGGGAGCAAGTCCCGTGCCAGTCTCGAGAGCCTCTTCTCGGGTCCTGCGGGGACCTCCTCGGCCCGGGATCCGACCATTTCGTACGATCTCACTGTTCCAAAACGTGCACCCCGTACCCAGCCAACTCGTTCCCGCTGCGGCGCCGATGCCTTCCTCCGTGGGCCCGATCGCTCCGGTCGACCCGTTGGAGTGAGCCGCCGGCGCTTTCCCGGCACACTCGGGCAGCGGAGCGCCGCGGGCTCCGCTGATCCATGCGCGTACCTCTTGCGCCCGACAGCCTGAAGCCGGAGATCGAATCGCCCGAGGAAAGATCCGCGTCGAGGACGACGAGCGGGAGATCGGCGAGTGGGTTCAGCGCCCGCTGTCGAAGGCGGGGCACCAGGCGAATTTCCACGATCCGGCTAGGGCACGCGCTGTCCGGGTACCAGGAGGAGGAGCCGCCCCGAGGTGTCGTTGAACTGGACCGGAACGGTGCGCGTAGCAATCGGCGAGTCGCGCAGGCGCACGGCGAAGTGCAGGTGCGGCCCGCTCGAATAGCCGGTGTTCCCGCTTCGGCCGAGCACGTCTCCCGCCGCGACGAACTGGTCCACCTCGACCGAGATGCCCGGCTGGAGGTGTCCGTACTCGGCGAAGGATCCGTCCTCGTGCAGGACCAACACGGCGTTGGCGCGGTTGCGAAAGCCGTCGTCGCGCCCGCCCCCGGTGTAACCGTCGAGCACCCGCCCTACGACGCCCTCGCGGGCGGCAAAGACCGCGGTTCCCTCGGGCATCACGAAGTCGTAGGAATAGAGGTCGAGACCCGAGTGGCTGGGGCTATCGCCGATACCGTTGCTCAGCAGGTGCGGAGTGTTCTCATCGTAGGGAACGCGGTAGCGGGCCTCCGGGTCGTGGCGAGTATCGAGCGGTGCGAAGGAGAGAAAGGCCGAGNCCGCCTGGTTGAAGAGCCACTCGGCAATGGCTCGCTGTTCCTCGCCCCTGCGGAGTCGCTCGGCGAGCTCGGTGCGGATGGCATCGGCGTCGAACCACGCCGGGTCGAGTCGACCGTGTGCGGTCGGGTCCTCGAACTGGCGCATGTAGTAGCGGAGTGCCCCCTGCACGTAGTGCTCCGGCGGCGCCGCGCCGAGCACACTCGCCAGAAGAAGAACCGCGGAGGAGAGCGCGACGCGGTGCCGTCTCCGAGTGGGCCGACCCAGGACCCGGAGGCTGGCCGTCCGCGTGGCCGCGACAAGCGTGGGCGAAGAACGGCGGAGCAGGGCGATCCGTCTCACATCGAGAGGCTACCACTTCGTTTTTCCTCAGTACCGCCTCCGGTAGCTGGAAGGCTCGAGCGTTGGCTCCCCGTATCGGGGAGGGGAATGCACGCGGTCCATCTCGCCGAGTCGTGTGAGCGAGGCCTCGCTAGGGGAGCGGGCCGCCCTCCCGGACGCGAAGCGTGAGCAGGGCGACGATGCTGACCACGGACAGGAACGCGAGGTAGAAGGCCGGGGCTGCCAGGTCGCCCGTCGACTCAATGAGCCAGGTGGCGACGAGCGGTGCCGTTCCGCCGAGCAGGCCCAGCGTGACGTTGTAGCTGATGCCGAGTGCGCTCGCGCGGATGCGAGTGGGAAACATCTCGGCCATGTAGGCCGGCATCGGCCCCTGGATCGTGGCGATCAGCACCGCGAATCCCAGCTGTGCGGCCAGCGCAAAGGCAACCTGGCTGGTATCGACGGCCACGAACAGCGGGTAGACGAGTAGTGCGTTGAGGATCATTCCGACCAGCAGAACCCGTCTTCGCCCGAAGCGGTCGGACAGGGCACCGGACACGGGCAGCAGAGCGAGCAGCAGCACCATCGACACGGTGTTGACCAGGTACGCGTGGGGGATCGGCGGGTGGAGGATGTCGGTGTAATAGGTAGGCATCCACACGAAGAGCATGTAGAAGCCCGTCGCATATAGCGCGAGCAGAGCGCTCAGGTGGGCAATGCGTCCGCCCGCCTCGGCGACGGCACGAACGACCGGGGATCGATCCGAGTCGTCCTTCTCCGAAGCCTGTTCGAAGGCCTCCGATTCGGGCAACCCGAGACGCAGCCAGATCCCGACTCCGGCGATGGCGACTCCGAACAGGAATGGAACCCGCCAGCCCCAGGCCGCGAGTGCATCGGCGTCGAGCACGCCTCGGAGCAACGTGACGGCGATCGATCCGACCAGGATGCCTCCAATCGCCGTGAAGAGGGTCCAGCTCCCGTACAGGCCCCGCTTTTCGGGGGGCGCCATCTCCACGATGTAGGACATGGAGCCGATGAGCTCTCCGCCGATCGAGACTCCCTGCGCAAGGCGCAGCGCAATCAGCAGGGCCGCGGCACTCGTTCCGATCTGGGCGTGCGTCGGAAGGCATCCCACCAGGAACGTGGGCAAGGCCATCATCAGGATCGACAGCTCGAGCGCTCGTTTCCGGCCGAAACGATCGCCAAGGTGGCCGAAGACCACGCCTCCGAGCGGTCGCATCAGATAGCCGGCCGCGAAGACGCCGTAGACCTTGATCAGTCCGGCGAAGCGATCATCGGCGGGGAAGAACTGCGAGCTGATGACCGGAGCCAGGAACCCGAACACCGCGAAGTCGTACCATTCCAGAACATTGCCGAACGCGCCGGCAACCACGTGAGTGCTCGTATTCTTCAAGTCGTCTTCTCTTTTCGTCGTCGGGGCATGCCGCGTCGTCGGGGACCTGCTCCACCGCTTCGCCAGAACATCCAGCAACGGCCGCCCCGCCGTGGCTCCTGACCTGCCCAGGTTTGTCGTACCCGTTTCTAAGTTAATGCATTCAACAGTTTTTCGTTTCTCGGCCAAGGTGGCCATTGCACCGTCTCGGGTGCCGGCGGGCAGTAACCCAGCGAGCTGTGAGGCCGGAGGGTCCGGGACCTCCCTGCCTGAACTGGGAGATGAAGAAGCCGAGGTCACCTCGCATGAGTTTCCCCCGGACCTCAGTCTGTCACGCGCTCGCCGTTCTTCAGGAATGGTGTCGCCAGAGCCCAGAGCCGGTCGTTGCGCGGATCGATGATCGGCTCCACGGAGTACTGCGCCAGGAAGACACGCCGCGGCTCGTTCGTCGGGTTGGCGCCGCTGCGGTGGAAGGTCACGCTCGAGAATGCCACGATGCTGCCTGCGGACATGACTGCAGCTTCGCCCGCGTCGTTGCCGGTGTAACCGACGAGATCGTTGGTCCCTGCCTGCGTCGCATGATCGATGCGCGACGTCACTTCTGCGCGTGAAAATGGCAGGACATAGACCGTGCCGTTCTCCTCATCGACATCGTCGAGAGCACACCAGAGACTCAGATAGGGCTTGTGGGGGCATTCGCTGTCGATGTAACCCGAGTCCTGATGCCACGAAAAGGACATGCCGACTTCGGCGGACTTGACGACGAACTGCTCGTTGAAGAGCCAGACATTGTCGCCGATCAATGACCGGCAGATCCTCGCCATGGATTCACTGAAGAGAAAGTCCCGAAGGCGTGGGCGGTCCGCGTGCCGTTTGGAGATGAAGTAGCGCTTGCCCCTGTGGTTGATGCCGCGAACGGTCTCGCCGCCGGCTGCCATGGCTCGATCGCTCTCATCCGTGAGGAAGCGGCACTCCTCGCGCAGCATCTCGAGATGAGCGGCCCCGAGCGCGTTCTCGAGAACGCAGTACCCCTCGCGGTCGAACTGCTCTTTCCGAGGGTCGGTCACCGAGACACAAGGATACGAGAAACAGGCCCGTGCGAGAACAGCGGCGACCAGGCGGAACGGCTTCCGGAGCTTCGTCCCAGCGCGCACCGGACGAAGCGAGGGCGCATCTCGGCAAGTGCGGCCCAGCCGGTGCTCGGCACCTGGTGCGCCGCGTTCCTCGCGCTCGGCTGGCGCCTGGTTTTCTGGACCGACCGCGCCTAGCCAGTGGGATTCGCGCGGCCGCGCGGCCCGCGCCGCGTCAGATCCGGTGGTTCAGCACGCGGAACGGCGCCGCGTCGCGCAAGCGGCTCGCCAGCCGTTCTGCATCGCGCACGTAGAGCATGTTGATGGCCTCCTTCTCGCCCAGACCGTCGATCGAGGCGAGGCCGTCGCCCTCGACCGCGATCAACTCACGCTCGAAGGGCGCGTAGCGGTAGCAGCGAAATCCAGCTTGCAGCATCTGCTCGTGGAGCGCAGCCTCGTCGAAGCCGTAGCGGTTGCCGCTGCCGTTCGCCTCCATGATGACGGCCAAAAGAGTCGCGCTCTCGAGCGCTTGCTCGGCACCGGCGATCACTTCGGTCTCGAAGCCTTCGGTGTCGATCTTCAGCAGGGTGGGCTCGCGGCCCGCCAGGGCTTCGTCCAGTGAGGTGACCGGCACCGAAATCGTGTCATCGCTGCTCTCCTCGGAGGACACGACGTGATTGACGGTGTCCAGCGTGGACGTGAAATGCAGCGTGCCCAGGCTCGAACCGACGCCACAGTTGCGCGCGTCGATCAGCTCCTCGAAGGCGTTCTGCCTGACGTTGTCCATCAGGTGGTGGTAGGTGTCGGGAATCGGCTCGAAGGCTAGGACGTCGGCACCCGATGTTGCTGCCAGCACACTGTAGGCGCCGATGTTGGCGCCCACGTCCACGAACACGTCGCCCGATCGCAGGCTGTGCAGCGCAAGCGCCATGTCTTCGAATTCGTGGAGGCCGCAGTAGACGTTCCCCGTGGCGCCCCTCATTCCGCGCGATACCAGGAGCCGTGAGCCGTTGACGAAGGGAACCAACACCGCGCCCGGCACCAGCCGGCTGCCCAGCTGCCAGCGCACGAAGCGCCCCACCGCGGCGCCCTTGTGGTTGGCGTTGAGCGGATGGCGTGTGACGAACCGCAGGGTGTCGAGAAGATCCATTACGACTCGGATCACTCTAACCGCGCGAGAAAACATCGGTCAAGCAACTCCCCAGCTGGCGTGCGGGGTGTGACACGGAATCGCTGGACCCGGCGCCGTATCTCCGCGAGCGAAGCCGCTTTAGACTGCATTCGTGAGTACGCTGCTGATCATCGGAATCGACGAGGTCCATCGGCTGGAGGCCTCGTACACCGCGCTGCGCGCGCCGCCGCGCCCTTTTCGGTGATCATCGCCACCCCGATACCCGGCGACATTGCAGTAGAGGGGTGTCGACCAGCCTATGTCCAGCATCGCCTTTCAGCCGGCACCCGTCGGTTCGTGACTGCCTTGTCTCTGCACCCCACCTCGCGCTTGCACGTGCCTGATGTGTCGGGCCGCATCCCTTTCGGTCATGATACGATTGCCCTATCGCTGAACCCTCCCTCCCACCACGCCCCACGGCGGCAAATCGACGCCAACGGGACCCATTCCAAGGAATGCCGCAAGCCGATCCGACACTACAGCCCGATCAGCTCGATGCCATGATGGGCGACTTCACCGCGTGGCCGAAGTACATCGAGCTACTCGAGGCGAATTTTCCGAACTCGGATCCCAAGTCGATCCTGGATATAGGTGGCGGGAATGGCATCGTCATCGATCGGCTCCTCGCACGGTTTCCGAATGCGCATGGCGTGCTGCTGGATGACGCCGCCCACATGATCGAGCGGAATCAACCCGGCGAGCGCAAGGACCTCGTCTGTGGTTCGGCATTGGATCTGCCCCAGGTCGTGGGGGGCAGACGCTTCGACGTCATCACCATCATCGATCTGCTTCACCACCTCGTCGGGAGCAGCAGAGAGCAGACGAAGCAGAACGTTCGTCGATTCCTGGACAGCCTGCACGACGTTCTGACGCCCGATGGATGTGTGCTCGTCTATGAGCTCACCTTCGACGGCTGGTGGCCGGGGATCGAACCGGGTGATGTGATCTACGCGCTGACGCGATTGCGCGCTCCCATGTTCGCCGGCCTCATGCGGCTGCTCGGGGCCAACACGGCTGGTGTGGGTGTTGCGTTTCGTTCTACCGAGGGCTGGCGTCGTCAGTTCCAGGACGCATCCTTCAGCATCGTCGACGAGGCCTCCAATTGGACGTCCGACTTCAGGCCGATTCACTTCCTGTCGCTCGGCATCCGTCAAAACGCGGATCGCATCTTCGTGCTTCGCGCTGAGTCCGGGGCGTGATGGAGTCTGGGTCTGTCCCGATTCCGCAAAGGCCTGTGCCATGCCGCGTGGCCGAGTCTGTTCCGACGTCTTCCTCTTCCTCATGACCGGGGTACGGGAGCGGATCCCCCGTGCTCTCCGTTCTTCAGCTCGAACTCCACCGGACTTCGATAGTCCAGCGACGAATGCGCCGATGGACGTCGTAGAAGGTCTCGATGGAGTCGGCCACTGCGCTTCGGGTCGCGCTGCGCATCTGCGGCGGAAGCTCGTAAAGCAGCTCCGTCTGGAGCGTTACGAAGAAACTCTCGGCGACCGCGTTGTCCCAGAAATTTTCGCGGCGACTCGTACGGTACGTGAACCGGGCCCTGTCCAGAGCGTCCCGGCGGGGGATGGAAGCACGACGCCAAACCCTCTCGCCATGAACGATGCGGAGGGATCGGGTAGCATCCGCTTCGAATTCCCGCCGCGTGACGCGCCCACGAAGCGCAGAGTGAGGAGCGATCGGTGAGGGACGTCGCTCTGCTCGAGAATCGGATTCAGGAGTACGACTGGGGCTCGCACACGGCGATCGCCGAACTGCTCGGAGAGCGCACGCCCAGCGTAAACCCCCAGGCGGAGCTCTGGATGGGGGCTCACCCTCGGGCTCCTTCGCGAGTGACGGCCGCAGGCGAGTCGGTTTCGCTCCCCGACCTCATCGCCGCGGAGCCCGCATCCATACTTGGAGAACGGGTCGATCGGGATCACGCGGGGAGGCTGCCCTTCCTTTTCAAGTTGATTGCTGCGGCTCGTCCCCTTTCGATCCAGACCCACCCCGACGCGGCGGGCGCCCGCGAAGGGTTCGAGCGCGAGAATGCCCTGGGCATCCCGCTGGACGCGCCCGAGCGCAACTACCGCGATGCCAGCCACAAGCCGGAGATCATCTGCGCCCTGACTCGATTTCGGGCGCTTCGCGGCTTCCGGCCCCCCAGCGAGATTCGGCAATCACTCGACGAACTCGGGGCGAGTGCGGTTGACCCGGTATTCACGCTGCAGTCCGACGTGCCTCCCGCCCGCGCGTTGGAGCGCTTCTTGGCGGATCTCTTCCGACTCCCGGTCGCGCGACGCGAGACGGTCGTGGCGGAACTGGCGCGCGAGGCGGCCCACAGAGCCGGGGAGGGCGACACCTTGTCGTGGGTGGCGCGCTTGCAGGAACTCTACCCGGGCGACATCGGTGTCGTCGCACCGCTGTTCCTGCGAGACATCACGCTCGAGCCCGGGCAGGCGATGTTCCTACCGGCGCGAGCATTCCACTGCTATCTGACGGGTTTCGGGATCGAGTTGATGGCAAACTCGGACAACGTCCTGCGGGGAGGCCTCACCAACAAGCGGGTGGATGTCGGCGAGGTGATGAGGGTGTTGGACTTCGAGTCCCGGGATTTCCCGATCCTGGTCCCTCGTGTCCTGCCCAATGGGGAAGAGGTGTACGATTCCCCGGCGAGGGAGTTCCGACTCTCGCGTCTGCGTGTCCCTGGCGGGGAAATGGTTCCGGGCTTCGGCGAGCCGGGGTGCGAGTTGCTGCTCTGCACCGAGGGAGGCCTCCGGGTCGAGCCCATCGGTGCAGCCAAGGGGTTGGAATTGGTTTCTGGCCGGAGTTGCCTGGTCCCTGCCGAAGCCGGCCCCTACCGCGTCTCGGGCTCGGGCACCCTCTACCGGGCCTGTGTACCCGACTGAAGGGTCCAGCAGGCGGGTTTCTCGCGGACGCGATGAACGCAAATCGCACGGAAGAACGTTCAGAGCCGAACGTATTGGTTCGAGCTGTCAAAGGACCGACATCCCGCACAGCGCGTGACGGGATGCCCGCCACCGTAGATGGCACACCCGAAAACGATTTTCTTCGCGACTGAATAGCGCGCTCAGCCCGCAAAGCCCCCTCGAGAGCGTCGCTCGCGAACGCATGCGACGTTTCCACCCGGTTTCGATCGGCACACCCGTCGACATCGCACGAAGCACAACGCTGTTTGGCACAGCTCGTGCTTTGGCCCCGTACCACGAGTGGTCGGCGCAGGATGGACGAGCGGTCCGCTTCCGCCGCGCGCAGAACGGGAAGGGGATCGAAGGACATGTCCAGCTCCGTCGAGGAGCGATGCCTGCGCGAGCACGCGTCCCTCATCCGCTACCTCGTCAGGCGGATCGCCATTCGCCTGCCTTCCCACGTCGACCTCGACGATCTGTTCGACTCCGGTGCCAAGGGACTGATGAAGGCCCTGAAGGAGGGCGGCGCTGACGGATTCAAAGCCCGTGCGGAGAGGCGCATCAAGGAGGCCCTGTTGGAGGGCCTGCGCGAGATCGGCGGTGTGCAGGGCGACGTGTGGAGGCGGGGTCGCCGCGCGAGCGGGGACTCCCGGGACTTCGGGCTCGGGGAGTCGATCGATCCGGAGGAGACGCTGGCAGCGGTGGCGATCGGCCTCCCCATGGACAGATTTCGCGAGCTCGTCCAGCGGTTGCGCGAGCTCTCAGCGGCAAATCCAGAAGAGATTCGGGAGAGCAGACCACCCAGGGACGAGCGGCGATGCCGCGCGCGAGCCGCGGCCGATCGCCCCGTAGGGGCTTCCAGCGCCTGCCCGAGCGCGATTGAAATCGTGCCCAGGCTCGTGCGGACCCTGGCGAGGCTGTCCGACGAGCAGAGGCTCGTCTTCGATCTCCACTACCGCGAAGACCTCAACGCGAAGGAAATCGGGGGCATCCTGGGTGTCGCCGACTCGCACGTCGAGGCGCTCCAAGCCGAGATCTTGCTGAGATTGCGAGACAGCGTCGAGAGGGCGGAAAACGGCTAGCCGGATGCGGAAACGAGCCCGGGGTGGCCGTGTCACCTCCGATGTGCGACCCGGACGGTCCACAGGGATTCCGGGCGGACGACGGCGCGCTGCAGGGGCCGAACGTTCAGATCAAGGGTGGAAAGCCTACGCCCGCTCCAACCGGGAAGGCCCGGCCCTGGACCCTAACCCCGCAAAAATAGAACGGTATTTTGAATTAAGCTTCGCTCTGCCGGCGCTG
>JABSQW010000088.1 GCA_013215605.1 Myxococcales bacterium
TGAAGGTCGGGCTCGACGAGTCGCTGTGTGTCGGTCACGGTCGCTGCTACGAGCTCGCGCCCGACGTGTTCGGGGAGGACGAGCAGGGGCACTGTCGGCTGCTCGTCGAGGATCTCGGCGAGGACCTCGTCGCCCAGGCGCGACGTGGAGCCGACAACTGTCCCGAGCGCGCCATCACCGTCGAGGAGAATTGATCCGAAGGAGGTCGTGTGGGCGCCACATCTTCTGGATATTGGGAGTCCCGGAGACTCACTGGCGCACTCATCGCCCTGATCGTCCTCGCTGTTTCGACCGGCCGCGCCGACGCTGCGCTCAAGAAGTACACCCTTCATCGTTTTAACCTCCGAAAAACCAAGGACCGCGAGCAACGTCGCCTACATCTTCCACGGATCGGAGCGATCGGACGGCAGCGTTCCCGCGGTCCCCCTCCTGGGTATCCTGGGCGTCGCCGGCGGCGTGATCGCGTTGGGAGCCCTCTCCGCCCGGCGGCGCTGATGCCGCGCCGCTCTCATCGGCCCCGTTCCGATTCGAGCGCACCCTCTCGAACCACCCCGCGTTCGGTGGTGAGGCTCGCCGCGAACGCGCCGTCGTGACTCACGAGCAGGAGCGCTTCGGCCGTCAACAGGACGTCAGCTCCGCCGCGACGCGATCGGTCGACACGCGAGGTTGCTGGCCGCCGACGCCACGAGAGCGCCCTCCTGCGACCAGAGACGCGCCACACCCGAAATGAGTCCGGCGGCCGCCAGCTGAACCTTCGAGCGGCAGAAGAACCACTCCGCGTCGAGGGCCGCGCGGTGGTAGTGGATCGTGAGTTCCACGGTGGGTGCACCGAAGTCGTAGGCTCGCGGGTCGCCGCCCTGGGTCTGGTAGAGGGGGTCGTGGAACGCGCCGTCCAGAATCGTGGTCACGCGGAGCACGTCGTGGAGCATCGACTCCGCACGAGTCTGCCCGTTGATCCGAAACCACCAGTCCACCTCCGGCTCGTCGGGGCGGGCCGCGGAGAAAGGCACGCGGTCGCAGTAATGCGCGCTGATGCGATCCCACACCGGGGAGTGGAAGTCGCTGATGCCGCGCATCACGTCGACGCGCTCCGCGAGGCCCTGGGGCCCGGCGACTTCGGGCATCGGCTCGAAGTCGAGGGCGAAGCCGTCGCCCTCGAGGCCCATCCACGTCAGCGATTCCACCACCGCGCGACCCCCCTGCCGCATCGACACGCGCATCGACTCGCTTCGCTTGTTGCGACGCAGCGACGTGACCTCGAGTTCCGCGGGACCCGGCTGCGCACCCGAGAGGAAGTGACAGGTGTGGCTCGCCGCGCGTTCGAATCCCGAGGCCTCGGCTGCCGCTCGCAGATTCACGGCTGCGAGGTACCCGCCGTAGAGCCCGTTCAACCCGAACCAGTCGGCCGAGAGCTCGAGCCGGAAGTGGCCGTTGCCGCCCTCGATGCGCGTCGCGCGCTCCAGGGAATCCGGCGACGCCGCCGATTTGGCGCTCACGGTCTTCTCTCGGTGTCGGCAATCGTCATCGTTTCGCTGGGTTCCGATCGCTGACCCGCTCGCCGTCGATGGCGGGCGCGAGCGCGCCAGCGTAGGGTATTCGCCGGGCCGCGTCGTGTGGCCGTGCGAGGGTGTCGAGTTGGCTTCGGTCCGCATGAACGCCGCCGCCCGGCTCTCCCTGGTTGTGCTGCTGTCGTGCGTCGACTGCTCGACCGAGTCCCCGGTCGACCCCCAGTCGGCCGCGACCGCCCACCTTCCCGACGCCTGGCACGAAGCCGCGGTCGATCCCGATACCGGCGGCCGCTACCTCGCGAAAGCCCGCGACGCGCTTCGGCGTTTCCAGGCGACGATCGCGACGGCGGGCGGGGCCGTCCTCTACCCCGACTACCACGGCTCGCGAACGGTGGTGCTCGGCGTCAAGTCGGCCTTCGTGCAATCGCGGATCCGGCGCCGTGTCGAGGCGCTGCTCGAGAGCGAGGGAGCCGAGAGCGACCTGCGTGTTCTCGCGCTCACGGACGCCCCCGTCGAAACGATCGCCGCGGCGCTCGGTCCGATCGCCGACGACCCGCGCCTGTCCCTCGTACGCGTCGAGTGGGGGAGCTCGCCGGCCACGTTTGCGTTCGTCCGCGACTACGCACCGCTCGTACGGGTGCACCCGGTCCGCGACGATTTCGAAACCACTGGACTCGTCGTGTTCGGAGGTTCGACGCTCAACAAGGTGATCGACCGAGAGCTCGCGGTGAGCCAGTTCCGGAGCCTCGAAGGGCTGCGCGGCCGCCTCGCCCGCTCGCGCGCGATTCTCGACGTGTACACCGCGCGGCTGCCGCCCGGCGTTCTCACCGACGAGCTCACCACGGCACTCGACGGCGGCAACCTCCTCAGCGACGGACGCGGCTCGTGCTTCCTGACGGAGATCGTCCTCGACAAGAACGAGGGCGACGCCGCGCGCATTCACAGGGACCTGCGCGACCGCGCGGGCTGCGCGCGCAGCTTCTTCCTGAAGGCGCCGCAGCGCCTGGACTTCGTGCAACACGTCGACACCCTGCTCTTCTTCGCGGACGCCGAGAACGCGGTGCTCAGCATGCCGATCCTGTACGAGGGCGACCTCGCGCGCGACGCCGCCAACACGCGCACGCTGCTCGAGCTCGGCTACACCGTGCACCGCCTGCCACGGCGAACGGCGTCGGTCACGTACGCGAACATCCTGGTGACCCGGAGCAACGTCTACGTCCCCCAGTACACCGGCTACCACGTCGAGAGCGAGCGCCAACTCGTGCGAAACCGACGGATCGCCGAGCTCGACCGCTCGCTCGACCGCGACGAGCTCCGAGACCGGCTCCGCGAGCCGATCGACACGCGCCTCGTCGTGGACGACCCGGCTCTCGAGGACGACAACCAGCGTGCGCTCGACGTGATCGCCCGGCTGATGCCCACTCGGCGCGTGGTTCCCTGGAACTCGGATGAGACGCTCGGGAGTCTCGGCTCGTGGCACTGCCTTTCCCACGGGCTCCCCGAGGCGTTGGGGCCGTAGCACGAGCGCTGCGGCGTGCTGCGCCGAAGCGAACGGGCCTCGATCCGGTGAGAGACCGATCCCGTCAGGCGTCGAAGCGAACCGGGAGCTTTCGCGGTCCGCGGAAGATCGCACCGCGAGCCGTCACCTCGGCATCGGGTGCGAGGCGCAGACCCGGGAGAAGTCGCAGCACGACATCGAGCGCCACCTCCAGCTCCGCATGCGCGAGATGCGAGCCGAGACAGAAGTGCGTCCCCGCGCCGAACGCCAGTGCGGAACCGGAGCCACGGGCGCGATCGCGGACCCGATCGAGCTGGAACTCATCCGGTGCGTCGAACACCTCGGGGTCGCGGTTCGCCGACGCGATGCCGAACAGCACCCACTCCCCTTCCGCAATTTCGCTGTCCCCGACGCGCGCGCCCGGTCCCGCGATCCGCGGTTGCAGCGCGACCGCGGGGTCGAGGCGCAGACTCTCGTCGACGGCCCGGCGCCTGGCCTCGGGATCGCCGCGTAGCCGATCGTGGAGCTCGGGATGCGCGACCACTGCGTGGAGAAGGTTCCCGAGGGCGAGGAACGTCGTGTCGGAGCCCGCTGGAAACAACAGGCGAACGAACGAATAGATCGACTCGTCGTCGAGGGGCTCGCCGTCGATCTCGGCGGCGACCAGGCGCGAGAGCCAGTCGTTGGCGGGATGAGTACCGGGATGAGCGCGCCGCTCGGCGAGCACCGGCGCGAGGTAGTGGGTGAAGGCATCGCGTGCGGCGACGGCGCGCGCCGCATCGAGGCGGTGACTGAGGAGCCCCGCGGCCCATCGCGCGAGAGTTGCCCCGTCCGCGGCCGGCAGCCCGAGCAGCCGCACGATCACCGCGAAGGGAAACGGGCGCGCGAGCTCCGCGACGAGATCCGCCTCGCCACGCTTCGCGAAGCGCTCGACGAGCCTCGTTGCGAGCGGCTCGAGGAGGTCGGGCGCCAGCTCCGCGACGCTCGCCGGCGAAAACCAGGGCGCCACGAGCTCGCGGTGACCGCGGTGCTCCGCGGCGGGCATGCACTGCATCGTGCGACCCTGCGCGGGCATCGCGAAGCGCTGGTACGCCTGCTCAGCGGGAAACGCTGCATCGTTCTTGAACGCGGCGGCGAGATCGCCGTGTCGCAGGATCAGCGCCGCCGTGCCGCCGTCGTAGCGGACATGCGCCACGCGATACCGCTCGCGGAGCCGCGAGAGGATGTCGTGCAAGTCGGGAAGCGGATCCGTTCCGAAGTCGACGTCGGGCAGAGTCACCCGACGGTCGTCGGTCGCACGGCTCAGAGCTCTTCGACCTGCGTGAGCGGAATCGGCAGGCCGCCGTGGCACTCCAGGCGAGCACCCGTGATCCAGCTCGCGTAGCGGGGCTCCGAGAGCAGCAGGCACGCGTCGCCGACGTCTTCGGGTGTCCCCATGCGACCGAGGGGGATCTGGTCACGCACGTGGACCCCGTCTTCCCCGTAGTACTCCTGCGACTGGTCGGTGAGGATGAGACCCGCAATCACGGTGTTGACGCGTACCTTGGGCGCGAACGTCATCGCGAGCGACTGCGTGAGATTCGAGATCCCGGCCTTGGCGGCCGCGTAGGCGGGGGTGACGGGATCCGGCACGTTGGCGGAGACGCTCGAGATGAACACGATCGACCCGCTGCCCTCCTGCTCCTTCATGGCGTGGTACGCGGCGACGCTGAAGTTGAGGGGTGAGATCAGGTTCAGGTCGACGATCGAGTTGTGGAACTTGGGCGAGACCGTGAGCGTGTCCGTGGGCGCCGTACCGCCGGCGTTGTTGATGAGAACGTCGAGGCGCCCGAACGTGTCCTTGGCGGCATCGACGACCTTCTGGATCTGTGCCGGATCGCGAACGTCGGCTTGAACGAAGAGCGCCTCCCTTCCGGCGTCGCTCACGGGTTCGGTCGGCTCGTTGCGGCCGCAGATCACCACGTGCGCGCCGGTTTCGAGGAATCGCCGCGTGATGCCGCGCCCCACGCCTCGACCACCCCCGGTGATGATCGCCACCCGATCGGTCATGTCGATCCTGCTCGTCACCGGCGCCCTCCTCCAAGCCCCCGTCCTCACGCGGGCCAGCCGTCGCGCCGAGGTTTATCATGAGACCCTCCACCGCGCGAGCCATGCCGAGAACCTACTCGATCGTCGCCGTCATCGTGCTCGCCGTACTCATCGGCTTCGGCCGGGCGGCGAGCTTCGAATTCGTGAGCTGGGACGACGACCTGCATTTCGTCGAGAACCCCCATCTGAACCCGGTCAGCGCTGCGGGACTCGTCGAGCTCTGGACCCAACCCTACGAGCGCATCTACACGCCCGTTCCCTACACGCTGTGGGCGGGGGTTGCGATGCTGGCGAGTGTCCTCGACGACGAGCCCGCGGCGGCCGGTCGGCATCCCGGCTGGATGCACGCCTTGAACCTCATCGTCCACACCGCGAACACCTGGCTCGTGTTCGTGATCCTGCGCAGCCTGCTCGTGGCGCGCATTCGCGGACCCGATCGGGTTCCCGCGCCGAACGATTCGGGCGCATCGACGGGATCGAAGCTCGAGGGCGATTCGGCGGCGTTGGACTGGGCGGCGTGCGCGGGAGCGCTGCTGTTCGGCCTGCATCCCCTGCAGGTCGAGGCGGTCGCCTGGGCGTCGGGCCTGCGCGACCTCTCGTACGCTGCGTTCGGCCTCGGCGCACTGGCGAGTCACCTCGGTCAGGCACAGCGCGCGGCTTTCGCCGCTCGGGCCGGCGACACCACGTCTCGTACGGCGAATCCGATTCCGATTCTGTCGACGATCTGTTTTGCCGTCGCGGTCTTTGCAAAACCGAATGCGGTGGCGCTGCCCTTCGTCGCCGTTGCGCTGGATCGTCTCGTCATCGGGCGGCCGTGGCGCGACGCGCTCGTGTCGATCGCTCCGTGGATTCCTCCGGCGTTGCTCTGCACGTTCATCACGTCGAGTGTGCAGCTCGTGGGCGACGCCAAACCAGCGCCGCTGTTCGTGCGGCCGTTCCTCGCGGCCGACGCGGTGGCGTTCTACCTCGGGAAGCTCGTGGCGCCGGTCTCCCTCGGAATCGACTACGGGAGGTCGCTCGAGCGCGTCGCGCAGAACCCGGGGATCCTGATCTCGGGCCTCGTCCCGGCGGCGCTCGCCGCGGTGCTGTGGTGGCGTCGACGCGAGTGGCCAGCGGCCGGCGTCGCGTTCGCGGTATTCGTGCTCGGCCTGCTGCCCGCACTCGGGCTCATGACATTTCGCTTCCAGCTGCTGTCGACCGTGGCCGATCGCTACGCGTACGTCGCGATGCTCGGCCCGGCCTTCGGCTTCGCCTGCGCACTCGCCGCTCGTCCCGGCCCGGTCGCGACGGGACTGGGCGCGACGCTGGTCGCCGTCTTGTGCGGGCTCACCGTGGTACAGACGGAGGCATGGGCGAGCTCGGAGGCCCTCTACCGCAACACGCTGCGCGCCAACCCCGAGAGCGTCATCGCAAACCACGGTGTGGGGGACGCCCTCCTCGCCGCGGAAGACTACGACGGAGCCGTGGCCCACTACCAGGCGGCCCTCGCCGTAATACCGCGGTTTCCGCGGGCTCTCAACAAGGTGGGCTGGGCGCGGCTCCAGCAGGGCCGCAGCGACGAGGCCCTCCCGTACCTGGTCGCCGCGGCTCGCGAATTCATGGCGCTCGGCGACAGACCCGGCGCCGCCATGGCGCACTCGAACATGGGTCAGCTGTGGCTCGATCGGGGGGTGCCGGAACGCGCCGGCGCCGAGTACCAACGCGCGATCGACCTCGATGCCGGGCGCGCGTGGGACCACGTTCAGCTCGGTGGGATCCGCCTCGCGCAGGGGCTCCGGAACCCCGCGGTCCGGCACTTCCGCGCGGCCCTCGCGCTCGATCCCGACAACGAGGGCGCGAAAGAGAGTCTCGCAGTGGCGCTTGCTGGCGGCGACGTGCAGGCTGTCGAGACACCGTCGCAGCCCTGACCCTCGCGACGTTCGTCAGTGATCCACCACAGAGCCCGACGGCGAGGTGGATCTCGAGCGCGCGAAACGCTTCCGTTCGAAGTTCTTCGCGGGGTCTCGTCGCTGCCCATCCGCTTCGAGCCGGGACCGCGCGCCTAGCTCGTCCGGTCGTCCAGGATCTTGCGCAGGCGGAACTTCTCCACCTTGCCGGTCGCGGTGCGCGGCAGCTCGTCGATCTCGACGACCCACTCGGGGAGCTTGTAGCTCGCGAGCCGGCCTTCCGCGAACTTCGCGAGGGACTTCGCGTCGGGTGACGACCCGCGTTGCGACGCGACGACGAAGGCCGCAACACGCTCGCCGAGCACCGCATCGGGCTTGCCGATGATTGCGATCTCCGCGATGTCGGGGTGCTGGCGGAAGACCGTTTCGACCTCGGTGCTCGAGATGTTCTCGCCACCGCGGCGCACGATGTCCTTCTTGCGGTCGACGAAGTAGAAGTAGCCGTCGGCGTCGAAGCGGCCGAGGTCACCCGTGTGGAAGTACCCGCCATGCAGCGCGCTGTGGGTGGCCTCTTCGTCCTCCACGTAGCCCTCGAAGCCGATCTCGCCTGCGACGAAGCAGACCTCACCCACCTCGTCGGGGTCGGCCACGCTGCTGTCGTCGCGCAGGATCGTCATCGCGCTTCCGTCGAACGGTCGGCCCGCGCTGCCGGGTCGGCGCTCGTCCGAAAGCCGCGTATACGTCCCCATCCCCGCCTCGGTCATCCCGTACCAGTCGATCACGGGCACGCCGTAGCGCTCTTCCATGATCGGTGCGGCCGAGCCCGCACCGAGCGCGATGATCACGCGCAGATTGTGCTCCCGTTCGAGCGCGGTCGGTCGCAGACCGAGCAGGATATTGACGATGGGCGCGAGCGTGAAGAGGTAGGTGGGGCGGGTCCGATCGACGAGCTCCCAGAAGCGCCGCGCCGAGAAGCGGCGCTGAAACACCGCGGAGCCGCCCACCGCGAGCGAGGAGCCCAGGCCCCCCGCGCCGTTGCCGTGGAACAGCGGCGTGACGAAGATGCTCCGGTCCGACGCGTTGACGCCGATCATCTCGTCGTAGGGGACCGCGTTCTTGACGACATCGCGCGCGAACTGGACGGCCTTCGGGCGGCCCGTCGTGGTGCCCGATGTGTACATCAGGTGCCCGGGGACGGCATCGGGAACGGCTGGGAGCTTCGCCCCGGCGTCAGCGGGCGCGGCGTCGCGCAGGGCCTCGAGGCTGAGCGCGCCCTCGGGGACGCGGTCGCCGAGCGTGATGACGTGCTCCAGGGTGTCGATGTGCTGTGTCAGTGCGAGGGCGCGCTCGGCGAGGTCGGGCTCGCACACGATGAAGCGCGCGCGCGAGTGCCGCAACACGAATTCCATTTCAGCGTCGGCCCACTCCGGGTTCGCGAGAACGGCCGGAAGCCCGACCGCCGTAGCAGCCTGATGCACCTCGACGAACTCGGGCCGGTTCCACATCCAGATGCAGCTGCGCTCGCCCACCGGCAGGCCCAACTCGTGGGCGAACGCGTGCGCGATCTTCCCGCCGTTCTCGACGAGCGCACCGAACGTCCGCGTCCCGTCCTGCTCCGAGATCAACGCAAGCTTCTCAGGCTTCTCCTCCGCATACTCCCGCATCAAATCGAACACAGACGTCAATCCAGATCTCCTCGCTCCCCATCATCCCCATCATAACTTGGGAGACTTGGGGACGTTCCTCCCCAACTCGTCATCCCCTGCCCCAAGCTGGGGAAGGACGGTGTCCAGGATGGTTTGGGGGTTGGTACCGCCGGTTTCGTATTGGTGGTCTCGGCAGGCGTTCAGGATCTCGGTGAATTGGGGCCCGGGAGCGAGGCCCCGCGCGATGAGGTGGCGGCCCTTGACCACGTCCGGCTCGGCCGCGTGAGTGACGCGCAGGGTGGCGGCTTTCTCGAGAAACTGGTCGCCGGCGGGAAATCGGCCCGCCAGGGCCTCCCCGGTGGTGCGACCCAGGTGGTCGGCGCGCGCGACGCGACACAGCAGTTCCATCGTGACGCCGGCGGACTCGAGCTTGCGGGCGAGGCGCCGGTAGGCCTTCTCGGTGGCCCCGCCCTTCTCGAGGAGCGCCGGCGCCAGGTGGTAGTGAACCGTCGCCGCGACGGCAGCGGCGAGGGCCGAGGGCGCGCGCAGTCGCTCGAGAAAGCGCAGGGTGGGCGCGATCCCCTCGCGATCGTGGGCGCGCGAACGGATCCGACCGTCGACGTGTTCCGTCGTGAGCGGCTTCCCGAAGTCGTGGCAGAGCGCACCGAACATCAGAATCGCGTCGTCGCGCTCGTTACCGGTGCAGAGACCTGCCGCGACGTCGACCACCATCAGCGTGTGTACCCAGACGTCTCCTTCCGGGTGCCACGTCGGATCCTGGGGCACACCCACGAGCGCCGCGATTTCGGGAAAGAACCGCAGGAGCCTGGTGTCGTGCAGCAGCGCGAGGCCACGCGACGGTTTCCGCGCCTTCAGCAGCAGCTTTCGAAACTCCTCGTAGCAACGCTCGCCCGGCAGCTCCGACAGATCGAGCTCGGCGCACAGCGCGCAGAGCTCCGCGTCGGCCGACATCTCGAAGCGCGCCGACATCTGTGCGGCGCGCAGGGCGCGGAGCGGATCGTCCGCGAAACGCCGAGCATCGGTAGCTCGCAGCACGCCTTCGGCGATGTCGCGGCGACCGTCGTGGGGATCGAGCAGCTCTCTGGTGAGCAGATCGAAACCCATGGAATTCATCCGGAGGTCGCGCCTCCGCGACGCTTCGGTGAAGCTCATCGACGGGTCGACCGCGACGTCGAACCCCCGGTGCCCCGGTCCCGACTTGCTGTCGCGACGCGGCAGCGACACGTCGACGCCGATGCCCTTCACGCGAAACACGCCGAAGGACCGCCCCACGACGATCACGTCGCCGAAGGCGCGGAGCACTCCTTCGAGCGCCTCCGGTGAGAGTCGCGACACCTCGAGATCGAATTCCTTGGCGGGCGGCAGGCCGAGCAGCGCGTCCCGCACGCCCCCTCCCACGAGCAGCGCGCGGCCGCCGGCCGCATCAACGGCGCGGGCAATCTCCAGCACGGCTCGCCCGTCCGGCCGCTCGTCCAGCGAACGCACGAGTTCATCGAGCCTCCGGCTCGCTTCTGCGTCGGGGTCCATCGAAGCCTCCGCTGCGCACGAACGGTAGGCGACTCCCGGAGGTTCGGCCGCCGGCACCTCGCCGAGGCGTTATGCTCGCTCCATGCCGCTGCACATCGCCGAACTCGACCACGTGGTCCTGCGCGTTGGCGACGTCGAGCGCTCGACACGCTTCTACTGCGACGTTCTCGGATGCGAGGAGGAACGACGCATCGCGGAGCTTGGCCTCTACCAACTGCGTGCGGGCCGCGCACTCATCGATCTCGTCGACGTTGCCTCGCCCTTGGGGCGAGCCGGAGGCGACGCCGCGGGCGCCGAGGCCCGGAACATGGACCATTTCTGCGTCCGCCTCGATCCCTTCGACGAGGGCGAGATCCGCGCACTGCTCGAGGAGCACGGCGTCGAGGCGGGGCCGACGCAGCAGCGCTACGGCGCCGGAGGCACGGGACCGTCGCTCTACATCCGTGATCCCGACGAGAACGTGGTGGAGCTCAAGGGCCCACCCGACACCGATCCGTTCCCCGGAGCCGACCCCACATGAACGACGCCGACCGCAACACCCAGATCGACGACCTGCTCGCCAAGCAGGAGATCGCGGAGGTCGTCCTCCGCTACTGCCGCGGCATCGACCGGGTCGACCCTGAGCTCGTGCGCTCGTGCTACCACCCCGACGCCACCGACGAGCACGGCTCTTTCAGCGGAAACGTCGACGAGTTCCTGGAGTGGGTGTTCCGCGTCGTATCCCGTTACTCGTTCACGATGCACTTCGTGGGCAATCTCCTCGTGGAGCTCGGAGCACCGCGGGACGCCGGGAACCGCGCCGCGCGCGCTGAGACCTACGGAATCTCCCACCACCGCACCGAGGGAGCCGGTCCGGGCGGTAGCCTCATCATCGGCTTCCGCTATATCGATCGCTTCGAACAACGCGACGGCGGGCCGTGGAAGGTGGCGCGGCGAATCTGCACGACGGAGTGGGCCCGCATCGACGACGAGAAGCATCGGTGGCCGATTCCGGAAGGGATGCGGTCCGGCCTGCGCGACAGGACCGACCCCGTCTACGACCCCATCGACTGACCCGTTGGCCTGAACCGCGCGACTGACCCGCGCGAATCAGGCGGGCTCGTCCGCGGCTTCCTCGTCGGGTTTTTCGCGATCGAGGTAGCCTCTGAACTTCGCCGCCGGAATCGGCGGGCTGAACAGATACCCCTGCAACTCGTCGCAGCCGTGGTCGCACAGGAAGATGGCCTGCTCCTGCGTCTCGACTCCCTCGGCGACGACCGACAGCCGCAGGCTGTGCGCCATCGCGATGATTGCCGAAGTGAGCGCCGCTTCGTCGGGATGCGTCGCGATGCCGCCGACGAACGAGCGGTCGATCTTCACGCGGTGGATCGGGAAGCGGCGCAGATAACTGAGCGACGAGTACCCCGTGCCGAAGTCGTCGAGCGCGATGCCGATACCCATCTCCGCGAGACGGCTGAGCGCCGAGATCGTCGACGCGTCCTCCTGCATGATCGTGCTCTCGGTGATCTCGAGCTCGAACTTCCCGGGAGAGAGCTGTGCAGCCTCGAGGATCTCGACGATGCGGTCGACGAGGTCGTCCTGTCTCAGCTGGACGCCCGAGAGGTTCACGGCCAGTCGCGGCACCACGTAGCCCTGGCGCTGCCACTCGCTCCACTGCCCACAGGCCGTTTGCAGCACCCACTCGCCAATTTGAAGGATGGTGCCCGTGTCCTCGGCGATCGGAATGAACTCCGCCGGAGACACCAGACCGGACTCGCCATCCTCCCAGCGCAACAGCGCCTCTGCACCGATGAGGTCGCCCGTCCGCGCGTCGCGCACCGGCTGGTACACGAGTCGGAACTCGTCGCGGTCGAGGGCGCCGCGTAGACGGCCGTCGAGGTAGAGGTTGCGCAGCGCGGTCTCGTTCATCGAGTCGGCGTAGAAGCGGTAGCAGTTGCGTCCGAGACTCTTCGCCGAGTACATCGCGACATCGGCGTTTCGCAGCAGGGACTCGGCGTCCCCTGCGTCGTGGGGGAAGACCGCGATGCCGATGCTCGGGTTGGCGAAGACCTCGTGGCGATCGAGATTGAACGGCGTCGACAGGGCATCGACGACGCGATCCGCTACGGCGGCAGCGTCGTTCGCCGTCGAGATCTCGCTCAGGAGCAGCGTGAACTCGTCTCCGCCCAGCCGAGAGACCGACGTATCGCCCTCGCTGGCGCTCGTGCGCGCCACGGCGTCGCTCGTGCGCACACAGCTCTGGAGTCGTTCTGCCACCTGTGCGAGCAGGCGGTCGCCCGCGCTGTGGCCGAGGGTGTCGTTCACGCGTTTGAAGTGATCGAGATCGAGGAAGAGAAGCGCCATCAGGCGGCCGTGACGTCGCGCGGAGTCGAGAGCGGCTTCGAGTCGTTCGAGGAAGAAGCGGCGGTTCGGAAGGCCCGTGAGGCTGTCGTAGAACGCCAGGGAGCGAATCTGTTCCTCGGCGCGGACGCGGTCGGTGATGTCGAGCGACAGCGAGAGTACCGAGCGCACCCTCCCGTTCGGGCCGCACACCGGGGAGTAGTGAACGTCGTACACGTATTCGCCGGTGGGGAGCGACACGGTCTGCTCCGCGCGCTGACTCTCGCCGGTGTCGAAGACCAACTCCACGATGTCGCGAGCGTTCTGCGCCTGGTCCTCGGGGAGCATGTCCGTCAGTCGGGTGCCGTCGACACTCTCGCGATACAGCCCGTAACGTTCGGCTCCGGTAGGGGCGACGAAGGTGGACAGGATGGTCGTGTTCCGGTCGAGGAGAATGACCGGCGTCTGCTCGAGCGAGGCCATGAGGGCCCGGAAGACGTTCTCGCTCTCCGCGAGCTCCTGCTCGCGTCGGCGCAGCGCCGTGATGTCGTGGAAGGTGACGACCGCGCTGGTCACCCGATCGTCGACGCATAGCGGTGTCGCGCAGGACTCCACCGCGAGCAGGCGGCCGTCCCGGCAGCGGAGCCGCTGATCGTCGCAGTGAACCGATCGCCCGGAGAGCGCTGCCGCGACCGCCTCGCTGAAGCTCAGCGAATCGGCGACCTCGGCATCGTTCCCCGTGGCTGCGACCTGCGCCTCGAGGACCTCGTGGCCGCGGCCGACGAGAGCGTCGGGCGACCAGCCGAGGAGGGAGTCGACAGCGGCGTTCGCATAGGTGATTCGGCCCGACGCCTGGACGCACACCACGGCTTCACCGGCCACCGCGAGGATCCGGCTCGGCTCATCGTGCATGTCGCTGTCCACCGCCATGGGTTCACTCCGCGCGGCCCGCTTCGAATGGTTCGCGAGGGCCCACGCCGTTCCCGTATCGGCCACCCCTGCGCTTCGGGCAAGCCGCACGAACGCTGGGAGCGCGCTCCAGTCTCTGGGGTGTCTTCCCGAGAACGCCTCAGGGGGTCGCCCGGGCGTGCGGTCTTCGCGTGGGACCGTGGGACCTCCGAACCACGCCTGGAGTCCCCGCGAGCCAATCCGCTTCGCGACGCCGGTCACCGGTCGGCTAGGCGGAGTCGGCGCCGCCGATGATCATCTCGAGCACCTGCTCGCGGGTCACTTCGGACGTGTTCCGGACGCCCACGAGGCGGCCGTTCGCGAGTACCGCGACGCGGTCCGAGATCTCGAACACATCGTGGAGGTCGTGGCTCACGAGGAAGATCCCGAGCCCCTCTGCCTTGAGCCGAGCGATGAGAGCGCCGACGGCGCCCGACTCGGCGGGACCGAGCGCCGCCGTGGGCTCGTCCATGATCAGCACGCGAGCGTCGAAGTGAATGGCGCGGGCGATCGCGACCATCTGTCGCTGACCGCCCGAGAGATTTTGCACCGGCGTGCGCACGTCATCGAAATGCGGCGACAGTCGGCGGATCACTTCGAGGGCGGCGCGCTCCATGGCGTGATCGTCGAGCGTACCGAGTCGGGTCACGATCTCGCGTCCCAGGAAGAGATTCGCCGCCGCGCCGAGGTTTTCGGCGAGGGCGAGGGTCTGGTAGAGCGTCTCGATGCCGTGGCGGCGGGCGTCGCGGGGACTCTGGATCGACACCGGTCGACCGTCGATCCGGATCTCGCCGGCGTCGAGCGGTAGCGCGCCGGACAACACCTTCATGAGCGTCGACTTGCCCGCGCCATTGTGACCGAGCACGCCCACCACCTCGCCGGCGTAGAGCGCCAGCCCGACGCCCGTGACCGCGTACACGCCGCCGAAGCGCTTCTCGACGCCGCGAAGCTCGACGAGCGGCGCGGTCACGTCGATGTCCTGCGCCGGCGCATCGCCGAGTCGAGCCAGACGGCGCCGATCAGTACCGCTCCGATCAGCACCTGTCGAAGTGCGCTCGAGACCCCGAGAAGCACCATGCCGTTCTCGAGACTCTGCATGATGACCGCGCCGAGGATGGCCCCCGGCACGCTCCCCACACCGCCTGCGAGCGAAGTCCCACCGATCACGGCCGCCGCAATCGTGCTGAGCTCGGCGAGCGTTCCCATCGAGTTCGTCCCCGCGGCCAGGCGCGCTGTCGTGACTGCACCCGCCAGCGCGGCCAGTCCCCCCATCCAGGCGAAGACACCCACGGTGACGCGCTTCACGTCGACCCCCGACAGCGCCGCCGCCTCGGGATTGCCCCCCATCGCGAAGACGTAGCGTCCAAAGCGGGTAGTGCGCGAGAGCAACGTCATCGCGAGCGCAGTGGCGATCAGGATCAGCACCGGGATCGGAACCCCTCGCCCCACCTCGCTGCGCGGCCGCGTGTACGCGTTCATCACCATCACGAAGCCCGCGATGATCGCGACCGCCACGGCGCAGCGCCCCACCTCGGCCCAGAGCGGCAGTGGGGCGAACCCGTGGCGTCGACGACTGCGACGCCTGAGCGCGCGCGACGCGAGTGTCGCGAGGATCGCGAGCCCGCCGAGCAAGAAGCTCCACGTCGTGCCGATCGATCCCTCGAGCCCGCCGCCGATTAGCTGGAACGTGGCGTGGAGGGGTGCGACGGTGCGGCCGTCGGTGAGCAGGTAGGCACCGCCGCGAAACATCAGCAGACCCGCGAGCGTCACGACGAACGCCGGCACGCCGCGGTACGCCACCCACCACCCCTGCCACGCGCCGATGGCCGTGCCCAGCGCGATGCCGGCGGCGAGCGATACGGGCCAGTTCCACCCGGCGTCGGCCGGGAGCCACTCGGTCTGCATCACCGCCATCGCCATGCCCGTAAACCCGAGCACCGATCCCACCGACAGATCGATGTGTCGCGCCACGATGACGAAGACCATGCCCGTGGCCATGATCCCGACCACACTCGACTGCACCGCCAGGTTGTAGAGGTTGCGGGCCGAGAGGAAGACACCGCCTGTCGTCGCGTCGAGCACCGTCCAGATCGCAACCAGGGCGATCCCCATGCCGAGCAGGCGCGGGTCGAGCTCGGCCTCGCGCAATCTCTGTGCGAGGCTCACGGTCTCACGAGACAGGCAGGAACGGGTGCGTTGCCGCTCACGCCCCGACAGACGGTCGCGCGCGGCACCCACCCGGCGTCGATCACGACGCCGAGGTTCTCCCGCGTGATGGCTACAGGAGTCAACAGAATTGCGTCGATGGAGACGCCTCGCGGCGTGCGGTAGCTCGTCCGCCCCGCGATGGCCGACGGGTCGGTACCGCGGGCGAGATCGAAGGCGACTCGAGCCGCGTGCTCGCCAAGCTCCCGCGCGTCCTTCCAGACGCTGACGGTCTGAGAGCCGCGCGCCACGCGGTTGAGCGCCGCGTGGTCGCCGTCCTGACCGGAGACGGGGATCCCGGTGAGCCCCTGGGCCGAGAGCGCTGCCACCACACCGCCCGCCATGCCGTCGTTGGAACACACCACGGCGTCGACCTCGTTCGCCTGCGCGGTGAGGATCTGCTCCATGGTTCGCTGGGCGACTTCCGGGAGCCAGCCGTCGACGTACTGCTCGCCCACCACCTCGATGCGTCCGGCGTCGATGGCCGGGCCGAGGACGTCGAGCTGACCGGCGTGAACGAAATCGGAGTTTGGATCCTGGGAGGAGCCCTTGATGAACACGAAGCGGCCCTCCGGCCGGCGCTTCTGGACCTCGCGCGCCTGGATGCGACCCACTTCGCGGTTGTCGAACGAGAGGTAGAACACACCGGGACTGTCGATGAGGCGGTCGTAAGCGAGAATCGGAACGCCTTCCGCGCGCGCCATCGCCATGGCGGGAGCGATCGCGTCGGCGTCGTGGGCGAGTACGATCAGCACCTCGGCGCCGCGAGCCATCAAACCCTCGATGTCCGAAATCTGCTTCTCGCTCGAACTCTGGGCGTCGGCCGAAAGGTAGCGGGCCCCGCGGGCTTCGAGCCCGCCACGAAGCGTGGCCTCGTCGGTCTTCCAGCGCTCCTCCTGGAAGTTCGACCAACTCACACCCACGATGGGTCCGGATGCCGCGAGGGACTGCGACCCGGCCGCGACGAGGAGTAGAGCCGAGACGACCCGTGCGGCGGATCCGCTTGCGACCATACGACCCAGGGAACCACTTCGGAGGGCCGATGTCATGGCTCGAGGAGCGCCCGTCGCGGCCGATCGCGAGCCGGACTATGCTGGCAAGGTGCCCCGGGGCCCCCGGTGGCGTGCTTGGCCGAACCGGCCACCCCATCTCGCACTCATCAGTGCATCTCGCCTCGCGCGCAGGCGTTCGAAGGCGAAGAGGAAACCGAAGCCGCATGTCCGAGTCCAACGAGTTCAATCGGTTCCAGGGTACTGAGAGCTATATCGCGTCCGAGTCGCTCATGTCGGCCGTGAACTGCGCCATCGCCCTCGAGCGCCCGCTGCTCATCAAGGGGGAACCGGGCACGGGCAAGACCCTGCTCGCCCGCCACATCTCCGAGGCGCTCGGGATGCCCATGGAGTCGTGGTACATCAAGTCGACGTCCAAGGGCGAAGAGGGCCTCTACGTCTACGACACCCTGCAGCGCCTCAACGACGCGCGCTTTGGCGAGGGCAACGTCGGTGATATCCGCAGCTATATCAAGTACGGACCCCTCGGCCGCGTGTTTGCGGCGAAGGAGCGACAGGTCCTGCTCATCGACGAGATCGACAAGGCCGACGTCGAATTCCCCAACGACCTCCTGCGCGAAATCGACGAGATGCGCTTCACCGTGATGGAGACGGGCGACGAGATCGTAGCCGCTCACCGTCCGGTGGTGATCATTACGTCGAACAACGAGAAGGAGCTCCCCGACGCATTTCTGCGACGCTGCATCTTCCACTTCATCGACTTCCCGGACCGCGAGTTGATGAATCAGATCGTCGCCGTCCACCACCCGAATCTGGACGCCACCCTGCTCGACCAGGTGCTCGTGAAGTTCTACTGGCTGCGGGGGCAGAACGAGCTGAGAAAGAAACCCTCGACGTCGGAGCTGATCGACTGGATCGCAGCACTCCTGGCTTCGGGAATCACATCCGCCCAGATCGAGGCCCACATCCCCTTCGTGGGCTCGCTGCTCAAGAACGAGCAGGATACCGAGGCCCTCGGCGAGTACGCGAGTGGTGGAGGCACGATGCCGAGCCAGTGGAGTGACCTCGGTCCGAAGTACAATCAGTAAGGGTCGGATCGAACGTGTTCCTCGAGTTCTTCTACACACTGCGCGAAGCAGGCGTCCCCGTCGCCATCCAGGAATGGATGATGCTGATGCGCGCCCTCGCCATGGGGCAGCACAGCTCGAGCCTGCTGTCCTTCTACAACCTCTCGAGGGCCTGTCTCGTCAAGAGCGAGACGTACTTCGACGCCTTCGACCGCGCCTTCGCCCAGGTGTTCCACGGGGTCGAGGGACAGCTCACCATCAGCGACGAGCTGCAGAAGTGGCTCGAAGACCCGAAGAACTTCAAAGAGCTCACCGACGAGGAACGCGCCGCCCTCGAGATGCTCACGAGCGACGAGTTGATGCGCCGCTACCTCGAGATCCTCGAAGAGCAGACGGAGCGCCATGACGGTGGCGACAAATGGGTGGGGACCGGCGGACGATCCCCCTTCGGTCACAGTGGCGAGCACCCCACCGGCATTCGCGTAGGCGGATTTTCGAAGAACCGCTCGGCCATGAAGGTGGCCGAGGACCGGCGCTACAAGAACTACCGCACGGACCTCACGATGGACCTTCGCCAGACGAAGGTGGCGCTCAAGCGCCTCCGTCAGCTCACCCGCACGGGACCGCAGTCCGAGCTCGATCTCGACGAAACCATCGACAAGACGTGCAAGAACGCCGGCGAGATCGACTTCGTCTTCCGCGCCGAGCGACGCAACAACGTGCGACTGATTCTGCTCATGGACGTCGGCGGAACGATGGAGCCCTTCTTCCGCCCGGTGAGTCGGCTGTTGACCGCGCTCCACGAGGAGCGTGGCCTGCGCGAGTTTCACCCCTTCTATTTCCACAACTGTGTGTACGAGACCGTCTACGAGGACGCCCTCCTCTTCCAGGACAGCGCCATCCCCACCGCCGATCTGCTGCGCCGCTACGACGAGCGCTGGAAGCTCGTCATCGTGGGCGACGCCGCCATGCACCCCCACGAGCTCGTGGGAGCGCGCGGCAACATCAATCCCCGGCTCGAGACCGAGACGGCGGGCATCGAGTGGCTCTACAAGCTGCAGGACCACTTCCACCGCACGGCGTGGGTGAACCCGGAACCCCCCGACCGCTGGACCCGCACCCAGAGCGCCAACGCGATCCGGAAGATCTTCCCGATGTTCCACCTGTCGGTGGACGGCATCGAGTCCGCGGTGAGCGCCCTGATCGGCTCCCGCCCCATCGCGGCCGCCAGCTAGCGGCGAGCAAACCCGGCGCAGCCTGCCCCCCCCTGGGGGCTCCACTCGCCCTTGCGCGATCGCGGTGCGCGCTGCGCTGGCAATTTTCACCCCAGTATTGACGTGGGAATATTTCCCATGTATTGTACTCATGGAGTGGGAAAAATTCCCACTCAACTGGAAAGGCCGGATCGAAAGATCCGACATGATCCCCCAACGACTGAGGAACCCTCATGAAATTCGCAATCCTCCAGGCTTCTCTAGCCGCCGTCTGCAGCTTCGGTCTGGCCGGCTCGACCGCTGCTCAGAGCCTCCCCGTCGACTCGGCCGCGCTCATCGATCGCGGGTCGGTCGACCTGCTCGCCGACCTCGAGGACTCGACCCACCGCGACACCGACAGCGCCGACACTGCGCTCGTCTTCACCAACAAGGGCTACACGCGCGTCGGCGTCTGGTGCACGGCCTACGACTCGGACGGCCACGTCGTGGGTCGCGCCGACACCTCCGTGCCCGGCAACGGCCTCCGCTACCTGCGCGCCTCGGACCTCGCCGGCGGCGTCAATTTCGTGGGCAAGGCGTCGTGCTGGGCGCGCGGGCGCGTCGACGGCAGCGCGGTCTTCCTGGCGCCCTCGGCCGTCACCTCGCTGAAGGTCGTCCAGCACACGCGTGGCAGGTCGACGCGGATCCGCTTCCCCGTGATCGCCAGCTACTGATCGAAGCGCCTCGAGTTGGTCGCCCCCGGCGGACTCCGGCCGGGGCGCGCGCCGGTCTGTCGGGCGGTGGCGCAGAACCGCCCGACAGACCCCGGCGCCGCGCCGCTACGCGATTCGCCCGAATCCCCCTAAACTCCGGGCGACGCTCCACGCGCGCCCTCATGTCACGTCTTCTCGCGTTCGCATTCAGCATCGCCGTCGCCCTGATGGCTGCCGCGCCTTCCGCCGCGCGGGTGCCCGCGTGGCTCGCCGGCGAGCTCAGCGTCTCGACCGGCTTCGACTTTCGCACCGGCGACTACAGCGACACCGTTCGCACGGACCTCTGGTACGTGCCGTTCTCGGTGGGCTACTCGTTCGACGACTTCGCTCTCACTCCGTACCCCGCGGACTTCGTCGAGCTCAAAGTCACGGTTCCCGTACTCCACGTTCGCGGACCGGGCAGCATCCTCACCGAGCAGGGCTTCGTGGCATCGCCGGGAGGGGGGCTCGACAGTCGGGGCGGCATCGGCGACATCATCGTGCGGGGCACCTACGCGCTCTTCCCGCCGGCCACCTCGGTCTTTCCGGCGTTCGAGCTGACCGGCCGCGCCAAGGTTCCCACGGCCTCGAAAGAGCAGGCCCTCGGAACCGGCGAGCCCGCCTATTCGCTGCAGCTGGACCTGTTCGACCGCTTCGGCGCCGTCACTCCCCTGGTGACCGTCGGCTACCGCTTCGTCGTGCAATCGCGGGGGTTCGACCTGGAGAACTCGTGGTTCACGTCGGTGGGCGCCGGGCTGCAGCTCACGGACACCTTCAGTCTGGGACTCCTCTACGACTTCTGGCAGGCGTCGTCGAGCACCGGCGCGGACTCCCACGAGCTGTTCCCGTACGCGTCGTGGCGCATCACCCCGAAGCTTCGCGCCGGCCCCTACGCGGTGGTGGGCCTCTCCCCGGGCAGTCCCGACTACGGCCTCGGGCTCCAGATCAGCTACCGGATCCAAGTGCGCTGATGCGACGGGGGCCTGTGGGGAGCGGGAGGCGAGCCGGCCCAAGAATGCGAACGCGATCGCTAACCGCCGCGGGGAACGATCAAGATGTCGATGCCCGGTTTTACGGGCTTTTCCGGTCGATCGATGACGGGGTAATCCGGCCGCTCCGGCTTGTCGATATGCGGCGCCACGTTCCCGCGCGGAGGACGGACGCGCTCCGGCCGCACCGAGGGCTTGATGGATTTCGGCCCTTTGTCGTCGGGCTGCTTGTCGATGGGGATGACCCCGCGATCGTCGATTCGCGGTGACGAGTCACTGGGGATCAGCGCCGGCTGCTCGTGGACGGGCAGTCGGGGCACACGGATCGGCCGCCACTCGACGCGCAGCGAACCGTCGGGTGCGAGTCGACCCGTAGCGCGAATCCGCTGGCCGCGGGTGACGCGACCCGCGAGGTCGGGGCGCCCCGACAGGTCGACCTCGAGGCCACCGACGAGGACCCGGTCCGACGCCAGGCGTTGGTCGACGTAGCCCTCGATGGACAGCATCTCCACCCCGGAGGTGCTGGAGACCAGATCGCCGACGCGCAACGGGGCCGCGCCGATGCCCAGAGCCTCGCCGCCGACGACCACGCGCGAAGCCACCACCGCACCATCGGCGTCGGGCAAGCCGCTGCCGTCGACACTCTGGCCGACGGCCAGCGACGCGAAGCCCCGCTGTCGGCCGGCACCGAGCACGATGGGCCGCGAATCGTCGGGTACGATGATGTCCCACCCGGCGACGCGCAGCCGACGGCGCGCGGCATCGACGGCCTCGATTCGACCCGCCACCGCGCTGTGCACCGCGATGCGATCCGTCTCGAGGCGTCCGTCGCGCTCCGCGGCGAGAATCCAGACGACCTGTCCCACGCCAAGCGCGGAGACGTCTGCTGGCCGCCCGTTGACCTCGACCTCGGCATCATTCGCGTAGTGGACGCGCAGGCCGTTCACGCACACGCTGCCGAACGCCGTCACCGTGCCGAAGATTCCGGTGCCCCCGATGCCACTGTCGTCCCCGTCGGCCGTGAGGCCGGTGCCCCCGATGCCGCTGTCGTCCCCGTCGGCCGCGAGACCGGTGCCCCCGAGGCCGCTGTCGTCCCCGAGGATGCCCGTGCCGCCGATCCCGCCGCCAGCCGAGAGATCGACGGACGCGAGAGCGCCCATCTCGTCCGCGGAAATCGCGCACGGGTCGGCCGATGCGACAGACGCCGCCCCGAGAATCCCCGCCGCCATGACGACGCAGAGCGCGCAATGGAGGGCTCTAGGCACCGCTCGACCCTTCGTCGTCGTCCGCGCCGGCGTCCTGGGCGCGATGGAAGTAAAGACCCAAATGCATGCGCTCGCGCGCGGCCGCGTCGCCGGCGTCGCGGTTCTGCAGGGCGAGAGCGCGCCGGTTCAAGGCCTGGAGCGCCTCCATCCCCTTCTCTTCCGCGAGCTGCGCGAGCTCGTCGACGGACGCGGGCGTGAGCTCGTCGTAGTAGACGCTGCGTTCGAGGAGCGGAGGCCCGGCGCCCGTCAGGTTGTGGGCCAGCGTCGCGACGTGGTCGTGGAGATTTCGACCGAAGAAGTCGGCCTTCTCGTCGAAACCGCTCTCCGGGACGAAGGCCTCGGTGTTGAGACGCACGCAGTCGTCGGCGTCGACGTGGACGATGCCGAGACGCAGCCACTCGTCGAGCACCGCGCGGGCCCGGATGTCCTTGCTCACCGACGCAACGAGCTCGTCGAATCCCGGCTGCAGGGCCGAGCCCGGGAGACGTGCCAGTGGCCGCGGGTGGTCGTTCTCGTCGAGGAACTCCTCGACCGCCGTCCAACGCGCCACGAGCTGCGCGCCCAGGGAGACCACGGGCGGCGGGGCGGCGTCGTCGAGCGGTTCTTCGCGCAGCCTCTTCACGTCCTTGCGGTGGATCCCGGTGAGCAGACTCAGCCGGCTGATCGTCTGGGGCTTGTCGGGAATCGCGAGCTCGCTTTCGGCCAGCTCGACGTACACCGTCTTGAGAAGGTTCGCGAGGAACGGGTAGGTGATCTGGTGCGCGAGCAGCAGCCGAACCAGCGGGCGGAGTACCCGGCGCAGCGCCCGGACGAGGGAGCGCGGGGGTGCGGAGACGGCTGTGGACTCGGGGGCCATCGATTCGATTCTCTCCATCCCGGACCCGGTGGAAGGCTGGGGCGCCGGCCGGGGCGGCCAGCCGGTGTTGCGCCCGCTGAGAGGGCTGGCCCAGTGCCTGCCCCTCTACATTTTATCGGATTACTCGTGGGAAAAAATACCACAAAATGAATTTTCGGGGTAGAATCCGCTGTTTGGGAAGCCCACGAAGCCCCAGAGACCCAGCGGGGTTCCAACTCCCCGGAGGATCGCCGACCCATGAGTCAG